>CBIHPQ010000284.1:0-9089 GCA_966211825.1 uncultured Dyadobacter sp. | reverse complement strand
GGAAGGATTTTGGTATTCAATTCCTCGATCTTGTCCTTCACGCGCGCCAGTACCTCGCTCGGGTTCTCGCCTTTTCTTTGAACTACAATGCCTTCCACTACATCATCATTACCATCGAGCCCAACCTGCCCCACACGCGGCATGTCCGACTCGCGCACATCGGCCACGTCTTTCACCAGAACGGGGTTGTCTTTGACATACTCCACAATGATGTTCTGAATGTCGGGAATGGAGTTCAGCAGCCCGATTCCCCGCACCACATATGCCTGACCGTTCTTCTCAATCACATCACCGCCGACATTGATATTGCTTTTGGTAACGGCCTGGTACACTTCCAGCGGCGTAATATTGTATTTCACGAGCTTGGTAGGGTTCACCTGCACCTCGTAGATCTTGTCGCGCCCCCCGAATGCGACCACGTCGGCCACGCCCGGCACGCTGCGGAGCTGGCGGTCGATCACCCATTTGTGCAGTGTGAGCAGCTCGCGGCTGTCGCGGTCCTTGCTCTGGAGGGTGAAGCGGAAAATCTCCCCGGTAGGGCCGTAAGGCGGCTGCACGTCGGGCTCCACGCCATCGGGTAATGAAACCGTACGTAGTTGGTTATTAACCTGTTGCCGGGCGAAGAAATCCTCTACATTATCATCAAAAATGATTTTAACAATGCTCAACCCGAACATCGTCGTGCTCCGTACATTGGTTTTTTGCTGCACTGAATTCATAGCGACCTCGATAGGAACTGTTACAAAGCGCTCGATTTCCTCGGCGCTGCGGCCGTTCCATTGGGTTACGATGATGATCTGCGTGTTGGTCACGTCCGGAAATGCTTCCAGCGGCGTGTTCTGGTAGCTGACAATGCCCGAGATGATCAGCAGGCCTGTCATGAAAAATATGAAGAACCGGTTCTTGAGCGAAAAGCCCACGATGCCTCGGATGAATTTGTTCATTGGTATTGAATGATTGAATGACTGAGTGATTGAATGATTGAATATTTTCTTCTTGAATGAGCGAGATCGGGAGTGGCTGACTGAGTACTTAGGCGTGAGCAACATTCAGTCATTCAATCATTCGGTCATTCAAAATTGGAATCAGTCATTCAGCGCGTCATAAACGAGCAGTTGGTTTTTGGAAATGATGGCTTCGCCGGGTTTCAGGCCTTCGCTTACGTAGGTGGTGTTGGCGAGGGAGCGGTACACTTCTACGGGGCGCGTTTCGATCTTGGTGCGGCTGTGGTATACCATTACCCAGTTTTTGCTACGGTCGAAAATGATGGCTTGCGAGGGGATTGCCTGCATTTTGTCGCCTTCCTCAAAATTGAGCGTTACCGTCGCGTGCATTTCAGGTTTGAGTTTGAAGCCTACATTCTGCAACTGAATGCGGATTTTCATCGCCTTGGTGTCGGGATCGAGGACATTGTAGATTTTATCGACCTTCCCTTTGAAAACCTCGTCTGAAAAACTGATCGTGCGCACGTCTGCGGGCATACCCAGCTTCACGCGTGGGATGTCGCTTTCATTCACATTGGCCATTACCCACACGTCGGCGATCTGGCCCACGGTGAACAGGCTTTCGGAATTGTCCGAGCGCAGCTGCATGCC
The DNA here is from genome assembly GCA_966211825.1 of uncultured Dyadobacter sp. Lineage (GTDB taxonomy): Bacteria > Bacteroidota > Bacteroidia > Cytophagales > Spirosomataceae > Dyadobacter. The sequence continues at coordinate 7,494 of CBIHPQ010000284.1, read as the reverse complement.
GCGGTTTACATTCTTGTCGATGATAAAGCCATTGATCGGCGATTTCACCGTGTAGTTCGTGGATTTACCTAAACCATAAATGGAAAATACTTCCTTCACACGGTTCAGCTCAGCCTGCGCCTTATCCACAATCTGCCGGGCGGAAATGACGTCGCGCTCCGGTACCAGCTTGCTTTCGAAAAGATCTTCGGTGGACGACAGGTTTTTCTGCGCGATCAGCAAATCGGATTGCGCCTGGATCATCTGGCGCTCGAAATCAGCGACTTCCCCGGAGCGGATCGTAGCCAGTTTCTGGCCTTTGCGGACATTATCGCCCAACTCCACGTCCACTTCCTCCACATTACCGCCTACCAGCGGGTATACTTTAATGACCTGGTTCTCGTCCGGCACCACTTTGCCGACCAGCGTGAGTTCGTTGCGGACCGGCTCGGTGCGCACAGTGTCGATTTTAATGCGGCTCATCATCGTATCGGAAAGCATAAATGCCTTCGATTCGTCGCTTTCAGCCTTTTTTTGCTCGCAGGAGGTCAGCCACACGCCAACAGTTGCCAGTACGAGAACATACAGTGTATTTTTCATTGATCAATGCGTTAATGGTTAATTGAATAGCTCCTCGCCGACGACGTAGTTGAGTTCCTCATACACCTTGATGCGATCGGCTTGCAGGCGGTTATATTCCTTGATGCTCTCGTTGTAGGTTTCGATGAAGTCGATGAATTCGAGGAGGGTGACGTTCCGTTTCTGGAAATTGTCGTAAATGCCGTTGCTCAGAAGCTGGAACTGGTCGGTGAACTGCCCTTCGACACTTTGGAAGGCTTTATCGGCGATACCGACCTTCTGAACGGCCGCATCCACTTCATTGGTCACCGAGTTCTGCTTTGCGCTTTCCGCCGTTTTATAGTAGCTGATGCTGCTTTTGGCCGCCCGGATATTTCCCTGGTTGCGGTTGAAGAACGGCAGGTCGATGGATGCATTCAAGCCAAAATAGTTGTTCTGGTAGTTGCTGGCCTGGTCGTACACGGCGCCCACCTGAATGTCAGGCTTCGCCAATGCTTTTTGTAGGGTGTAGTTGAGCTCGGCCTGCTTCGTTTCCGACTGCGCCACTTTGAGGTCGGCGCGGCTTTGCAATGCCTTTTCCTTCAATGCAGCCAGCGAGTAACGGTCGAGGTGGTAGCGCTGGATTTCAGTGCTGTCGACCATGGATTTCACAGGCCGTTCTGTGCTCAGCAGCGTGCGGAGGTCGCGCTGGTTTTCCTGTAATTCAAAAAGAATGTTGGCGCGCTCGTTAGTAAGCTCGAAAAGCAGTGCTTTGAGGCGTACGACCTCTTTCAGGGAGATATTCTTGCGGCTATACTCTTTATCAAACGCACTGACGGTCGTGGTGAGCGTCGCGATCTGGTTATCGTATAGCGCAATCGTCTGTTCGAGGTAATAGGATTCGAAGAAGATCTGCCGCAGGTCGAATTTCAGGGTGCGGATCAGGTTGTAGAACTGGAATTCGGTTTTACGCGTCGATTCCACGTCCAATGCGACCTGCTTGTTGCGCTTGCCGGCGCGGGTGATAAGCTGCTGGATCGAGAATGCCTTCTGGCCATTTCTGCCTACGTCCAGCGCACCACGCGAAGGGTTGTAGGCGCTGATCTCGACGCCGAATGTGGGGTTGTTCCAAAGCTTGTCCTGGATTTCGATGGACTTCGCAATGTCGATCTGGTACTTTTCGGCCAGTACCTGAAGATTGTTTTGCAAAAACAGGCTGTCGGCCTGCCGGATAGATAGCCGCAACGTATCCTGTGCGTGTAAGGCGGCGGCCAGTAAGACAAAGAGCCCTGTGAGGTAGGTTCGCATAATTTCCGTGTTAGAATGATGCGATATTCCGACACCGGTATTACACCAGCCTTAAAATAACCTTAGAAAAAAATTAGAATGCCTCCGGGGGCCTTAAACGTGGTTTAATTGCACCTGAAACTCGCTGCCTTTGCCGATTTCGCTCGTTACGGAAATGGTACCGTGGTGCAGCTCCACAATCCGGTGGCAGATGGACAGCCCGATCCCGAAGCCGGGAAGCTCGGTCGCATTGGACGATCGGAAAAACGGGTTGAAAATATGCGGAAGGTCCTCCTCGCTGATACCAATGCCGCGGTCGCGCACTTTTACAATGCAGGATTTGTCATCGGATGAGATCAGTATCTGAGCGCTGTGATCGGAGGAATATTTGCAGGCATTATCGAGCAGGTTGGAGAACACTCTTTTGAGCAACTCTTCATTGCCCTCGATGACCGTTTCGTTCTCATCCTTCGGAATCGTTTCGTAGTCGATGACCACATTGTAGTCGGGGTGGGAGGACAGCAATTCCTCCTTGGCGAGAAACGCGAGATCTTCAATATGGATATGCGACATTTTCATATTGCCCATATTTTCATACGAGCGGGCCAGGAAAAGCAGGTTGTTGGTAATGCTGATCAGCCGTTCGGTATCCGAAAACAGGTTCGCAAATACCTCTTCAATTTCAGGATTATCCTTGTTGAATCGCTGTCCGAGCTGAATTTCGGATTTCAAAGCTGCTAAGGGCGTTCGCAGTTCGTGGGACGCGTGGGATACGAAGCTTTTTTGTTGCTCGAATGCCTTGTTCAGCCGGTATAGCACCGTATTGAAGTTGATCGCCAGCTGCGCGATCTCGTCCTTCCGGTTTCCCTCGTCGAGCTTTTGGGACAAATTCTGTGCTGTAATAAGCGAAACCTGCGCGTTAATGCGGCTGATGGGTTTCAATGCATTGCCGGCAAAGTAAATCCCCAGCCCGACCGTCAATGCAGCCCCCGCCAGCAGGCCCCAACCCAGCGTGCTTTTCAAGTTCTGCAATTTGCTGTGCCCAAACGTATCGTAAGCGGAAGCCAGCACCACCAGCGGATCGTCGCCTTCCTGGTAAAGCAGGCCTATCACCTCGTTTTCGCCCTGGTGAAATTCGATATAATCCTTCTCCCGCACCTCGTTGAGCAGCGAGTTGTGATAGGTAAGCAGCTTGTCGTCGACGCTGGAATAGATCAGCTCGTTCTTTGAATCAAAAATGAGCACTTTTTCATCGAGCATTTCCGAAAGCGTGTTCTGGTCGATGGCTTTGAGCAAATCTTTGTCGATCCCCTTCACTTTCACCAGCAGCCGGCAGGTCGTGCGCGCGCGCCCACGCAGGCGGTCGTAAAACTCCTCCTGGCGGTAATGCTCTGAAACGCTGTAAATGGCAATGGAAAATACCAGCAGCACCCCCGCCACCAGGAGCGTGAATTGAAGGGCGATGCGGTCTTTGATTTTCATAAAGGACTATTCTTCTTTCATTATGTATCCCATGCCCGGCCGGGTATGGATGAGCTTAGTGGGGAAGTCCCTGTCGACTTTTTTGCGTAAGTAATTGATATACACCTCTACCACATTGGTGCCGGGATCGAAATTGAGATGCCAGACGTGCTCGGCCAGATCCATCTTCGATACGACGCGTCCGCGGTGCAGCAGGAAATATTCGAGCAATGCAAATTCCTTGGCCGTGAGGTCGATCACATTACCTGCCCGTTTCACCTGTTTGGTACCGAGGTTCATTTCCAGGTCGGCAATGCGGAGGATCTTATCTGAACTTTCGGGATTCAGCAACTCCGCGACACGCAGTGCGGCATTAACACGCGCCAGTAATTCCCTGAAATCGAACGGCTTGACAATGTAATCGTCCGCTCCGCTGTTGAGGCCTTCCACCTTGTCCTCGATTTCCCCGAATGCCGTGAGCATAATGATGGGCAATGAAGGCTTGTAAATCCTGATCTGCTGGCAAACGTCATACCCTTTCATCCCCGGCAGGTTCACATCGAGCAGCACCAGGTCGAATTTCTTTTCGAGGGCCATTTGTTTGCCGGTAATGCCATCATAGGCGATCTCTGCCTCGAAATTTTCGGCGGCTAGCCCACGGAAAATGTTCTGGGCGATCCTGCGGTCATCTTCAACGATCAGGATTTTTTTCATGGTTCTTCCAGATAATGGGTCGGATCAAGTTACGAAACGGGGGCATATATGCCAAAACCAGCCCGGCAAATCAAGCACCGGGCTGCCAATAGCACCTGTAATGTGCAACAAAGAAAGTCAGGAAACGGCGTTCTGCACAATTTCCTTCACTTCGGGCTCGGCGGGCGTCTGGAAAACGATGCCGGTATCGAGTGAATGGATGATCGCCTTGTTGCTGTGCGCGAAGTAGCAGATATCGATGCCCAGTTCCTGAATATTTTTCAGTAATTCGGCGGTGTGCGGCTTGGCGCGCCGGCGCGTCTGGCGCATATACACGGCGCGGATGTTCTGCGGGAAAGTCCGGCAGATTTCCTCGTAAATTTCGGGGTCTTTCTGCGAATCGTCGCCGAGCAATATAAACTGCAATTCGGGGTAGAAATTGATGATATTGTGGATTTTGCGCAACTTATGCTCATGTGAGCCGCTGCCCGTCATTACGAAATCATCCAGTCCTGATTTGATTTTTTTAAGCTTTAAAACAGCCTTCGGAAGCCCGTTCAACTCGGCAAACCTGACGATCATGTCATAGAGGTTCCACTCGCTGCTCGATACGTAAAAGAAGATATTGCTGTCCTTCTGCGGATGCGTGCGGCTGGCGAACGAAAGGAGCTGGTAATGCTTCACCACGTCGTCGAATGGCTTGCGCGCCTGTACGTTTTTTGAGAGTAAAACAAATAACTTCCTGAACGAACGGCGACTATGGGAAATCAGAAATGTGTCGTCGATATCAGAAATTATACCATAGGAGCTTTTGTAAGGCAGGAAAAATTCTTCCGAACTTTCCGCATGGTATTTTTTGCCGTTGATCTCGTCGTCTAGGGTTACACGGTAGGTATGCCAGCCGCCGGGCATTTCCGTGTCGAGCGGCACCTGGAACCGGAAGTAGCCGTCGGCTTCGGCAGTCGTTTCGAAGGTCTTTTCTCCAAGGTGGAGGACAATCTTCAAAAACGGAATGGTTTTAATGGAAAAGAGCTCGATGATGGTCTTCGCATAGCGAAAGCCACGTCTGGTATATTTCCGGTCACCGGAGGGGTATTTTTTCACCACATGGCCAAACACGACAAGTTCCTTTTTGTTGGCGTAGCCACGGTAGAGTTTTAAGTCACAACGTTTCATAACTATCTTTATCCTCGACGACTTTAAGTCCCTAATTTATCGAATATGTCTTCACAACCGAAAGTTTTGCTGGTAGTAAATCCCATTTCCGGGGACGTAAGCAAGGATATCATTTTTGAAAGAGTAATTGAAAAATCCGAAACTGCGGGCTGCGACCTGCGCATTTACTCCACCACCGGCGAAGACGATCAGCAGACCATCAGGGAAATGGTTGAAAATATCAGGCCGGAGCGTGTGCTTGTGGCCGGTGGGGACGGAACAATATCGATGGTGGCCCAGGCGATTCACAAAACCGACGCGATTTTATGTATTATCCCGGCAGGTTCCGCCAACGGCCTTTCTGCGGATTTCGGGCTGTCGGGTTCTATTGACCAGGCGTTGGAAGTGGCATTTGAAGGGGATGTGTCGGCCATCGACGCGGTGTCGATCAATGGAGAAATTAGTCTGCACCTGGCCGATATCGGTCTGAATGCATTGCTGGTTAAAAATTACGAGGACAGCGACACGAGGGGGAAACTGGGTTACGCCCGCGAAATGCTCCGGACGCTGAGCGAACATGAGAATTTCGAAGTGAAAATTACCACAGAAAAGGAGGTGATCGAAACCGAGGCATTGATCGTCATCATCGCCAATGCCCAAAAATATGGTACGGGTGTGAGTATCAATCCCATTGGCGATATGTGCGACGGTTTTTTCGAACTCGTCATCGCCAAAAAGCTGGATTTCATCGAAACAGCTAAGATCCTCGCCGGCAGTACCGATTTCAACCCGGAGATCATGAAAGTGATTTCCGTCGAAAAAGCGAAGATCGAATGCGTAGAAAAATCCGCCCATTTCCAGATCGACGGAGAGTACAAGGGGTTGGTAAGTGAGCTGGAAGCGGTGATATTGAAAGGTTACGTACGGGTGGCGATCCCGGTAGGGCTGCGCGGCGAGGCGTGATTGGAGGGGGTGGTCTATGGTCAAATCCCCAAAAGCGCCGCTCGTCAACAGTATCCCGCCGGCATACCATGCTTTTCTGACCAAATCGACATTCCAATGAAAATCCGTTATACACTCCTTGTTAGCTTTTTGGGGCTAGCGGCCCCATGTTTTGCACAGCAAGCCGAGCTCTGCCAGGGCGCTTATTTCACCGAGGAACAGGGCAAGGCTTTTCTCGAAAAACATATCCCGGCTTCCAAAGTTGAATGGGAAGCGCGCGCCGCGCAGATCCGCCAGCAGATCCGCGACGGGATGGATTTGCAGACATTACCGGAGAAGCCCGCCTCGAAGCCGATTATTCATTCCAAAAAAGAGATGGACGGCTACACGATCGAGAATGTGGCGTTCGAAAGCATGCCCGGCATTTACGTGACGGGTAATTTGTACAGACCATTAAAACAGCAGAGGTCGTACGCGGCCATTCTCGCGCCGCACGGCCATGGCGAGAACCCGCACGGGCGTTTCCGCGAGCAAACGCAAAAGCGCTGCGCCACGCTCGCACGTATGGGCGCGATCGTGTTCGTGTGGGACATGGTAGGGCAGGGCGATGCCAAACAATGTGAGCATAAAATGGCAAAAGCATTGAAATTGCAGACCATCAATAGCATCCGGTCGCTGGACTTCCTGCTTTCGATTCCAGGCGTTGATCCTAGCCGCGTAGCCTGCACAGGTGAGTCGGGCGGAGGAACGCAGACATTCCTGCTAGCCGCATTGGACAACCGCGTGAAAGTGTCGGTGCCGGTGGTGATGGTATCGGCGTATTTCTTTGGCGGATGCGTTTGCGAAAGCGGCCTGCCGATCCATAAAAAGGCTGATTACCAGACCAATAATGTAGAGATAGCAGCACTCGCAGCCCCGCGCCCGATGATCATGATCTCCGACGGCGGCGATTGGACCAAGAATACTTCGGAAGTAGAATATCCATTTATGCAGAAGGTTTATTCGCTTTATGGTAAAAAAGAAAATCTCGAAGCAGTGCATTTGGCGGACGAAAAGCATGATTTCGGGCCTTCCAAGCGGAAAGCGATGTATGCATTTATGGCGAAACATCTAAAACTCGACCTGAAAGCGGTAACCAATAAAGACGGACAAATCGACGAAGAACCGGCGAAAGTGCTGGAACAGAAAGACCTGGCCGTTTTCGATGCCGGTCATCCACGGCCGGCGAATGCGGTAATGGGCGACGAGGCTGTGCTCAAACTTTTATAAGCAGCGAGCATGATCATCGTTATCGTACTGGCCGCCATTGCGTTTATTGTCCTCAGTTCCACGATATTGAAAATGCACCCGCTAGTCGGGCTGCTGCTTGCGGCGATCGGCGTGGGCGTTTTCGCGGGATTGCCGATCGACAAGCTGGCA
>CBIHPQ010000283.1:0-9153 GCA_966211825.1 uncultured Dyadobacter sp. | reverse complement strand
GGCAAGCAGATCAAGAACCCGCATGGGATCTGGTACACGCCGGTAACGGGCATCTGGCAGACCGTATGGCTCGAAACCGTCTCTACCAGTCATATTGCATGGGTGACACCGGTAGCAGATATTGACAAGCAAACACTCACGGTAAATGCTGAAGTAGCGAGCGCAGGTACGGCTGATAAGGTCAAAATCACTGCCTGGGATGGTACCACGAAAGTCGCCGAACAAGAGGTAGCTCCTGGCCAGCCGGCAAGCCTGACGATCAGTAATGCAAAGCTGTGGTCGCCGGAATCTCCTTCTTTGTATGACCTGACCGTATCGCTTACCCGGAACGGAAAAGTGGTCGACGAGGTGAAGAGCTATGCGGCAATGCGTAAAATCGGTGTGCAGGTGGACGAGAATGGCATCCAGCGCATGACTTTGAATAACAAGTTCCTGTTCCAATACGGCCCGCTCGATCAGGGCTGGTGGCCCGACGGCCTTTACACGGCGCCTACCGACGAAGCGTTGAAGTTCGACATCGTGAAAACGAAGGAAATGGGTTTTAACATGATCCGCAAGCACGTGAAAGTGGAACCAGCCAGATGGTACCGCTATTGCGACGAGCTCGGAATGCTCGTATGGCAGGATATGCCAAGCGGGGACCTGGGTAATAACTGGGAAATGCGGCCGGGCATTACCGGCAACGAAACCGACAAAGTGCGTACGCCGGAGTCGGAAAATATTTACAAAACAGAATGGAAAGCGATCATCGACGCGAACCGCTTTTTCCCTTCCATCGTCGTTTGGGTGCCATTCAACGAAGCGTGGGGACAGTTCAAAACTGCGGAGATTACCAACTGGACGATGCAGTATGATCCGTCGCGCCTGGTGAACAGCGCCAGCGGTGGCAATTTCGAGCCGGTAGGGCACATTATCGATTTGCACAACTATCCGGCTCCGGTAATGCCCCGCCCTGAGCTTTTCGGACAGAAACAGATCATCGTTCTGGGTGAGTTTGGCGGTTTAGGCCTGCCGGTCGACCAGCATGTATGGCAGCAGAAAGATAACTGGGGTTATCAGAGCTTTAAGAACAAGGAAGAGCTGTATAACCGTTATGAGACCTTCATTAACCGGTTTGAACCTTTGATCAAAAGAGGCCTTTCGGCTGCGGTTTACACGCAAACCACTGATGTAGAGGTAGAAACCAATGGTTTGATGACCTATGATCGGAAAGTGATCAAATTCCCTGAGGCAAAGCTCAAACAGATCCATTCGAAGTTATACGATCCTTCGCTGGTGAAGTTGAAGCCGTAGGAAAAGTGTTGTACATGAAAATAGCCCGGATTGCTCCGGGCTACTTTCTTTTTTACATTATCATTAAAGCATTACTTACCTTTCATCTGGGCTTCCACCACGGCAATTGCTACCATGTTCACGATCTCGCGCACGGAGCTACCCAATTGCAGCACGTGTACGGGTTTTTTCAAACCAAGCAGGATAGGCCCGATGGTTTCAAGTTCCGCAGCTTCTTTCAGCAGGTTATAGGCAATGTTGCTGGCCGAAAGGTTGGGGAAGATCAGCGTATTGGCACCGCCGTCGACGAGGTCGCTGAACGGGTGGTTTTCCTTCAATAATGTCGTATTAAATGCCAAATGCGCCTGCAATTCGCCTTCTACGACCATCGACGGGTTGCGTTTTTTCAGGATCGCCGTGGCTTCGCGCATTTTGTCGGCGTCGGCACCTTTGGCGGAACCGTAGTTGGCGTAGGTTACCAATGCAATGCGCGGCTGAATGTTGAACTGCTCCACGGCTTTTGCAGTCAGCTCTGTAATCTCCACGATGTCATCGACTGTCGGGTCGAGGTTGACGGTCGTATCCGAGAAAAACAGCGGACCTTTCGGTGTGAGCAGAATGTACATCCCCGCCACTTTGTTAACGCTTTCCTGCTTGCCTATCACGTGCAGCGCAGGGCGGATCGTGTCGGGGTAAGTCCTGGTGAGCCCGGAAATGAATGCATCCGCCTCACCGTTTTCGACCATCATCGAGCCGAAATAGCTTTTGAAATACATCGTACGGCGCGCTTCGATCGGCGTGAGGCCTTTTCTTTTGCGTTTGTCGTATAGTTTCGCCGCATATTTCTCGATCATCGGCTCGCTCTCTTCCGCACGGGGATCGATGATCAGCACGTCGGTCAGGTCAAGTTTGCTTTCACGGATCAAATGCAGGATGGTTTCCTTGTTTCCAAGAAGGATCGGCGTGGCAATGCCTTCGTCGCGGACCTGCTGGGCGGCGCGCAGCACCTGAATGTTTTCGGCATCCGCAAATACGACCTTCTTAGGCGACAATTTTGCTTTGTTGAGGATCACACGTGAGATCTGCTCGTTGCGTCCCAGGCGGCTCGAAAGCTCCTGCTCGTAGGCATCCCAGTCGGTGATCACCTTGCGGGCCACGCCGGTTTCGATAGCGGCTTTTGCCACAGCGGGTGCTACGGTCGTCAGCAGGCGCGGATCCACCGGTTTTGGAATAATATAATTTTTACCAAAAACGATATTTGTCTCATTATAAGCGAGGTTCACGATATCGGGTACCGGCTTTTTGGCCAGGTCGGCCAATGCGTGCACGGCCGCCAGTTTCATTTCCTCGTTGATCTCCGTCGCGCGCACGTCGAGCGCGCCCCTGAATATGTACGGGAACCCGAGCACGTTGTTCACCTGGTTGGGATAATCAGAGCGGCCGGTGGCCATAATCACGTCCTCACGAGCTTCCACCGCATCCGGGTAAGGGATCTCGGGGTTCGGGTTGGCCATGGCCAGCACGATCGGGTCTTTTGCCATGGACTTTACCATTTCTTTCGAAACAATGTCGGCAGTTGAGAGGCCCAGGAAAAGGTCGGCGCCTACCATGGCTTCTTCCAGCGATCCGTATGCGACCTCGGTAGCAAATTGCTTTTTCATGTCGGTCAGGTCCGTGCGGCCGTTGTGGATGTGGCCTTTGGTATCGAACATCGCGATTTTTTGAGGATCGGCTCCTAATGCAAGGTACAGCTTCGTACACGATACCGCGGATGCGCCCGCACCCGACACTACTACGCGAATGTCATGGATGTTTTTGTTGACCAACACCAGTGCATTGAGCATCGCTGCGGCGCTGATAATGGCCGTTCCGTGCTGGTCGTCATGCATGACCGGGATGTTCAGCTCTTTTTTGAGCCGTGCTTCTATTTCAAAGCATTCCGGCGCCTTGATATCTTCCAGGTTGACGCCCCCGAAAGTCGGTTCGAGGATCTTGACTGTTCTTACAAATTCATCGACGTCCTTGGTGTTGAGTTCTATGTCAAAAACGTCGATGTCTGCATATATTTTGAAGAGCAATCCTTTTCCTTCCATGACCGGTTTGGAAGCTTCCGGGCCGATATCACCCAGGCCCAGCACGGCGGTACCATTGCTGATAACGGCTACCAGATTGCCCTTGGCGGTGTATAGGTAGGCATTTTCTACATTCTCTGCGATTTCCAGGCAAGGCTCCGCGACGCCGGGCGAATAGGCCAGCGACAGGTCGCGTTGAGTACTCGTTTCTTTGGTGGGAATAACCTGTATTTTTCCTGGCCTACCCTTGGAATGGTAGTATAGCGCGTCTTCTTTTCTGATCTTTTTGTTCATACCTGAATGGACGATGTTTCGTGCTAAGGTACAAACATTCGGTTCACGGCAATGAATTCGCGGAAGGTATTCGCGAGAATTTCATCGCCGTTTTTCGGACGGCTTGTGGAGGCAATTATTGAAATGTAGATAGGTCGTCATCAGCCAGTGACGGGCTCTTGACTAATTTTTTCCGCTCTTTGACGGTAACAATGCGTTTTTTGAGAAAATAGGCAAATACCATGTACAACCCGAACATCCCGATGTAAATGTAGAGCGACGCGGTGTTGGTAATGTCACCGTGGAAGGTGAAAAACAATGCCGTGTTGATGATCGTCACCATCCACAGTGTGAACGACGCCCAGAAGTGGTTCAGGCCGTTGTCGATCAGGATGTGGTGCATGTGGTTGCGGTCGGCGACGAAAGGCGAGCCGCCTTTGAAAATGCGTACGATAAAGACGCGTAACGTATCGAAGATCGGGACGATGAGCAGTACCATCACGATGATCGGTGCATTGAAGTAGGCATTGGGATCGTGCAGGTAGCCGACGTTCAGCGAGAGAAATTCCACTGCGAAAATAGAGAGCAGGTAACCGACGATCAGCGACCCGGTGTCGCCCATGAAAATCTTGCTGGTTTTGGAAAAATTGAAACGCAGAAAACCGAGCAATGAACCCGACATGGCAAATGCGAGGCAACCGAACGAGAAATGGTCGTTGGCAATAAACCAGATTCCGAATCCAAGACCGGCGATAAGGCTGATACCGCCCGCCAGACCGTCGATCCCATCGATCAGGTTGATCGCATTGATAATCGCGATGAATATGAAAACGGTGAGCGGAATGCTGATGAAGTCTGAAACGCCGTGAATGCCGAAGATGCCGTAGAAGTTATCCACCTTGAAATTACCCATTGCGACAAGGATCAGCGAGGCGAAAATCTGGATAATAAGCTTCTTGGTCGGGTCTACCGCAAGGATATCGTCTTTGATCCCCAGGAAAAAGAGAATGATCACGCCGGTCATGGCCAGGCTGATCAGGTTCGAATCGAGAATGTTTTCCGAATGCGGCCACAAAAAATAGGCGATCAGCGTCGCTGCGAATATGGCAATACCACCCAGGGTAGGCGTTTCGGTCTCATGTGAGCTTCTGAAACCCGGCTTTGCCGTCAGGTGCAGCAGGTTCGAGAGGTTGATGATAATGGGTATCGAAATGATCGAAAGAAAGCATCCGATCAGAAACGAGAGAAGGCATTGATAGATGTCGTGATGGACAAGCGTATTGACGTTTCCTTCGGTCAGTATCTGCAGAGGTAGTTGTAGTTCCATGTGCCTGTCAAATTAGTGAAGTGCGTTGAGGAGGGATCGGAAAATCCAAAATTCAAATGTCGAAATATAAACCAATAATTGAAATATGCAAATGCCTGAGTATCAAAATATTTACTGTGTGGTTTAAAGAACTTAAGTTGACTTCCGGTCCTTAGATAAATTGTATTATTTTCCTTAAAGGCTTTAACCATAAAGTATAAAACCGGGGTTCCAGATTGTTGATTTTCCAGGCCATCCGGTCGTTCCGGTTTGCCGCAATCCGGTTCTTGAATGTGCTGTTGCTGACACCTCCCGCACGCATCTTCACGAGGACTTTGGGCAGATAGGCCAGCTTGATATTTTCGCGATGCACAAAACGCAGCATCAGTTCATAATCTGCTGCGCTTCCAAGATCGAGGCGAAAGTGTCCGTGTGCGTTGTAAACCTCCCTTTTGACAAAAAAGGTGGGGTGGGGCGGCATCCAGCCATTCAGGAATGCACCCACTTTGTATGCACCAGAGACCCATTTTCTCCGCACGACCGTTGCATCATTTGCATCAATATATTCGAGATCTCCGTAGGCCGCATCGCAGTCGCTGGATGCCAGCGCTAGGCTTACCTCGCTGATCACCGATGGGTATGCGTAAAAATCATCGGCATTCAGTATCCCTATCACATCTCCGGTTGCCAATTGTATGCCTTTGTTCATGGCATCGTAGATTCCGGCGTCGGGTTCGCTCACAAAACGGGCGATTTTCCCGCCATATGACCGCACGATTTCCTGGGTGCCGTCTTTGGAGTTCCCGTCCACAACAATGTACTCTATATCCGGGTAATCCTGGCCAAGGACGGATTCAATGCAGTGACGGATCGTCGCGGCACCATTATATACAACCGTAAGTATGCTTACTTTCAATGGGTTATAGTTCTTGTTTTGATATATTTTGCAGGATTTCCCTGGTAAATTCCGTACGGTTCCAGGTGGCTCGTTGCCACCGATCCGACGGTCAGCAGCGCGTGTGAGCCTACCTGCACGCCCGGACAAACCGTTGCTTTGGCGCCGATCCAGGAGCCTGTCCCGAGCGTTATAGGCTTTACAATCAGGTCAAAAGTAGTCTTCCTGTAATTGTGATTGCCCGTCAGGAGCATCGCGCCTTGCGACAGGCACGCGTTTGATTCAATAGTCACCAAAGTGAGGTTGTCGATCCACACATTTTCGCCGATCCAGACGTGGTCGCCTATTTGCAGGAACCAGGGGTATTTCACATTCACTTTGGGCTTGATCACCACCCCTTTCCCAATCTTCGCGCCAAACAGCCTGAGCAATGCAACTTTGAATGCCGATGGGTAGGGAATGTGCGTATGAATGAACAGGCGATTGAATAAATACCAGATCACCAGCTTCGCATAGCCGCCCGGATTGTACCAATCGTTGTTATATGCGGACAGATTGGTTTGGGTTTCTGAGGTCTTTTCCATATTCCGTCCTGAAATGTGTTATAATAGCTTCTTTGTCACGTCCTACCCTGTGATACACTTCGTAAATCTTGGCATCCACGAGAAAGCGGTACCAAAACCCCTGTAAAACGTGCCATATGAGTCCCTTTGTTCCATCCATGAACCCGAATTTGACGAGGTACCGGAATGTGAAATAGATGAAAGGCCTCGTAAAGAGCGGCATATTGGCATATTTGATCTTGAGAAAACGCGTGCGCTGCTCCTGGCTGCCCCAAAAACTGGGTTCCACTGTTTCTTTGCTATCAAAGTTATATTTTATGTTCAACAGGTCGATCACCTCCCTGATTGCATAATTGTTATGCTTTTGCGTCCACCAGGTGAGGTTATTGAGGTTATGATCGACGATATCGTGCTGTAACTGCGCGGGGGTGCCGCTGCTGAGCTTGATATGTTCGTCCATCCACAACTCCTCGCAAATCCCCAGCCCGCGCCGCCACACCCGTAGCAGCCAGATCGGGTAATACCCGCCGCGGCGTATCCATTTTTCCATGAAAATCACCCGGCGTTTCACATATAATCCCGAAACATCGTCCTGCACCTGCGCAAGCGAGCTGTTGAGCTCTGCGGCGAGTTCGGGGGTGATATATTCGTCGGCGTCCATGCGCATAAGCCATTTTGTCTGAAATGGGTTGTTAAGGATGCCGAAATTGAATTGGAAAGCGTAGGAGACCCAGGGATTTTGAACGACTGTCGCGCCGAGGCTTTCGGCAATCGCCACAGTGTCATCGGTTGAGAACGAGTCGACGATGAAAATTTTATCAGTAACCGGTAACAGGCTTTGAATGCACCGGCCGATGTGCTTGGATTCGTTGTGTGTTAAAATGATGACGGATAAATCGATCATACTTTGTTTAAAACAGAACCCGGCGTCGTTTTCCGGGCATCGGTCAGCGGTTACTTCGGGTGCAAATGTAGTTACTTTTTTTGAACTTTCTTGTATTCTTCCAATAACTGATTGGCAACCACACGGATGTCAAAATTTTCGGTTACCATCTTGTAAGCTCGATTTGCGATGGCTTCGGCGTAAGGCTTGTCTTGTAATATTTTAAGAAGTCCGTTGGCCACGCCTTCGCTGCTCAGGGGCGTCAGGTAAGCCGCATCGTAACGCGCAATGTAGTCGCCGAAGCCCACGCGATCGGACACGAGCGCGGGGACGCCCGAGGTCATCGCTTCGAGTACCGCGATCGAAAATCCTTCGGAATAGGAGGGCGAAACGAACAGGTCCGCATCGGCTAATGCCTCCTTTTTGATGGTGTCGGTGAGCATTCCCACGAGTTTAATGCGTCCTTCCAGATTGTTTTTCCTGATAAAATCTTCGGTTTCGGCTTGGTAACCGTCGTCCGGGCCGGCTAGTATCAGCTGCGCATCCGGCAATTGTTCGTGGACTTTCTTGAATGCCGGCAGAAGCAGGTCGAGGCCCTTCTTAATGTTCAGCCTGGCCAGGAAAAGGACCATTTGCTGGTCGGGCGAAATTCCGTGTTTAGCTCTGAAAAGGCCTTTTTCGGGTAAATTTGAGCGGTTATAGTCGTCGAGTTTCATGCCGTTGGGCACGATCACCATGTTTTTGGGACGGTAACCCAGGTAGCGGATCACATCCTCTTCCTCATCGGTATTGTTGATCTGGATGAGGTCGGCCTGGCCCAGCAATCTTTTTTGGTATAACAAAGTCACCAGATCTTTTTTCCACTTGCTGTGCGCCACGGCCCATTTATCGAGCAAACCGTGAATGGTAATGACCTTAATGGCTTTCGAAGGAATCAGAAACGGCGCCAGGCTACCGAAATGCCAGATCCCGTGCATATGTACCACGTCGTATTCGTGGATGTGTTTTTTCAAAAACTTGTATAAATCGACGGAAAACTCCCGGTAGAAATTGCTCACCGGCGTCGTACGCGCGACCTCGATCAGGCGTGCACCCTCGGGAACGGGGTACATCTTCTCGCCGGGCGTCATCGGACTCAGGATATCGACCTGGTGGCCCTGCCTGACAACCTCCGTGGTATGGTCGTAGATAATGCGGGCCGGGCCGCCGATCGCCCATGTATATGCACAAATATTGAGTATTCGCATGCTTTGGTTCAAATGTATAGTTGTGTCAGGCTCCCTTTCGATCGGTTGCCAGCGCGCGGTATGCTGCGGCCATTTGCGTGGCCACCGGGCCTGACGCGAAAGGGGCAATCAGTTTTAACGATTCCCGCCCCATTTCTGCAATGCGGTCGGAGTTATGGATGAAAAAAGTCATATGTTGTTCGAGCTCAGCCTGGCTGGAATGATCGAATGTAAACCCGTTGGCGCCATCGCGGACCAGGTCACCAGCGCACCCGCAGGTTTTGGACACGATCACCGGCATTCCACAAACCATCGCTTCATTGACGACCAGTCCCCATGGCTCCGACTTGCTGGGCAGCACGAGCACATCACTTTGCGCGAGCCAGCCCGGCACCTGGTACCACGGGAAACCGCCCGCGAAAATCACCTGTGAAGCCACGCCCGATTCGGCAGCCAGCTTTTCCAGGTTGTTCCGCTCTGGACCATCGCCTACAAAAAGCAGCTTCCAGTCCGAACCGGTTGTTTTGATGACATGGGCAAATGCGAGGATCAGGGTTTTCAGGTTCTTTTCCTGCGCAAGCCTGCCTACGTACACGAACTTCCTTGAAATGGGATTCGTAAATGCGTTGGCAGCAATTTCTTTTTTTGCTTCTTCGTACCGCC
>CBIHPQ010000282.1:0-9159 GCA_966211825.1 uncultured Dyadobacter sp. | reverse complement strand
AAAAATAAAGCACTGGTTCTTGCGAATGCTAACCGCATTCCAGAATCGGCGACGAACATCAACGCGATCCAGAATGCACGCGAAATCGTAAGATGGGCATTCAAGGACGACACGAAGCCTTCGACAGTATCTCCTGTGTTTGAAACAGAAGAACAATATGTAGTGGCTGTTCTGACAGGTAAATCGGATGCGAAAGACGTGAAAGTGGATGACTTCCGTGACGAACTTACTACCAAAGTGCGCAACCAGATCAAAGCCGAGCAGATCTCTGCCAAGCTGAAAGGTGCATCCGGATCACTGGAAGACATCGCTAAAAAATACGGCGCAGGTGCATTGGTTGAATCTGCAAACGACATTTCACTGGCAACCGGCTTCCTGACCAGCGCAGGTTTCGATCCTATCGCGCTTGGAAAAGCATTCGGGTTGAAAGCCGGCCAGAAATCGGGTGTGTTCACCGGCGAAAACGGCGTGTTCATCATGGAGCTTTCAAGCAAAACAGACGCTCCTAAAATCGCTGACTTTACCCAGTACAAAACACAGCTGACCCAGTCCCTGGAAAGCCGCATGTCGTACCTGGTGAACGAAGCCATCCGCGAGAGCGCGAAGATCGAAGACCACCGCGCGAAGTTCTTCTGATCAAATTCCGTTAAAACCTAGCAAAAGAGGAGCAGAAATTAAATCTGCTCCTCTTTTTATTTGCACTGCAAATTTTTCAGAAAAAAGTGATAGTATTGCAGTATGAAATGTCAATTTTACACTTATTAATTAAAGTAGGAAGACAGGAGGAGGGAGGAAAGGGAGGCTGTGTTTTCCGTTCTATTCCGTCGGACTATCTATTGAACCATTAGAAAACGATTAACTACATTAAAATGAGCATTCTACTCGGAGAACAGGAGTATTTTAAGGGTATCGGAAAGATCTCTTTCGAAGGCCCGGAAACCGACAACCCACTGGCTTACCGCTGGTACGACGAAAACCGTGTTATCGCCGGTAAAACAATGAAAGACCACCTGCGCTTTGCAGTGGCTTACTGGCATACATTCTGCGGAGCTGGCCTTGATCCGTTCGGCGGACCGACGCTTTTCTACCCATGGGACAAAAAAGCTGACGCCGTAGACCGTGCCAAAGACAAAGCTGACGCGGCGTTCGAATTCATTACGAAACTCGGCCTGCCTTACTACTGCTTCCACGATGTAGACGTGGTGGATTATGACGACGACGTGCGCACCAACGAAAAGCGCCTGCAAGCCCTGACTGAATATCTGGGCCAAAAACAAAAGGCTTCCGGTGTAAAACTGCTTTGGGGAACTGCCAACCTTTTCGGTCACCACCGCTATATGAACGGCGCCTCTACTAACCCCGACTTCGACGTGGTTGCTCACGCGGGTGCACAGGTGAAAATGGCTTTGGACGCTACGATTGCCCTTGGCGGTGAAAACTACGTATTCTGGGGTGGTCGCGAAGGCTACATGAGCTTGCTCAACACCGATATGAAACGCGAGCAGGAGCACTTCGCGCAAATGCTGAAAATTTCCGTGGCTTATGCCCGTGCAAACGGTTTCAAAGGTAAATTCTTCATCGAACCAAAACCTTGCGAGCCTACAAAACATCAGTACGATTACGATGCAGCAACTGTGATCGGCTTCCTTCGCCAGCACGACTTGCTAGCTGATTTTAGCCTGAACCTCGAAGTGAACCACGCTACATTGGCCGGCCACACTTTCGAGCACGAATTGCAGGTAGCTGCCGACGCAGGCATCCTGGGCTCTATCGACGCCAACCGTGGTGACTACCAGAATGGCTGGGATACCGACCAGTTCCCGAACGACATCGCGGAATGGACCCGCGCATTGATCGTGATCCTGAACGCAGGTGGTTTGCAGGGCGGTGGTATCAACTTCGATGCCAAACGTCGCCGTAACTCTACCGATGTGGATGACGTTTTCCACGCACACATCGGCGGTATCGACACCGTGGCACGTGCATTGGTGATTGCCGACAAGATCATCCAGAATGGCGAGTACGACAAAATCCGTACAAACCGCTATGCAAGCTTCGACGGCGGCAAAGGTGCCGAGTTCGAAAAAGGTGCATTGAAACTGGAAGACCTGTTCAGCTACGCCGCAGACAAAGGCGAGCCGGCAACGACCTCGGGCAAGCAGGAATACCTCGAAAACCTGATCAACCGGTTTATCTGAGACTAACAGCAATGTTACCTCAATATTAATTTTCAAAAGCCATTGATGTATTTCAATGGCTTTTGGCATTCATGCAGGCACGCCGCCGTAACTTGCATGAAATTAACCCAGCGCTTTCTGCCATGCATACCGGCCGCGCCAAAAAGCATTCGCCCCCTCCTATCCATATCGCCATTATCCTGCTCATGTCCTGGATGATTTCGATTTCCTGCACATTTCAAAATGCATTTGCCCAAACAGACATCCCGGAAGCGGAACCAGGCACCACGGCCAGCCCGCATAACCCGGATTCGTTGCTGATAGGCCTGAAAGCAAGCTATAACCTGGCAATTGGAAAGAATAATGAGGTGGAAGCGGCGGGCTATTTACAGCAGATCGGAAGGCTGCTGTTCATTTCGGGGCACTACCCGCAGTCACTGGATTATTTGCTGAAAGCCGAAAAGATATTCCGCAACCAGGATCAGAAAAAGATGCTGGCAGAGAACCTGAATATGCTCGGTGAGCTCTATTACCGCACCCGCCGGCCGCAGTTGGCCCGCAAACAATATGACGAGGCGTTAGCGATTTACCAGGCCCTTAATCAGCAATCGGGCAAAGCGGAAATTTACGGGCGCATCGGTCACCTGTATGAAAAGCGCGAAATGTACGACAGCGCATTCCATTTCCAGCGAAAAGCCCTGCAATCCTACCAGCTTGACCAACACAAAGACGGCGCCGCGAAGATTTACGAAAACATCGGCAGCATTTACGAAGACCTCGAAAAATACGATTCAGCCTATTTCTATTTCAATAAGGCTTACGTGCTCAATACGCAGACGCGCAACGCCCGCGCGCAGGTGGAAGTGGTGAACAACCTCGGCGACGTGCTCCGCAAAACCGGCCGCTTCCGTGAGGGGCTCGCATTCAGTCAGCAAAGTTTACAGCTCGCCCAAACCAGCGGCGAACGCTACCAGATTTCGAGTGCCTATAATGATATTGCCAAAGCCTACAACCTGCTCAGCCGGAACGACAGCGCATTCCACTACCTCACTTTAAGCCGCAGCCTGCTCAATGATATTTATTCCGAAGAAAGCAACAAGCAGCTCGCATTGCTGCAAACGCTGTATGAAATCGAGAAAAAGGACAATGAAATCGAACAACTGACCCAGGCGCGGCGCATTGATACCCTCATTTCCATTGCCACGGGTGTAGTGGTTATATTGATTATCGCATTAGCCGTATTGATTATCAGCCGGCAGCGTCTCAAAATCAGGAACGAGCAGAAACTTCGCGCGCAGCATAAGCAGGTGTACGAAGCCCAAAATCAGGTAATGGAGGTTGAATTAAAAAACAAACAGCTCGAAGAAGAGAACCTCAAACAACAGCTCGAAACCAAAACGCAGGAATTGAGCAGCTATACCCTGCACGTGATCCGCAAAAACCAGCTGCTCGAAGACCTTCGCACCCGGCTCGACGAGATGATCAAAGATGACAAGCGTGACCAGCGGAAGCAGATCAAGGCGCTGTCCGAACAGATTAGCGAGGGCTTGCAGGACGACCAGCATTGGGAGGAATTCCGGGGCATATTCGAGCAGGTACACCAGTCGTTTTTCGACCGCCTCCAACAGCAGACCGGCCCGCTTACAGCCAACGACCTCCGGCTGATCGCATTGATCAAAATGAACCTTACCTCTACCGATATCGCCACGCTTCTCGGCATTTCCCAGGATAGCCTGCGCGTGATACGCCATCGCTTGCGCAAGAAACTCAACCTAGCGGCAGGTGATAACCTATCGGCCTACATCCAATCCATTTGAGTGGTTAACAGTTTGTTAATACTGCCATAACACAAACATAATGGCACATTTACAGCTAATAACACACCCATTCTCAGTCATTTAAATACAAAATAACATCCTTGTTGCCTTGATGTAACGCAGTGAAACGGCCTGTTGCCCTTTTGTTAACGGGGCCGATTTGGATCACTGAGTTTGTTCTGCACACCTTCGTATCACCAACCGAAACGGGGCGGCCACCATTGGTCGTCGGACCCGGAATTACCTGTGATTTTAATGCGATGATGCGTAGTTACTTCCATATTTTTCTGCTCCTGCTCTCCGTCACAACCCTGCAAGCGGGGACCCTCAAAGGCAAGCTGCTCGAAGCGGCCACCGGCGAGCCTGCATTGGGTGTGGTGATTTCTATCGAAGGTACCAACCTGCATGATATTTCAGGATTGGACGGCTCCTTCTCCATTCCCAACCTGCAAAAAGGCGCCGACCGTCTGACCATCCGCCACATTTCCTATGCCCCCATGCAAAAGGAGTTCGCGATCAATGGGAATGAAGTGGTGCAAATGGACCTGTCGCTCGAAACCGCCGCCGGGCTGAAACTGGAAGAAGTAGCAGTAACCGGCAAACGAGACGGCGCGAGCGAGCATACAGCCCGCCTGATGGAACGGAATGCGAGCCAGGTCATGAATATTGTCTCCGGCAAAACGATCCAGATTTCCCCCGACCTCACAGTAGCGAACGTGATCCAGCGCATTTCGGGGGTCTCCATCGAGCGCAACAGCAATGGCGACGGCCAGTATGCGATCCTGCGCGGTATGGACAAACGCTACAATTACACGCTCGTCAACGGCGTGAAAATCCCGAGCCCCGACAACAAATATCGTTACGTGCCGCTGGATATTTTCCCCTCCGACCTCCTCGACCGCCTCGAAGTGTACAAGGCGCTTACGCCCGCCATGGAAGGCGACGCGATCGGCGGGGCAGTGAATATGGTGATGAAGGACGCGCCCGACCGGTTTACATTATCGGCCAATGTTTCCACTGGTTATAACGAGCTGTTTATGCAGCGGAAGTTCATGGGCTATGATTTTGGAAAAATCCAGTCAAAATCGCCTTATGAGCTGAATGGCAACCAGTACAATGCAACGCCGGCCGATTTCTCAACAGCCGCTGTTAACTATAAACAGAAAAACCCGCTACCCAACCTGCTGGGCAGCATTGCGGTAGGAAACCGTTTTCTGCACGACAAACTGGGTATCCTGCTGGCTGGGAGTTACCAGAACACCCACCGCGGAAGTAACAGCCTTTTCTTCGATTCCGAAACCACGGATACCCTGCGCGGTGAAGTGCTTACCAAGATGAGTGAGCGCGCATATTCCGAGCAGCAGATCAGGTATGGTTTGCATTCCAAAATAGATTACCGGATTAATGAGAAGCACAAAATCCAGTTCTACAATGCATTCATGAACCTGACCAACGTGCAAGTACGGGATGTAAAATCCACGCAACTCACGATTGGCGGCTATGATCCCGTGAAGGGAAATGCGACGCTGGCCTTCTCTACCCGCTCGCGGCTGACCAGACAACAGATTTTCAACAGCACATTACAAGGCAAACACCAATTGCTCGATGCACTTGCATTACAATGGTCGGCCGTGTATTCCAAAGCGACCAACGAAGTCCCCGATAATGTGACCGTGCCGCTGATCGGGATAATGGAGCACTTTCAGGAAAGAAAAACGACCGTCGGCGATGCGTCGCGGCGCTGGGAGCACAACTCCGACCGTGACCTGTCGGGCTACCTGAATTTGACCTACAACACCACCCTGGGCTCCACCCAGGTTGAATGGACGGCGGGCGGCCTATTCCGCGACAAATCGCGCTCCAATTTCTACAACAACTACCAGCTCCGCCCGGCCGACCCGTTTGCAGAATATGGAAAGGATTTCACCGATTACACCCAGATCCGCTGGACGATCCAGAACCCCCGCGGCTCGGTGGCGAGTGCATTAAGCTACGATGCTACCGAACAGATCAAGGCAGGTTTTATACAATTTAAAGCGGAAACAAAGAACCTGGAAATACTCGGCGGCGTGCGCGCAGAAGCGACGGACCAGGGTTACTCCATGCTCTTCCCGATCGGTGAAGACCGTCCCGACGGCAACCAAAAATACACCGACATCCTGCCGAGCCTGCATTTCAAATTCAAGCCGGAAGACCACGTGAACCTCCGGGCCTCATACTTCCGCTCGATCAACCGCCCCGGCTTTTTCGAGATCGTGCCCTACCGCATTGTGCAGGAAGAATACCAGGAGCGCGGTAATCCCGACCTGAAACGCGCCATCGCCGACAACATCGACTTGCGTTACGAACTCTTCCCACGGGCCTCGGAGCAGTTTATGTTAGGTATTTTTTATAAAATGATCAAAGATCCGATCGAGTACACGCTCCAACGCGACGCGATCCGCGGGCAGGACATTTACTATTCGCCAGGGAATTTCGGAAATGCGAAAAACTACGGGTTGGAGATCGACTATATCAAATATGTGAAGCAGTTCGGTGTCAAAGCCAACTATACCTACACGCATTCGCGCATTACCACGCCCAAGTCCAGGCGCATACGCAACGAAAGCGGCGACCTTGAAACAATCAATGTCGATCAAACGCGGCCGCTTTACGGGCAGTCGGCGCATGTGGGCAATCTTTCTATTCTCTACAAAAACCAGCAAAACGGCATCGACGCGCAGCTGGCGGGCGGGTACACGGGAGAGCGGATCAATACGGTTTCGCAGTTCCTCGACAACGACCTCTGGCAAAAAGGCTTCGTGCAGATGGATGCCTCTATTGAAAAGACATTCAGGAATGGCCTGGGCCTGTTCGTGAAAGTCAACAACCTCCTCGACACGCCCATGGAAGTGTATATGAAGAACACCAGCGCCTCCAATGCCGATATCCCGCATCAGGACCTGCCCGGCAAAACGCTCATCCGCCGCGACCGTTACCAGCGCTCCTATCTGATCGGCGTACGATACAAGTTATAGTCAGTCATCAAAATTTTTAAATATCATGAACCAATCCAAAATGAAACAGCTATTCATGCTTTCAGCGCTCGCCGCATTCCTGATCACCGGTTGCAGCGACGACAACTCTGAGCCCGCTCCTATCGGCAACAAGCCCACGGAGCAATCGGTAAGCGGAGAAGTATCCGGCATCTGGACCAAAGGCAACACCTACAAAGTAACCGGCCACATTCAGATACCTGATGGCAAATCGCTTACCATTGAAGAAGGTGTAATAGTACTTTTCAGCGACTCGGTGATCAAACCGGAAGTGGTGGTGAAAGGTAATCTGTACAGTCTCGGAACCGCTGCCGCACCCGTGAAATTCACGGTACCTGATGCCTGGAAAACGCAGGCAAACGAATTTGGCAACTTGTGGGGTGGATTGATCGCCGGACCTAATTCAGCTGAATTTGTATTGAGCAATACCATTCTTGAATACGGCGGCGCGGTAACGACCGAAGAATCACCCTCGGTGAAAGCAAATTTGTACAAAGCCATCGCCGGCGAGCACGTGCCGGTGATTTATTATCCCAATGTAAATGGCAAGCTGGTAGTGGTCAACAGCATTATCCGCAACTTCAATGAGGACGGCTTTTATATCGAAGGCGGTAAGGTGATCATCGCCAACAACACCTTCAACACCACCGGCGTATCAGGCGGCGACGCGATCAATATTAAATCGGGGGTACAGGCGGATGTGGCATTCAATGTAGTGTATAGCCCCAATACCAATGCATTGAAGCTCTCAAATTCCGGCGACCGCTCTCCGCAGGCCTACATTGTGGGTTACAACAATACGATCGTTAATGCAGGTTGGAGAAGGCCTACTACCAAAGGCGGCTCTATCTGGCTGGAAAAAAACGTTCGTGCCGACCTTTATAACAACCTGCTGGCCAACGACCGTTTCGGTATCAAAAAGGAAAATGTAGAGAACTCGGTGGATAACCGTTCCGTGATAGACAACACTTTATATTATGGGGCTACCGAGGAAGGTGTGAAACAGTTCCAGCCGTCGGTCGAGATCCTGAAAGGTGCCAGCGACCTGATTTCCGCGAAAGTAGGCGACAACGACCCTAAATTCGTGAACTACCCATTGACTACCGACAGCAAAAATGCCACTTTCAACAGCGCCTGGGATTTCCACCTGCAAGCAGGCTCGCCGGCACTCGGCAAAGGCAAGACCAATTTCACCCGCCTCTACGCGGATGGCCTGGTTGTCAACGGTGTAACTTACAAGTCCCCGGCTCCTGCCGACTACATCGGGGCATTCGGGACCAAGTAATTTCATTCAAGTTATATGTTGCACGACGGCACTGTCAGCCTGAGCGGAGTCGAAGGCATCAAGCACGATGTTTCGACTTCGCTCAACATGACAAAGGGCCAGCTTCGCTCAGGCTGACATTCTCAGTTTAGTACATCTCATTCTTCTGACCCATTGAAAGCATTATTCATCCCGGCTCTCGGCCTGGCCGCATCCTTCATTGCCTGCCAGGCCCATCAAAACACCCCCATCCAGTCCGCTAAGGCCGACACCGTCAATACGGTCATCCAGCCGGTATTCATCACCGACACCGTAGCCCACGACACCGACGATCCCGCGATCTGGATCAACCCAACCGATCCTGCAAAAAGCCTGATCATCGGTACCGATAAAGACCAGGACGGCGGCTTGTACGTCTTCGACCTGCAAGGCAAATTGCAGCGAGACAAAACCATTACCGGACTTCAACGACCTGATAATGTGGATATTGAATATGGACTAACCCTGGCTGGCAAGCCGGTGGACATTGCCGTGACCACAGAACGGTTCACGCATAAGCTCCGCATTTACAGCGTGCCAGACATGAAACCCGTCGACAATGGCGGCATCGAAGTTTTTGCCGGAGAAACGGGCGGGAATGTACGTGATTTGATGGGTATCGCGCTTTACAAAAACAAGTCGGGTAAAATATATGCCATTGTCGGTCGCAAGTCCGGCCCTACCGACGGGACTTACCTTTGGCAATATTTGCTGGAAGACAATGGTAAAGGCCGGGTAAAGGCGTCACTCGTCCGGAAATTCGGCCAATACAGCGGCTTAAAAGAAATCGAAGCCATAGCCGTCGACGATCAGCTGGGCTATGTGTA
>CBIHPQ010000281.1:0-9171 GCA_966211825.1 uncultured Dyadobacter sp. | reverse complement strand
ACAAGCCGCTGCTCGAGGCCCAGAAGCGCGGCTCCGGCCGGAACAACGCCGGTCGGCTGACCGTCCGCCACCGCGGCGGCGGTGAGAAGCAGCACTACCGCCGGATCGACTTCAAGCGGGACAAGAAGGACATTCCCGGCCGCAAGCGGGCCTGCCACATGACGTTGCTGGCCGAGACCGACGAGGGCTGGACGAATCTCCAGAAGCTCGTTTCCCGCGGCCACCAGGTTACTGCTATTGCCCGTAATACCGATAAAATCGATGCTAGCAGCGAACTCGTAACGGCCAAAGCCGCCGATGTAGCGAACTCCAACGAAGTTGCGGCCGCAGTTGCGGGCCACGATGCGGTGATCAGCACATTTAATGCCGGCTGGACAAACCCTAATATCTACCACGATTTCATCGCCGGCGCGAAGGCCATTCAGGCGGGTGTGAAGCAGGCTGGCGTAAAACGCTTTCTCACAGTAGGCGGCGCGGGCAGTCTGGAAATCCAGCCAGGCCTGCAACTGGTGGACACCCCCAACTTCCCCGAAGCCTACAAACCCGGCGCCACAGCAGCCCGCGATTACCTGAATTTCCTGAAAACGGAAACTGAACTGGATTGGACTTTTCTAAGTCCGGCCATTGAGATGTCTCCTGCCCATCCGGGCGAGCGCACAGGTAAGTACCGTACCGCGCTTGATACGCCGGTGTTCGACGAGCATCATCATAGCAGGTTGTCAGTGGATGATACCGCGGTCGCCATCGTCGACGAAATCGAGCAGGGCAACTTCATCCGGAAGCGATTTACTGCTGCATATTAGGCCAGTATTTTGGGTATAGTTTATTCTTACCAGATGTATTGAAAGTATGTTTAGTATCATAATTTTTATAATATTAAATGTATTAAAAGTATATTTAAAATAATACTTCTAATTAGCAATAAACTTTTAGGAAGGCGTATACAGTTCATATGTATGAAATGTATATGCCTTTTTTTACTTACGGTCTGAATAGTAATGAGAGGTCAAATGCTACTTTCTATAAAACGATATTTATGAATAATATATAAAGTAAGATACTATTTATACTTTTACAAAGTAAGTTTCTTTTATTACTTATTATACTATCTAGAATATACAAATATTATACTTTCGATACTTTTAATACATTTTAAATGTCAAATGTATTAAAAGTATAAAATGCAAACATCCATACTTCTCCTGATTGACAGATCGTTGCACCGTCAGATAATTTATCTGCACCTTTTACAGCCTTTTCTTTCACCGCCGCTCATTCCTTTCCCATTACCGTCCACAGATCCGCGAAACGCCATATTGCAGTCGATTTTTGACTAAATTTACACTAGTACAAAATGTAAAAGTCATGGCTACAAAAGAGACATCATCATCAACAGGTCAGCTTGCGAAGCTGTCATCAGAAGCATTAAGAGCAAAGACAGGCCGGGATTGGCCGGAGTGGATCGAATGGCTCGACAATCTCAAATGCAAAGGCAAGACGCACAAGGAGGTCGTTACATTGCTCTCCCAACATGTCGAAAACATCTGGTACCGCCAGAAAATCGCGTTGGGTTACCGCGAGGCGATCGGGCAACGGCAACCGGGAGAGCTCGCGTCGGGGTATGAGATCGGGGTTACCAGAACGTTCCCGATCCCCACGCAAAAGGCCTGGGAACTGATGACCTCGGACCAGGGGCTGAATGCCTGGCTGGGCGAGCTCGAAGACGGCAGCATCGGTACCTCCAAATCATTTAAAACGAAAGAAGGCGTCACCGGCACTATCACCGTGCTGGAACCCGGCTCGCATTTCCGGATGGCATGGAAGCCGGAAGACTGGCACCACAGCTCGACTTTACAGGTGCGCTTGACTGGCAGCAAAAGCAAAAATGCCGGCAAAAGTGTGATCAGTTTTCACCACGAAAAGCTTCCCAACGTGGCCGACCGCGAAGCAATGAGAGAGCACTGGGAAGAAAAACTATCGGATCTGGCTGAAATAATTAAGGGAAAATAAGGTTCTTTGTAGCCCGTTTTACAGCCACCAATTATATAACCTGATGAAGTTCCGTGTTGCCGGCCTATTATTACTTTTTATACTTTTAAGCCATTCAAACCTTTTTGCCCAGCGCTTCCTTATGGACCTTGTGGATACCACAAACCAGATGGGCAAAGGTATGCTCTCGATTTACGAGCGATATAACCGCGTGAGAATCAGTGGCTACATTCAACCACAGTTCCAGATTATATCCAAAGAAGGGGCCGAAACTTATGCAGGCGGAAATTTCTCAGGTCTCTCCAATAACCGTTTTATGCTCCGTCGCGGGCGCTTGCGTGTGGACTACGCGCACCTGAACAAGAACGACGACCCGACGTCGTATTTCGTATTCCAGTTCGATGGTACCGAACGCGGCGTGGCCATCCGCGACTTTTGGGGACGGTTCTATGAAAATAAATTCAGGATCTTCGCATTGACGACCGGGATGTTCGCGCGGCCGTTCGGGCACGAGGTAAACCTTTCATCGGCCAACCGCGAAACCCCGGAACGCGGACGAATGTCGCAGATACTCATGCGCACCGAGCGCGACATCGGTGTAATGCTCACCGTTACCAGCCGCAAGACGCAGGAATGGCACCAGAAACTGAAATTCGATGTGGGCGTTTTCAACGGCCAAGGCATGTCGGGTCCGATGGATTACGACAGCCACAAGGATGTCATCAGCCGGTTCAGCCTCAAACCCACCAGGGTTCGCGCGCTGGGCAATGCCACATTGTCGGCGGCGCTATCGGGCTACGCGGGCGGGATTGTGAGCCAGGGCAATGTTATTTATAAAACCGAGCGCCGCGGTGGTGAATACCAGGCGGTGCGCGACTCAGCGGCCGCGAACCTGCACAAAGTAAGACCGCGCAATTACGCTGGTGCGGATTTCCAGTTGTCGTTTCCAAACCGCAAAGGCGAAACCGAATTTCGTGCAGAATATATTAAAGGACAGCAGACCGCTACTTTCGGGACGAGCGAAACGCCTGGCACCTACCCGGCTACCAACGGCATTAAAGATCCGCTCTACACCCGCAGCTTCGACGGCGCCTACCTCTATTTCCTGCAACACCTGGGGAGCCTCGACCATCAGTTTGTGATGAAATACGATTGGTACGACCCCAACACAAAGGTCTCAGGCCAGCAAATCTCGGCTGACAATGGTTTCAGCAAGGCCGATCTTCGTTACAATACCCTGGGTATGGGCTACGTATACATGGCCAACGAATCGTTGAAATTCGTGTTTTACTACGAATTCGTGCGCAATGAGAAGTCGGCGCTCGCGGGTTACGAGCGTGATGTGTCGGACGACGTGTTCACCGCACGCGTGCAATACAACTTCTAACTTTCGAAACGCGCGGTCAGCACCTTTTTGCGGTAGTGAAAAATCGTATTCACCTCCCGGTTCACGATCATCCGGTCCACCAGTTTTCCCAAAATACCGAAGGGCACCTTATAATGCAGGATATCTTCCATCAGCACGCCGCCGTTTTGCTCCGTGAAGTGGTGCTGGTGATGCCAGAACGCGTAAGGCCCGAAGCGTTGCTCGTCTACAAAATACTGTCTCTCAACTACATGTGTAATTTCGGTGCACCAGCTCAGCGGTATGCCGAATAGCGGCCTGACGATGTAACGGATTATCTGCCCGGCATACATTTCA
Source organism: uncultured Dyadobacter sp. (assembly GCA_966211825.1). Classification (GTDB taxonomy): domain Bacteria; phylum Bacteroidota; class Bacteroidia; order Cytophagales; family Spirosomataceae; genus Dyadobacter. The sequence goes on along the minus strand of CBIHPQ010000281.1, from coordinate 5,480 downwards.
CCGCCCTGGTGCGACGACGTTACCACGAACCCCATATGTGCGGGCGTGATCTCCTTTAAATTAACCGGATTTGAAAAGAATGCCCATGCCTCGTCCAGGGTGATGGGCAACCATTGTTTGAAATATAGCTCGCGCATGTCAACTCATTTAGCCAAATATACGTTGAATATGCGGCCTGCGATCAAAATCCGAGCCACGCAGGCCGGGCGTGCGGCATTCCTGGCACAGTTTTCTCAGCATTTATCACAGTACTAACTCCGAATGACATGAACAGAAAACAGCTTGCAACCACAACCATTTCTATCCATGCAAGCCCTTCTGCGGTGTGGAAGGCATTGGTAGAACCCGAACTCGTCAAAAAGTATTTTCACGGCACTGAAATGCGCTCGGATTTTGAAATCGGGAGCCCTATCACCTTCGAAGGCGTCTGGCAGGGCCAGCACTACGTCGATAAAGGCGAAATCCTGAGGATCACCCCGGAACGCGAACTAAGCTATTCTTTCTGGAGTCCGCTGTCCGGCACGGAGGATTTTGAGGATAATTATACTCATGTGACCTTCCACCTGTCCGACTACCACGACAATACAACACTAGTGGTTACCCAGGATAACCTGGACGACGACGAAGCCGTGGTGAAGGCAGAGGGCAACTGGATGAACGTGCTGCACGATCTGAAAAGGGTTGTGGAGGAAGAGCGGCTGCACGTACTTTGATTGGGTAATAACAAAAAGCCCGCTGGCGTAATGACCAGCGGGTTTTGTATTTTTCAAAGTTTCATAGAGAGCGCGATCCGCTTTCGGCTGAGGTCTACTTCGGTCACTTTGACGGTGACGTGCTGTTGCAATTTCACGACTTCGTTCGGGTCTTTAATAAACTTGTCGGCCATCTGCGATACGTGCACGAGTCCGTCCTGCTTCACACCTACATCCACGAACGCGCCGAACGCGGTAATGTTCGTCACGATCCCCGGAAGGATCATGCCGACCTTCAAATCTTCTGGTTTCCGAACCGAGCTGTCGAATTCAAATTTCTTCATTTCCGCACGCGGGTCACGCGAAGGTTTTTCGAGCTCGGCCAGAATATCTTTTAAAGTCGGCAGACCTACGGCGGCCGAGACATACTTATCGATCTTAATCTGGCGCCGCAAATCCGGCTTCTGCATTAAATCCTTCACAGTAGCACCGGCATCTTTGGCCATTTGCTCTACTACTTCGTAACGCTCCGGGTGTACCGCACTGTTATCCAATGGATTAGTGCCATTTTCAATGCGCAGAAAGCCCGCCGCCTGCTCGAATGCCTTCGCTCCGAGACGCGGGACTTTCAATAATTGCTGCCGGGATTTGAAATTCCCGTTTTTTGCCCGAAAATCGACGATATTTTGCGCCAAAGCCGGTCCAAGACCCGAAACATACCGCAATAAATGCTTGCTGGATGTGTTGAGATTTACGCCTACGGAATTCACGCAGCTTTCCACGACTACGTCCAAAGCATTCCGCAATGAATTTTGGTCCACATCGTGCTGGTACTGACCGACGCCGATCGACTTCGGGTCGATTTTTACGAGCTCCGCCAGCGGGTCCATCAGCCGCCGGCCAATGGAAATGGAACCTCGGACCGTCACGTCCTTCTCCGGAAACTCCTCCCGCGCAACTTCCGAAGCCGAGTAAATAGACGCGCCCTGCTCGCTCACCATGAAGAGCCCGATATCCTCCGACTGCCCCGAACCATTCAGCAGTTTTTTAACAAAATCTTCTGTCTCACGACCCGCGGTACCGTTGCCGACGGCGATCGCCTCGACCTTAAACTTCCTGATCAGCTCGCTCAGCCGCGCGCCCGCTTCCGAAGGTTTATCGAATGGATAGATAACGTGGTCGGCGACGAGGCTGCCCTGACTGTCGAGCACAACCACTTTGCAGCCTGTGCGGTAACCCGGGTCAATGGCCAGCACCGTTTTCTGGCCAAGCGGCGATGCGAGTAAAAGTTGGCGGAGATTTTCGGTAAAGACCTGTATTGCGGCCACATCGGCTTTTTCTTTGGAAAGATTGGCAAATTCCGTTTCGATCGACGGTTTCAGCAATCGTTTGTAGCTGTCGGCAATCGCGAGTTCGAGCTGGTCTTTGCACGCCTCGGTCCCGAACATGAACAGCCTGTCCAAAGATTCGAGCGCGGCGTCCTCGTCCGGCGAAATATCCACGCTCAGAATGCCCTCTTCCTCGCCGCGGCGCAATGCGAGCAGGCGGTGGGAAGGTATTTTAGCCAAAGGCTCCGAAAACTCAAAATAATCGCGGTATTTGGCGCCTTCTTCCTCTTTTTTCTTTTTCACCTTCGACGTGATAATGGCGCCGCGCTGAAATGTGAACCGGACTTTGGAACGTGCCTCCTGGTTTTCGTTGATCCATTCGGCGATAATATCCCTTGCGCCCTGCAATGCGTCACCGGCATTCGCCACCTGATCGTTCAGGAAACTGGCAGCCTTACCTTCCGGATCGCGCTCCTTACCCTCGAAAATCAGCTTTGCAAGCGGTTCCAGGCCTTTCTCGATGGCTATGGTCGCCCGGGTCTTTCTTTTTTGTTTATAGGGAAGATAAAGGTCTTCCAGCTCGGTCATCGAAAACACGCCCTCGATCTTCTTTTTCAGCTCGGGCGTGAGCTTACCTTGCTCTTCAATGCTTTTCAGAATGGCTTCGCGCCGTTTCTCGACTTCCTGCTGTTTCTGCCATGCCTCTCTGACGCTGCCGATCTGGACTTCATCCAGCCCGCCCGTCGCTTCCTTGCGGTACCGCGCGATAAAAGGCACCGTAGCGCCTTCTTCGAACAACGCGATCGTATTTCTCGCCTGCTTGTCGCTGACGCCCGCCTGTTGTGCAATAAGGGTGTAGTTCATGTTTACTAATGAAATTGGAAACGGCAAATAAAGCGGATATTCATCGTTTTCAAAACTAAAATTAGCGGTGGATCGACGTACGCCATTTACCGTTTATATTTGGTTTGTTTTAATCATACCTAATCCCTTATCAAAATGAAATACCTATCCGGAAAGCCGCTGGCGATCCTGGCCGTGATCCTGGGCATGATGCTCTCGTTCAATCTTGCAAATGCCCGCCAAAAGCCCAGGTTCAAAGTCATCGCCTTTTTTACAGGCAAAAACGACCTGGCTCACATCAGCTTCGTGCACGAGGCTAACCGCCGCCTGCCGCAGCTGGGTGAACAAAACGGCTTTTCTTACGATTCTACAAGTAACTGGGACAATCTGAATGCGGAATTTCTGTCGCATTACCAGGTCGTGCTCTTCCTTGACACACGTCCCGAAAAACCCGAGCAACGCGCTGCTTTCCGGAAATACATGGAGAATGGCGGTGGATGGATGGGCTTTCATTTCGCCGCGTTCGCGTTGACGCCCTCTGCCTATCCGCAGGACTGGGACTGGTACCACGACCAGTTCCTCGGCTCGGGCCAATATAAAAGCAACACCTGGCGCCCTACCTCCGCTATTTTGAAGGTCGAAGACGCAAAGCACCCGGCCACCAGCGGCTTAGGCAGTACCTTCAAGGCGTCCCCCAACGAATGGTACCGATGGGAAAAGGATTTAACCCAAAACACTGATATTCAAATACTTTTATCAGTTGATCCGTCCAGCTTCCCGCTCGGTACCGGCCCGAAACAGCACGAAATCTGGCATAGCGGGTACTATCCCGTCGCATGGACTAATAAGAAGTTTAAAATGCTGTACATGAATATGGGGCACAACGACATCGACTACGAGCATAAAACGAACAAGGAATTATCCTTTACCTTTGATAACGATGCGCAAAACAAGTTCCTGGTCAACTCGATCCTCTGGCTTGCAAGCCGCAAAAAATAACCTGGTATGGAAGACAAGCAGACACGGAGCTTCGACAAGGGCCAAATGACGGGGGTTACCTGGCAATGCGATGGTATCGTGCTCGGACATGCCGTTTCGCGGTTCACGGAACTGTCCGGTTTCCATTCCAAAAGTGCCAATAAGGATGTGGTACGCATGCATTTCGGGCTGAAAGGCGACTATATGTTCACCTATAATCAGCTTGGCAGGACGTTCGACCTCGTCGGCGGGCATCATAACATCATGTATTCGCAGGAATTTGAAATGACGGTCCAGGCGAAGACATTGGCCATCGAGACATTCGGCATTCAATTTCCGAAAGACGTTTTCATCCAGTTCACCCAAAATGCCAGCGACGCCCTGAAACACTTTTCCGAAGCCATCATCCAGGGAAAAAGCACAATACTTACCGATAACTGGGGAACGATCGACTCGCCGATCCAGCAGGTGATCCAGCAAATCATCCATTGTAAATATTCGGAAAGCCTTAAAAAACTGTTTCTCCTCTCAAAAAGTATCGAGCTTCTCGTGCTGTGCGCGGATGCGTGCGAGGCGTCCGAACGTAAAACGGAGACATTCATCAAGACCAAAACGGACAAGGAAAAGATCATCGCGGTCCGCGACCTGATCAACGAGCGCGTGCATTGCCCGCCGAACCTCTCCGAGATCGCGCGGCATGTAGGTTTGAATGAATACAAACTGAAAAAGGGCTTTAAGGAAACGTTCAACCACACCATTTTCGGTTACCTGACCGACCAGCGCCTGCAACTGGCAAAGCAGTACCTGCTTGATACACAGCAAACAGCCGCCGAAATATCAACCCAGCTAGGCTACGCCACACCCCAGCATTTCAACAACGCCTTCAAAAAGAAATTCGGCGTCACTCCCTTTTCCGTTAGAAATAATCCGTAAAACGCAATCGCGGGGCGGCTGGTGTATGGTAATATTGCCATCCGGGGCGACCAGCGTCCGCGGACAAAAACCCAACCGATCACAACCAATCCAGTCGTACCAATCAACCAACAAACAAACCAATGTCACAACCACTCATTATCAAAAACGAAATTACCATTGATGCGCCGGCTTCCCGGGTGTGGGACGCGCTGGTGAATCCGGAACAGACCAGGCAGTATATGTTTGGCTGTGAGGCACTTTCCGACTGGAATGTCGGCAGCGAACTGCTATGGAAAGGAGAGCATGAAGGAAAAGAGATTATCTGGGTCAAGGGAGCAATCCTGGACATCGAGCCGGAGAAGTTTCTTCGCTATACCACCATCGACCCGCATTCCAGCATCGACGACGTGGCCGAAAATTATCTCCAAGTCACTTATGACCTTATTCCACAAGGAGAAAAAACGCTTTTGAAGGTTACGCAGGGCGATTACAGCACCGTTGCCGACGGTGAGCACCGGTATCAGGATTCTTACAATAATGGCGAAGGATGGAATCCGATATTGGTAGAGATCAAGAAACTGGTCGAAGCGCAGTAAAATGCATTTTGGCATTATAAAAGAGCCAGTATGGTGTGTAACCCAAGTTGTCAGCCAGTGCGGGGTGGTAAGGCGGGGGGGTGGGGGGGCAGCCCCCGGGTGTTTTTCCCTAAGGTCCCCCCACGCCC
>CBIHPQ010000280.1:0-9179 GCA_966211825.1 uncultured Dyadobacter sp. | reverse complement strand
TTTTGAAAGAAAATAACCAGAAGTGCGAGGATAATCAACCCAATTATGGCCGATGCGACATCGATCCAACCCGCGTGCGACGGTTTGACAACGACTGTTACCTCATGAATGCTCTCAGGCTGATGCCGGTACCGCAAAAATACCCTGGCAGTGGAGCCCGCCTTAGGTTTGTCAAGGTAAATGTAGGAATAACCGCTCGTGAATTTGGTGCTATTGTCCCCTCCGAGCCGCTGCCAGTTTTCGGGCTTCCCGATCGCGTACTCAATCCCGCTATTTTTTGGCGTCCGTCCGAAGAATTGGTATTGCTCATGGTTTGAAAACCGCAGAATGGCCGAATGCCCGGCTTCTATTTCAAAATGGTTGGTCTGCGGTCCCTGCCCTGTATACGCTTTGTTGATTTCGGTATTCAGAATTTCTTCAAAGCTTTTATCGGATGAAAAATCGACGAAGTTGAAAAAATCGGGGACACTCCGTACGCGGGTGATCGAGAAATGGTATACGCTCGCCAATGTATTCCTGTTCCTGAATTCGACGTTCAGCGAATCATTCAGGCGAAGCTCGAACTTTCCGGCGTGGTAATGCTCCGCGGGAGTCGTTTCCACATTTTCGGGCTGGTGCCGGAGCATATTCATATCCACATGACCAATGTAAAAATCCGGATCATTTTTAAGCGAAAGAACGGTGGTCCAATCATTTTTCAGCCTGCCATTTACAAAAGTCCGGAACTGCAAATCCTTTAAATCAATGTGGGGAATTGAATCGCCTTTGCGGGCCAGCACTTTACCAAATGGATAGAAATCAAGCGAAAAATTGCTCATTGACACAAAAAACTTCGAAGGGTCGACACTGGAAAGTTCCCTGGTGAGCGTGGCATCCGTGTAGAGGAACTGGTTGTCGCGGTTAGGCGTCAGAAAGGAAATCTTATCGGGCATCGCACTGATATTACCGGCCATTGTAACAATGCAGGAATCGCATACGACGCCATCGTAAATTTCCTTAACAACGACCAGGTTATTGTTGCTATACTGGCCGCGGGCAATGGCGGGCAGGAAGATCAAAAGGCTAAAAAGGACAAATCTTTTCATGAGATAAAAACGGTCTGGTTCTGCCGCAAATAAGTAACCACCCCCGACAGCTGGCCAGCCAAAACTGAATATGGCACATTTCGATTTGAATTTGGCCTGTTGTTGGGCAAATAGAAAGGAAAAAATTAAATTTGTCACCATGAGATTCACACCGACACTCTGATATCCCTTCCCGTGCAGCCTTGCACATATCCCCGGTTTTTCGGGGACCAGGATTTTATTATCTCAATTTTTCAATCAATATCTTATTGAAATCTCATGGAAGGAATACTGAGTTCTCAGCAAATAGATCAGTTTATTGCACAAGGTTTTGTGCGTGTGGATGATGCCTTTTCAGCGGAAATTGCGGCACAGGCCCGGGATATTTTATGGCATGACCTCGCCCTCGATCGAAACGACCCCGCCACCTGGACCAAACCCGTAATCCGTCTCGGTATGTACAGCCAGGAGCCATTCGTCGTATCCGCAAACACGCCCGTGCTGCATGCCGCATTCGATCAGCTGGTGGGTGTAGGGAAATGGCTGCCCTGCCGTAGTATGGGCACATTTCCAGTGCGTTTTCCGTCGGATGAAGATCCGGGCGATGCAGGCTGGCACGTCGACGCCAGTTTCCCCGGCACCGATCCGGCCAACTATTGGGAGTGGCGTGTCAATATCCATTCAAAAGGCCGCGGACTGCTCATGCTTTTCCTGTACTCGGACGTGAGCGAGCATGACGCGCCCACGCGTATACGTATAGGCTCGCACGCGGACGTCGCCCGCGCTTTGGAGCCGGAAGGAGAAGCCGGACTGGCATTTATGGAGCTCGCCGGCAAGCTCAATGCGATGCCCGAACGCGAAATCGCGCTCGCGACCGGCCCGGCAGGCACGGTGTACCTCTGCCACCCGTTCATCGCGCACGCCGCGCAACCGCACCATGGTACTGAGCCGAAATTCATGGCCCAACCGCCGCTGTTGTTGCGGGAAGATTTGTCTGTTAATGGTGAAAGTCCGGTGGAGCGGGCTATTAGAAGCGCATTAATGTAGGGAGGAAAGGGAAGAAAGGGAGGAAAGGGAAGAAAGGGAGGAAGGAAGAAAGGGAGGAAAATACATTTCCCCTTCCTCCATCCTCCCTTTCCTCCTTTCTCCCATCTATTACCACTCCGCCGCGCTACCGTCCTCATGCGTCCACAACGGATTCTTCCAGTTATGGCCGATTGCAGCCATTTTCCGGACTTGTTCTTCGTTGATTTCGATGCCGAGGCCGGGGCCGGACGGGATATTCACGAAACCATCATGGTAGTCGAATACCGTTCGGTCGGTGAGATAATCCATCAGGTCGCTTCCCTGGTTGTAGTGAATGCCCAGGCTTTGCTCCTGGATAAATGCATTGTGGCAGGTCGCATCTACCTGCAAGCAGGCTGCGAGCGCGATTGGCCCGAGCGGGCAATGTGGGGCGGCCGCTACGTCGAATGCCTCTGCCATCGACAATATCTTTTTGCATTCGGTAATGCCTCCTGCGTGGGAAAGGTCGGGCTGGATAATGTCGGCATAACCGTGCATGAGCAGGTTTTTGAAATCCCAGCGGCTGAACATCCGCTCGCCGGTCGCGATGGGGATGGATGTATGCGCGGCAATTTCCCGTAATGCCTCATTGTTTTCGGCCAAAACCGGTTCTTCAATGAACATCGGCCGGAACGGCTCCAACTCTTTGGCCAGCACTTTGGCCATGGGCTTGTGCAGGCGTCCGTGAAAATCTACCCCGATTTCCAGTCCGTAGCCGAGCGCTTCCCGGATTGACGCCACCCTTTTTATCGCCAGATCGATTTTTTCAAATGAATCGATGTACTGCATTTCATTGGTCGCATTCATTTTAATGGCCTTGAAACCGCGGTCGAAACACTCTTTCGCCGCCCCGGCCACTTCGTCCGGCCGGTCGCCGCCGATCCATGAATACACTTTTATCTTGTCCCTGCATTTGCCACCAAGAAGCTGATAAACAGGCGCATTGAAGAATTTTCCTTTGATATCCCACAACGCCTGGTCAATACCCGCGATGGCGCTCATCAGGATCGGGCCGCCACGGTAAAAGCCTCCGCGGTACATGGTGTTCCAGTGGCCTTCGATATCGAGCGGGTCCTTGCCGATCAATGCTTCCATCAATTCGTGCACCGCGGCAGCCACGGTAGCAGCCTTTCCCTCGATCACCGGCTCGCCCCATCCAACGATGCCTTCATCGGTTTCAATTTTCAAAAACAACCATCTGGGAGGTACCTGGAACAGCTCGTAGCTTCTGATTTTCATGCTATTTTTCTTTTACATTGTATAACCTTCTAATTGGCTATAAATGTAAGGGAGGCATTTCTATATTTTGGCAATTTGAGCTGCTGTTTCATGCTTTTAAATGTTTCCATGGGCCCTTCCGCCGCAAATGCATTCACCGCCCAGGCGGGTACATAGCCTCCCGGATCGGTATGGAGCGTGTATTCGATCCGTACTTTGCCTGCAACCGGCGTCAGCACCCAGCGGCCCTTCGAGTCACTCACCCTGACTACATTTTTCTTCACCGGCACCATTCCGGCCACCACCGGACCGTCGATGGTCACGGCTTTCGTCACCGGATCCTGCCGCGTGATGAGGTGTGCCACAAAATCGCGGTTATCCAGCGGCCAGGGCAGGCTTATTTCGGAATGATAATACAATTCGGTAGGGGATACCTTCTTGATCAGCTTGCAGGACTTGGTTTTATAAACCCACTGCGTCCCGGCCTCGACATCCAGCAGCAGCGAAACCATCTGCGCCAGCGAAGCATCCACGACGCAATCCACTTTGATGGCCTTGATTTTCGAGTCGGGAACAGCCGAGGAATAGATGCGGATCTGCTCTTTATCGGCGATGAGTTTCCACTGGGTTTGCGCTATTGCCGGTATTGAAATGACAGCGATAGCGAATAATAGGATGAATTTCTGCATTTGTTGGATGAAGTATAGTTCGCCGCGCAGCTTGTTTTTTAGCATGACAACGCAACTTCAACAACCCCTGGAAAAAGCATTAAATTCCTGCTGATATTCGAAATTAACAGGCAACACCAATTAATCCTGAACCGTCACCACATTCTCATAACCATATTTTTCAAACTCCGCAGCCTTTTCACCGCCCAGCTTTTTCAGTTCATTCCGGATCTCTAACCGCAGCCAATGCTCCGGCTTAGTTTTCGTAAACGACGCCAGTTTGAATGCGATATCCGTATTCAACTTCCGCTCGCCGGTCAGGTACTTGTGCAGGTTACTGTCCTTCATTTCAAAAAGCTCCGCGAGTTGTTTTTGGGAGGTGTTGAGGACTTTAAGGTAGCGTTTTATGAAGTTGTGGATGCTCAGGAATTCAGCCGGTTCGTAGTCAGCCAGGCGCAAGTCGTCGCCGCTGATGTAGTCTTCCATAGCGTACCGGATCCCTGCCATTTCCGTTTCTAACTTCTGTGCAGGCGTTCGCTTCGAATTTTCCGCGATGATAAATTCGCGCAGACCCTTTCGTTTTTCTTCATTCCAGATATCCTCCGGAAGAATTTCAAAGCTGTTTGACCGTTTCTTTTGTTCTTTCATGATTCAAGAGTTAAATACCTGTCAACTAGTATTCGTCCATTCTCCGGGGTGATCAGCATTGTTTTTTCGCCCCATCTCACGGCACCATATCTCTGGCAATAAATAGCCATCAACTTAATTTCATCCTCTTTCCTTTCCTCCATCACATCGAAAGTCAGCCATCCCTGATGGTAGCCTTCGCCATACTTTTGGCTAACCCGGCAGGCGGCGGCAATTAAACATCCGGCTACATCGGCATAAACCCGGTTTTTCCCCCGATTATGCGGCGCGACTTCAATAAATGCCATACAAGGCTCTACGCCATGACGCATCTCGAAAATCAGACACCCTTCGATAACATCCGGCGTATCCTCGCAAACGAGTACAAATGCCCGGCAATTTTTCTTTCGGGCGTGCTTGTGAAAATTGAAGCGCCAGCCGTCATTTAAGGAAGGTAAGTTCAACGTACCTGGCTGAATAATTTTAGCGGCAACGCTTGCCCCGCTTGAAATACACGTCACATTTGCATTCATTTTCCGACAAATAAAGATACCGATAATTATACAGATTGTATAATATTGAACCGGGGTATTTATCCTAAGGTTAGATCTAATGAAGAAACGTGTGAGCGTGTTGATTGCGGTCAGTCGATGACGACCAATCGCTGCGGAAATTTAATGTTTCCTACCTGGATTTTGTACTTACCGGGTTTGAGCACGCTCTGAATCGGCGCATAGAGTTGGATCGAAAGCCTGTTCGGTTCCGATGCGCATCCTGCGAGCGGAGCGCCATCGGCGTAGATCACCGCACTGTCGGTGCCGTCCTCGCGCTCGAATGTAATGCGGTCTAAATGAGGGAGATTGTATTGATTGCGAACGGGTAAGTTCAATTTTAAAGCCTCTGATTTTCGTGAGAATGTCGTTTCTTCATAAATGTCCTGCGGCGCAAGGTCGCCGGTAGTAACAATGTTCATGCGGTAGGTAGCAGTTTTTGTCCGGTTGCCAATGCGCAGGTAAACGGGCTCGGTAGGCTTGCTTAACCTGCAAAATGCGGACAGGTCGATGCTCCCGTCAGGCAGCAGGCCGATAACCTCCGCACCTTCCGTCAGTTTCATCACCGGTTTCAGGCCACCTTCCAGCACTGCCGGCATCCTCACGGTAATCTCCGAGTTACGTGCGTCGAAAGTGACGTTCTGATCAGGCAGCCCTTCGAAAGAAATGCTTTGGATCGCCGGCATGTCGTTAACCGGCGACGAGGATTCTTTGCAGCCGAATAGCAATGTGCTGCAAATGAGAGAGGTTAGTAAAGAACTTTTCATGGCAACTGCTGTTTAGTTATTGCCAATATACAAAAATATCAATAAATGGTTACATCAGGTGAGGTCCCATTCTTTCCTTGGTTTTCTGCTTAAAAACCGGTTCGCTTCCTTGTCGCCGCTGAACTTCTCCTTCTTCGCATTCCAGGTGAGCTCGCGCTTTAGTCGGTAAGAAATCAGCCCCAAATGCATTGGGATCGTCATTTCGCGTGCGTAGGCGAGGTTGGATTCCGGCTGCTTGCGCGATTTGACGCAGTCGATGAAATTCTGCTGATGCCCGGGCGAACGGGGATTGGTGATCGGAACGGTGGCGATATCGGTCATTTTCTCGCCATTGATCGTCAGTTCCCGGGTGTTGTAATCGCACATCAGCGTGCCTTTGTCGCCTTCGAAGAAAGCACCGATTCCGCGGTCGGCAGCGCCGGGTACATTGGGCGGGTTCGACGACCAGTATACTTTCAAACCATCAAATTCATAATCCACGTCGAGCGATTTCGGCGCGTCGGCAATGCCTTCGTATGCGGTACCGCGTGCGTTGATCTTCTTCAAACCCGTCGGGTGGATGGCAGAGTACATCACATCCGCAATGTGGCACCAGAAATCGGCAAACTCGCCGCCCGAATAGTCGAGGAAATAGCGGTAAGTGAAGTGGCATTTCTCGGGAATGTATTCGGTAAATGGCGCCGGACCAAGCCACATGTCCCAGTTCAGCGTTTTGGGCACGGCCTGCACCGTCGGCGAGCCCAGCTCCTTGGTACTCGGCTTCTTCCAAAGCCGCACCGTATGCACCTTCCCGATAGCCCCGGACTGGATCAGCTCCACGACCCGGTGAAAATTATCGCCCGCATGGATCTGGTTGCCCATTTGAAACACCCGATCATATTTTTCCAGATTTTTAAGCATCATTTTCCCCTCTTTCAAACAATAGGAAAGCGGTTTTTCGCCATACACATCCTTCCCGGCCTGAAACGCCAGCGTCGCAATCTGCGCATGCCAGTGATCGGGCGTCGCGATGGTAATAGCATCGATATCCTTCCGTTCGAGAATGCGCCGGAAATCGCCGTACGTATCGACTTTAATGCCCGGCTTCATCTCTTCCAGCCGCTGCTTCGTCTCCCCCAAATGCAGTTCATCCACATCGCAAAGCGCAACGATCTCAGCATCAGGTAAATTCGCAAACCACTTCATATGATTATTCCCCATCCCGCCCAGGCCGATATGCGCTATACGCACCCGGTCGCTCGGCGCAGCACGCGTAATGAGGTTCGGTAAAACGCTGATTCCAAGCGTAGTAAGCCCGGCAGTTTTAAGAAATTCGCGGCGGTTCGGGAATTGGGTCATCGGTGGTTTAGGATTTTGGGTTGAGAAAGTACGGGTAAAAGGTTGGCGGGGGTGGATGTTACTGATTTAGTGGGGGAGGAAAGGGAGGATGGAGGAAAGGGAGGATGGATTAAGTAGGAGTGATGTGGGTAGGATTATCGGGATCGGGCGGGGTTTAGCGAGGAAAGTTATGTTTGATAATTAATATGGTACGGTTGGAAACTCATATGGCAGGAGGTATTGCATTTCTTTTAATGTCTTTCGAATATGCGCATTCCAAAAAATCATAGATTATGAAAAATTTCAAAATTTTGCCCTGTTATGGTGAGGGTAGGCGAAAGCCCCCTAAACGTTTCTATGAACGTTTGGACACCTAAGACAGGGCTTTTTTAACCTTTTTCCAAAATTCATAGTATGAAAACATCAATGAACAACGCATCATCCGATGATGCACTTTGCCTCGCTTACGGTCGGGGCGTCAAAGATTTGTTAAGCCAAAGCAGCGCCTCAGAGTGGGTCGATGACCTCTGGGCAATTTACAGCGACCATATGGCATTCCAAAAAGAGGCAGGCCATAACCCACGCATAACCGAAATTTTCTTGTCATTTCGGGAATTGGTGTTTTTCTTTCAAAAGTTGGAGGTGGGGAGGATGGAAGTAAGGGAATAGAGAAATTTTGCTATGTTGTTACGTGCCTACGGCACTTTAATTAACATTATGGCTTATTTTCTACCAATGTTGCGTCCCTAGCGGGACTCGCCTCGTTCATTAAATTGGGGCAAGTGACTCGCGTGCTGTTTCGAATTTAAATCCCGCTAGGGATGTAATATTGGTAGAAAATAAGAAAGTCCCCTATCCTGAAAAAAGTGCCGTAGGCACGCAACAACAAATAATTTGTAATTCTACAACAACAACTCCCCTTCCTCCTTCCTCCCTTTCCTCCCTTTTCTCCTTTAAAAAAACTACATCGCAAACGAAACCCCCTCCGCCACCGCTCTATCATATTTCTCTTTCACAAACCGGTACAAAAACGGGGATTTGTTGGCCGCTCCAACGCGCTTTTCGTCGAGTCGTTCGAGGATATCATAACTCATGAGCAATTTCTGAAAGTTCCTCCGGTCGAACTGGCGGTCGAGGATGGTTTCGTATAGGCGTTGGAGTTCGGGCATGGTGAACTTTTCGGGCAGCAGGTTGTAGCCGACGGGCTGGTTGCGGGCGCGCTGGCGGAGGGCTTTTAATGCGCGTTCGATCATTTCGTTGTGGTCGAAGAGGAGCCGGGGGACGTCGGCGAGCGACCACCAGCGGCATTCGTCGGTGAACCAGTCGGGTGTGGGCTGCACCTGGTCGAACTCCACGAGGGCGAAATAGCCGATCGAAACGACGCGGCGGAAGATGATGCCGTCGAAAAAGCCCTTTCCAAATGTGACTTCCAGCTTTTCAAGTAGCTCTTTTTCAGGATGGTACACATAGCGGTTTACATTGCCGAATGTGTAAAACTGTTGTAGGAAAACATCGCACAGGCCCGTGCGCTGCGTGAGAATGCGGCTCGCCGCGTCATCGGCCGACTCGTCCAGCAATATATGCCCGCCCGGCAGGCTCCATTCATCGGTACCTTTCCAGCGCAGCAGCAGCACTTTCAGCTCGCCCTCGTGAAACCCGAACACCGTACAATCGAGCGAAACCTCCTTCAATGCGTTGTCAAAAAACTCCTTCAAATTATGCTCCATAGGGTAAAGGACTGACAATGAGAAAAAATTTCAATGCGTAAATTTTACACAAAGAAAATTTTCTTTATCATTGTATCCATGTTTTGGATTGATAAAATTCAATTTTTTGGTAAAAATATTATGTGTGTGTCTCGTTAATGTCAGCCTGAGCGGAGTCGAAGGCGTCTTGCAAGGT
>CBIHPQ010000279.1:0-9262 GCA_966211825.1 uncultured Dyadobacter sp. | reverse complement strand
TCTCTTCCACATGCGGCAGCGGCGCAATTTCGGTCGTCGTCTTATAGAATTCGATCATTCCGTTTACAAAATGCGCGTGGATCGTTTTCACCAGCTCTTCGGTGATCTTCGACTTATCCGGCTCGCGCACTTCGAGCATCATCTTAATGGCCAATGGCTTCTCGTAACCCATCAGCGGGTTCACATTCTCGATCGCAATTTCATATCCCTGCGACCGCATGGCCTGCTGAAATGCAATCCCTACAAAATTTTTATCCCTGACAGTCGTACCTGCCATATCGAAAACTACCAGTTCTATCGACATCTCACTTGGTATAATTGGTGAACTAATACTGAACTTTTTCGCAAATCCTGCCAGCCGTCCGCTTCGAAAATCGGTATGCTTGATTTGTTAAGTAAAACTTAACTTCAAATTTTACCTCACAGCTACTGATCCTGATTTACAGCCTAAAAATATCCAAAAAGATCTTAAAGCCAAAGAAAAAGTTAACTTATATTAAAAATTAGCCGCGACTAATCCCTGATCACCGCAAAACTAGTGAACTAAACCTGACCATAGGTTAAGCAAATGTTAATTAATATTTAACAAGAATGGTTTTTAGAAATGGCTATTGCGCCTCATTGAAGAAGTAGATAACCAGCAGTACAGCCTCGTCGCATTCGTGACATTTGAGGTTATGCAGCTCGTTGGCGTCGAAAAACATCGAGTCGCCCTGGTTCAGTATATATTTATTCTTCCCGACGGTGTATTCGACTGCACCCGAGAGCACATATTTGAATTCGAACGCATTGGTGCGGACCATCGGCCTTTTGGCATCTTTTTCGAGCCGCAGCAGCACGACATCGATATGGTTATCTTTGAATTGCTTGCTGAATATCCGCTGATAGAAGTAACCCTTCGCATTTTCTTTCGTGAAAGGCTGGTACTCTTCTTTCCGCCGGATCAACACGCTTTCACCCGGGGCGGTTGAAATGATGTCCTTGAAGAACACGTTAAGGTCAATGTCCAGTGCCTTGATCAGCCCGAGCATTACCGGCAATGAGGGGATCGTGCGGCTGTTTTCGATCTGGGAAACAAGGCTTTTCGTCACGCCCGCATCGTCGGCGATCTCCTGAAGGGTAACGCCCTTACTTTTTCTGACTTCCTTTAATTTGTTGCTGATCTGAAAAAGAATATCCTCCTGCATAGCGCTGAGCGTGATAACCGGTTAAGTTCGTTGAATAGGACAAAGTAAATCTAATTTTGGTCTAAAAATATAAAATCTCCCGGTTGCGGCTGCCGGGAGATTTCATTAGTATACGTAAAAATAGTCGTTCGGTTACACGAGCAGCCCCGTCACCGGGCGATGGCTCAGGTTTTCTTTTACATTTTTCAGCATTGTTTCCAGGGACAATAACGTCGCACGGTGCACATTCGGGCCGAAGCTTACGCGCGCCACGCCCAGCTTTTGAAATACGCCCAGATCGGGCGCACCACTCTTTGCAAGTACATTTACAGGCACTTTCAATGCATTCACCAAGGTTTTGACCGTTTCTTCTTCCGTTGCAAAGATCGGGTAAACGCCGTCGGCGCCCGCCTCCACGTACGCCCGCCCGCGCTCGATCGCCAGCGCGAGTTTCTGGTCCTCGGGCAATGCGGGTTTTACGAGAAAAATATCCGTGCGGGCATTCACAAAAAGTCTCGTGTTTTCGCGGTCTGCAACCCGGCCGATCAGTTTCAGTTTTTCCACCTGCTCGCCGATCGGCAGCAATTCGCGCGTCAGCGTGTCGGTGTCTTCGATATTAATGCCCGCCACCCCGGCCGCGATCAGCCGGCGGATGTTTGACTTCAATGTCTCGCTGTCAGCCGCATAACCCGCTTCGATATCCACTGTCACCGGCACGTTCACCGACTTCACGATGCGCCCGACAATGGCCAGCAGTAAATCGAAGGGAATGCGCTCGCCGTCCTCGTAACCGTGAGCGGCCGCGATGGCGGCACTGGCCGTCGCCACCGCGGGATACCCGAGCTTTTCCAGCAGCAGCGCGCCGGCGGCGTCCCAGATATTCGGGAGGACGAGCATTTTACCGCTGTGATGCAGTTTTTTGAGCAAATCAGCCTTTTCGGACTGAGTACTCATCCGGATAGTGCGACTGTTAAACATGGCTTTCAACGGCTGTGGCATTGACGGTTACCTGATCGGTGATCATAATGCGGTTCCAGGCGCTGATCGCCACTACCCCCATCACCACGGCCTTGGTGTACTCCTCTCCCAGCAGCTCCACGGCGCGATTGTACACCACGTCGCTCACGCCGCCTTTGCTGATGAGCGTCACCTCCTCGGTGAGCGCCAGGATCGCCTTTTCTTCTTCGGTATAAATATTGGCCTCGCGCCAGGCGCTCAACATATATATGCGCTGCTCGCTCACGCCCATCTCACGCGCCTGGCGTGCGTGCATGTCCAGACAAAACCCGCACCCGTTGATCTGCGAAGCACGTATCTTGATCAATTTGTAATGCACCTTGCTAAGGCCCGTTGAGGCAACATACTTTTCAAGCTCCCGCACGGCCGTAAAAGCCCCGGGAGTAAGTTCACTGGTTGGTTTGCGGTGGGACATTGTTAATGATTGAATGGGTGAGTGATTGAATGATTGAATGACCGAATGATTGAATGATTGAATATTGATGAATAGGCAACACCAACAGATATTCGGTCATTCGGTCATTCAATCATTCAAAATTAAAAACCACGTGGACTACCGATGTGATCCATTTCAATACATTTCGACTCGTCCAATTGCCTTTACTTCGAAATTAAAAAGTAATTAATTACAGGTTCAGGGAAACTTTCATGGCTATATCTGTTATTTGAATTTTATAATATTGTGATATGAGCCATACTGAATCTATCCAGGAATTTTACCAGCGCGTTCCGCACGCTAATCCGACGGGCCTGCCACTGAACAATGCGGGCATGGGACATTTCAATGTGTTCGAAAGGAGCTCGTGCTTCAAAAAGACGCCGTACAGCCGCCGCGATTTCTACAAGGTATCCTTCATTATTGGCACCGGGCGCTTGCATTATGCCGACAAATGGATCGAAATAGACCGTCCGGCATTGCTTTTTTCGAACCCGATGGTGCCCTATTCATGGGAAGCTGTTTCGGAATCGCAGTTGGGCTGGTTTACATTATTTACCGAAACTTTTGTCCATCCTGCTGAGCGCAAGGATTTTTTGCAGGATTCGCCGCTTTTCAAAATCGGTGCTAACCCGGTTTATTTTGTGAATGAGCAGCAACAAAAGGAGCTGTCGATGATCTTTAAAAAGATGATGGCTGAGATCGAGTCGGACTACCCGCATAAGTATGGTATGCTGCGCAATTATCTGCACCTGATCATCCACGAAGCGATGAAAATGCAGCCTGCCGAAACATTTGAACGCCAGATCAATGCATCGGCGCGGATCACGACGCTGTTTATGGAGCTGCTCGAAAGGCAATTTCCCATCGACACACCCGAAAATGCATTGCGGCTGAAAACAGCCAACGATTACGCCCAGAGCCTTTCGGTACACGCCAACCATTTGAACCGTTCGGTAAAAGAAATCACGGGAAAGACCACCACCGAACATATTTCTGCCCGTATTACCAAGGAAGCGCAGGCGCTGCTCAACCATACCAACTGGAATGTGTCGGAGATCGCTTACAGCCTGGGTTTTGAATACCCTGCCTATTTCAATATTTTCTTTAAAAAACAGACCGGCCTCACACCCGGAAACGTGCGCACGAGGGCTGTGTGATTTTTATAAAGATCTGTTTGAAAACTATAAAGTGACGCCCCCCTTCAACCGGTAGCTTTGTATCATCAGGACTATCCTGAAAAACTGCATTATCCACCCGGCCCAAGCCCAGGCTGAAAGCCGATAGCCAACAAACAAATGCAATACAGAAGCCTTGGAAAAACAGAAGAAAAATTATCAGCCATCGGACTGGGCTGCATGGGCATGAGCTTCGCCTACGGCCCCACCGACGACACCGAAAGCATCGCCACGCTACACCGCGCCCTCGACCTGGGGATTAATTTCTGGGACACCGCAGATATGTATGCCAATGGCGAAAACGAGAAACTGATTTCGCAGGTGCTCGTACCTAACCGCGACAAGATATTTATAGCGACCAAATTCGGCTTCCGCTACGGCGATAACGTCAGCGCACCCCGCAACTCTGCCGGGGCGTGGTTCGACGGTTCGCCGGCATGGATGAAAGTAGCCGTTGAAAACAGCTTGAAAAGGCTCAAAATCGACACGATCGACCTGTACTATGCCCACCGCGTCGACCCGAATGTGCCGGTTGAAGAAATGGTAGGAGCCATGGCGGAGCTGGTTAAGGAAGGAAAGGTGCGTTACCTGGGCCTGAGCGAAGCTTCGGCCGCATCGATCCGCAAAGCCCACGCCGTGCACCCGATCGCCGCATTGCAGAGCGAATATTCGGTGATCACCCGTGATGTGGAGGGAACGATCCTCGATACGGTCCGGGAGTTGGGTATTTCGCTGGTACCTTATTCGCCGCTGGCAAGAGGGCTCGTTACCAACACATTGGCAACCGAAACTTTGGCAGAAGGCGATTTTCGCCGGACGCTGCCGCGGTATCAGGGAGACGTGGCGGATAACAATGCCAAACTGGTAAGCGGCTTTGCCGAAATCGCCGCGGGCAAAGATTGCACCCCCGCACAGCTCGCACTCGCATGGGTACTCGCGCAAGGCGACGACATTCTTCCGATCCCCGGCACCAAAAAACGCAAATACCTCGAAGAAAACGCCGGTGCGACGAATGTAAGCCTCTCAACCGAAGACCTGCAAACCATCGACGCCCTCATTGCCCGCTACCCCGACACCGGGGCCCGTTACAGCGAAGGCGCCATGAAAATGGTCAACCATTAAAATTCATGAATTAAATCCGGCAGAAGCGCCACGACGCCCCCCATCCGGCCCCGGATTGAAGTCCGGGGCCAGGAAATAATCAGATTGTTTTTAGGGAAGGATCGTAAAAAGTCTTCCAAAGCGCTACGGCCTCTTCGACCGTTTCAGGCGGGGAGGCCAGGTAGCTTTTTATTTTAGCAAGATTCTCAGAATGAACATCTTTCACTGCATACTTGATCAGGTTCACGAGCAGCTTGTCGATCTCCGACGTATCGTTACGCCAGTTCTTGCTATACTTCGCAAACCACTCTTCATTCAGGAAAACCACGCCTGAGTACCGGTAAACGTCCGAAAACCCGAATGCGTCGATCACGATGGGCTCGGTGGGCCATTCTGCATTCAACTCCTTGTCGCTGTACCTTTCGCGACCATCGCCGAGGAGGGCGATAAATCTGTATGTTTTCACCATTGTCAAACTTTTACTTTAAAGTGCCTTGAGGGCTCAATTTATGGGATATTCGGTGACTGTTCCAAGTGGTGAAAGTAAATTCAGGGAAATTGGACGTGTTTTACGGTCATGTTCAGTTTTACGCCAATATTGGACATGTATATATTTTTAGTACAGAAACTGTACATACCTTTGCCTTATGTTCACATTGTTGCCGTTCTGCGGAACGAATTAAACCATGATCCGAATCTCCGAACTCCCGCTTATCCAGAATCCCGGCCAGTTTTATGCCGCGGAACAAATCCTGCTTGTTGATGTGCTACTCGTAGGTGACGCCCCGCGGCAAATGCGGGAATATATCAAAAACACCCACGGCGGGTTCATTTACGACAAAAAGACTTACATCCCTATCACGCTCACAGGCACGCCCGATAGCCTGCTGGCTAATGCCGGCAAACCGATCGTTTTCAAATTCGACCGCGGCTTTGAAAACCATTACCACTTCAACGGCAACCTGAATGCATTGATCTGGCACAAAAGGCTATACAACATTTCCGCACTCATCGACCAACCCTCGGTCCAGTTCGAGCGGGAAGAAAATTTCATCATCGAACGCTACCTGTCGGGCTATCGCGAATATTCAGCACCTGAAACCGAAGAAAAATTGCTATCCATTCCTGCGCAGAGCCCGGCAATCGGATTGAAGGCGATGAGAGGATTGAAACCTGTCAGGAGGGGCTAGGGGCAATATGTCGCCATTATGCGTAGAATATATTGACTAATCTCCGCAATATTGCGGAGATTAGTCAATATATTCGCTGCAAACTGATCAACAATGGCACGATACATCCACCTTCTCCCGAATTGGCCCTCATTCTCATGGGATGATACGGCGCTACTCGCGCCTCTGGGGCAATTGCGTTATCTTCAGGGTAAAATATTCGGAAGAATGCAGGCACTTGGATTGTCAGCCCAGTCGGATGCAATCCTTAAAACCCTGACCGAGGATGTACTGAAATCGTCGGAAATAGAAGGAGAAATATTGAACACTGACCAGGTCCGCTCTTCGATAGCCCGGCGTTTGGGCCTTGAAATTGCCGGCCTGGTCCCCTCCGACCGGAATGTCGATGGTGTTGTGGAAATGACGTTGGACGCAACTCAAAACTACAACTCGCCACTTACGGAAGACCGGCTGTTCGGATGGCAATCATCTCTGTTCCCGGGAGGCAGGAGCGGAATGTTCAAAATCGCGACCGGCAACTGGCGCGACCATGAAAAAGGACCGATGCAGGTAGTTTCCGGTGCAATAGGCAGAGAGGTTGTTCATTTCGAGGCACCTGATGCCTCACGGCTGGAAAATGAAATGAAGCTATTTCTGGAATGGTTCAACAATGAAGAAAGCACTGATCCGGTTCTGAAATCCGGGATTGCCCACTTTTGGTTTGTAACTATCCATCCATTCGACGACGGAAACGGCCGCATTGCCAGGGCAATTGCCGATATGCAACTAGCAAGAGCCGATAATAGCCCGCAACGGTATTACAGCATGTCTTCACAAATCAGGAAGCGAAGAAACGAATACTATCATATTCTCGAAAAGTCGCAAAAAAGTGACCTCGACATTACGGAGTGGCTTGAATGGTATCTGCTATGTTTAAAGAATGCTGCGGAAGAGACCGGGAATATACTTTCGAGTGTGCTCAGGCGTGTTAATTTCTGGGATAAACATGCCTCAGTACCATTAAATACAAGGCAAAGGACCATGGTTGAGCGCGTGCAGGAAGATTTCTTCGGCAACCTATCTTCTTCAAAATGGGCCAAAATGACCAAATGCTCTCAAGATACCGCTACAAGGGACATCACTGATCTGGTTGCAAAAGGAATACTCAGGAAATCGGAGTCCGGAGGCCGGAGTACCCGTTACGAATTGGTCTGGTAACGTCCGCCCTCATATCCCCGGCTGTCACCACATTAAAGCACTTTTTTCTTAATAGCCTTCCCCCAAAACTCACCCAGCACTGCTACACCCTCGACATTGGGGTGCAGATAGAATGTGCCCTGCTGGCCGTTCTCTGGTTTAAAGAGTTTTAGATAATGCTTTTTAAAGTATTTAAAAGCCTTGGTATCTCCTTTTAAGACCCGCCCGGGTTCGGTGGTTTGGTATTCGCTGATCAGCGCATCGAGCTCGGGAACGTAGGTTTGCAGCCGTTCCAATCCTTCGGCCAGGTATTTCGAACGATTGTAGGTGTTGGTGCTGTACCAGATCGGATGATGGATGATCACTTTGCTGCCGGGATATCGTTTCAGCAACTCCGAGACGATCGCTTGGACGTTTTTCTTATAATTTTCCTTCGAAACCGGCGATCCGTTCGGCCCTTCGATCGCACTGTCATTAGTGCCTAGTTTCATCGAGAATAGCAGCTGATGATCCTTTTTGAGATACAAACTGTCGGCCGCCGTGGCGGCGAGCGCGAAGTATTTGCCTGTTTCGGGGAGCCAGTCGACGGTTGTGGAACCACTCCGGCCTACATTGGCGTACAATATGTCGTCGACACCCTTTTGCTGCTTCAAATAGTTAACGGCATGCGTTGGCGGCGGAAGGCCATTGTCTCCGCCCTTGCCCTGGGTAATACTGTTGCCGACAAAGACAATACTCAGTTTAGTTTGTGATAATGCATTGAAAGACAACAGCAAAAATGCTGCAATAAGTGCTTGGACCTTCATCGGGTATGTCGGGATTTTAAGCTAAACATTATTGATCAATGTTTAAGAAAGACCAACGGGGCAAATACTACCGAAAAAAGCCCGCCATTTTATAAAACGACAGGCTTTTTTGGCATTATCAGGAAAGCAGAAAAATGCTATTCGATGTTTCCCAATGCGAGATCGATATGTGCCAGATGGTGCTTTACGTGCCATACCGATAATGCCAATGCCTGCTTTTGGTCAAACCAGAGCTTGCGCAGGGGATGGTAGTACCGGCGCGCAAACTGCTCTTCGCTCAATGTACCTGCGAGGTAGGCGTAGCGCGCATGCGTACCCTCAAAAATGGCCAGTGAAGCCTGAATGGGCATATTCAGCGAATCGGGCGTAAAGGCCCAGGCATTCATATCGACGAGCGTTACCTCCTCATAGTCGGGCTCGGTAATTGCCTTTTTCATCCTGAGGTAATGCATAAATTGCAGGTCTGCCACGTGGTGTATCAGCTGGCGGATATTCCAGCTTCCTTCGCGGTAGGTTTTCAGCAGCTCTTCGTCCGAAAGGTTTGCTACCCGCTTGCGGTATTCGGCAGGGATTTCTGCGATGATCCGTATAAATTCCCGGATTTCCTCGCCGGAATAGGCGTCTTTTAACGCTACGGGCCCAATGGGATATCGGCGGTCGGTCATGCGTTTTTCTTTCTTTTCGATTCAACAAACAGCGCGGCGGCTACCAGCCCGACCAGCAACAAAGAGCTCACAAGGTCGATTTTCTTGCCCGTAGCAACCGAAACGGGCTCGAATCGGAACTTGATTGTGTGCTTGCCCGCAGGTACGCGCAGTGCACGCAACACATAATTGGCCCGCAGCATGTCAGCAGGCTTGTCGTCTATGGTCACCTGCCATTCATTACGGACATTATAGTATATTTCCGAGAATACGGCCAATCCTTCTGCATTGGCGTTGGTTTCATACACGAGTTCATTCGGCTTATAGGAAATCAGGCTGATTTTCGCTGTCGAGTCGCTAGCTGGTTTAAGTCCGGTCAATTTGGCTGCGAACTTTTGGTCTACCACCGCTTCTTCACGAAGGTTAACTGTCCGCAATGCCGCCATTTCGGCGTCCGCATTCGGAACCACTTTGAAAGATTTGACAAACCAGGCATGCCCATAAGCCTGCGGATTGGGCTGCGCTACCTTATTTCCCTGCTGATCCGG
>CBIHPQ010000278.1:0-9265 GCA_966211825.1 uncultured Dyadobacter sp. | reverse complement strand
AGGTACGGTGCGGCATGAACATAGAAGCGTCGATAGCGAGCCCTTTTTTCTCATCCGGCATTACAAGGCCGAGGATCACCATCACCACAACGCATATCAGGAACACGAGGCCCATACGGTCGAGGAATGGAACCTGGGTCCAGTCGGCAAACGGGAAGTAATTATTGTGCATGGCCAGTGCGATGAGGAAACCACCCACGATCGCGAACAATGCGCCTGCGGAGTTGGTCCGTTTCCAGAAAAAGCCCATGATAAACGAAGCGAAAATACCCGGCGACAATAGCCCGGTCATTTCCTGGATAAACTGGAACCCGCCTTTCTTATCGATGCCCATATAAGGAGAAACGATGATGGCCAGGATCATCGAGATCACAACCACCGCGCGGCCAATGCGTACGAGGGTCTTCTCGTCGGCATTCTTGCCGATATAGTTTTTGAAAATATCCAGGGTAAAAATCGTAGAAATACTGTTGGCTTTACCTGCCAGGGACGCCACTACTGCGGCTGTCAATGCTGCGAAGGACAGACCTTTCAATCCGGTCGGAAGCAGGTTCAGGAGCACGGGATATGCTTTATCTGCATTAATCACGCCATCTTCGCCCAGCATTTCTGCCTGGAACATGCCTTTGCTGTACAATGCGTAGGCGGCGATACCCGGCAATACTACGATCACCGGCATCAGTAATTTCAGGAATGCAGCGAACAGGATACCATTACGCGCAGTCTTCAAATCCGCTCCCAATGCGCGCTGGGTAATGTACTGGTTACAGCCCCAATAGTTCAGGTTCACGATCCACATACCGCCGAGCAAGACCGCCAGACCCGGCAGCTGCATATAAAACGGGCTCGATTTGGGGAAAATCATGTGGAAGTGATCGTCGTGATTATCACGCATTACTTTGAAACCCTGCACGATACCCTCAACACCTGCATTATCAGATACCAGATTGATGGCCAGGTAAGTGGTAGCCAAACCACCGATCACGAGAAAAAACACCTGAATAACATCGGTATAGCCGATCACCTTCATCCCGCCGACTGTAATGATAATGGCAAAAGCTGCCAGTGCGATCATACAAAACTGAAAATCGAGCCCCGAAATACCCGACACCGCCAGTGCCCCCAGATAGAGGATCGAAGTGAGGTTAACGAGAATATACAAGGCCAGCCAGAACACCGCCATGATCAAGCTCACCGATTGGTTATATCGCTGGCTCAGGAACTGTGGCATTGTGTATATTTTGTTTTTGAGGTAAATCGGCATAAAAAAAACGGCCACTATGATGAGTGTTGCCGCTGCCATCCACTCGTAGGTGGAAATCCCGAGCCCCATCGAAAAGCCGTTCCCCGACATCCCGATAAACTGCTCTGCCGAAATGTTCGACGCAATCAGGGATGCCCCGATCGCCCACCAGGTGAGTGAGCCTTCCGCGAGGAAGAAGTCTTTTGTAGATTCAACTTTTGATTTTTTCCGCTGATAAATCCAATAACCGTAACCGGAGACTAAAATGAAGTAAAAGAAGAAGACGACATAATCCAGGGTTTGTAATTGTTGCATTTCAAATAATAAAATAGATGAATGAATGAGGTATCAGCTCGATTAGCCCATAAATATAGCCTACAAGCACATATTGATAATGCTTTACTCTGATATTTTCTTCGAATCTTTAAAATGGTGCGGGCGCATCGGGCCATAAGCCTCATCGAAAGGCACACCTTTCTGCATTTCACGGATAAAACGCTGCAAGCCAGCCTCTTTTCGGAGCAAAAGCCAATAAGAAACCTCCATTCCGGCCGACATATAGGCGGTCATGACGTGCTTCTGATCGCCCCCGAAAAACTCCCGCATTGTGGAAATATCTTTCAGCAAAAGCAGCTCGCGGCCGTTGCGTGTGTAATAGCGCCATTCATAACGGTAGGCGCGGTAACGATCACGCGGACTGGTTTCGCTCACGAAGCGACGATCGAGCATAAGCGCCAGCCCTTCGTTGAACCATTGGGGGATGTCATTGGTCGTCCGCCACCAGCCGATGCGCTGCAGCAGTTCGATATGACTCATTTCGTGGGCGATCACGTCAATGTTCATACCCTGTGCATTCAGGATCACGTAGGAATTGCCCCAGGGCGTGCCGATGCTGCACCCGGCGCCTTCGTTACTGCTGCAATATTTCTGGTACTGCTGCGCCGTCTGGCAAATGATGATTTTAGGATTGGATATTTTGCCCTGATAAAAAGAGTCTACCCGCGCCTCGGCGAGTGCTACGGTGCTTTTGAGGACTTTGTATTTCTTTGGATTGATGTCCGGGCTGAAATAAACTTTTTTGTCGCCCGACTTAAAAGATGAGAATGCGATGAGCTCGCAGTAGAAGATCTGAGGGTAGAGAAAAAACAGGCTGCCTACCAGGACTATTAATCCGGTCAGAAGAAATCGGATGACTTTCCGGAGTGGACTGGGTTTCAAGAGCGATTATTTTTGCCGCGAAGACACCACGATGGCGTCTCCGTGGCAATATAAATTTTTAATGCTTAAAGTGACGAACGCCGGTAGTGACCATCGCAAGCCCGTTCGCATTGCAATAATCCACCGAATCCTTGTCACGAATAGAACCGCCCGGCTGAACCACGGCAGTAATACCCGCGTTGTGTGCAATTTCCACGCAATCAGCAAACGGGAAGAACGCGTCGGAAGCCATTACAGCCCCATTCAGATCGAAGCCGAACGCTTTCGCCTTTTCGATCGCCTGGCGCAGTGCGTCCACACGTGAGGTTTGGCCCGTACCGCTTGCCAGCAACTGGTTTTCTTTTGCCAGCACGATGGTGTTCGATTTGGTATGCTTGCAAACTTTCAATGCAAATTCCAATGCGGTAACCTCGCCGGCAGTTGGTGCTTTTTCGGTAACGGTCGTAAACTGCGCGGCAACTTCGGTAGCAAGATCCTTATCCTGCACCAAAACACCGTTCAGGATAGTTTTGAACATAATCTTAGGAAGTTCAATCGCATTACGTTTCAACAGAATGCGATTTTTCTTGGATTTCAGGAGTTGCAATGCATCCTCATCATAAGCAGGCGCGATCAGGATTTCCATGAACAGCTTGTTCAGTTCCCCGGCCGTTGCCAGGTCAACTTTTGTATTGGTAATCACAACGCCACCGAATGCAGAAACCGGATCGCAGGCCAATGCATTGTCATAAGCCTCTTTCGCGGTAGGTGCCGTAGCGATACCGCACGCATTGGTATGCTTAATGATCGCGAATGTAGGCGCTGCATCGGCGAATTCGTCGATCAGGCTCACGCACGCATCCACGTCCACGAGGTTATTATAGGAAAGCTCTTTTCCGTGCAGTTTATCGAAAATTCCGTCCAGATCACCGTAGTACTTAGCGCTCTGATGCGGGTTTTCGCCGTAACGCAGCGTTTGTGAAGCAAGGTTGGTGAAATCGAAAAGTTCTTTATCCGCGGTTTCTTTGCCCGAAGTAAAGAAGCTGTTGATCGCGCCATCATAATGCGATGAAACCCCAAACGCCAATCCTGCGTAATAACGACGATCTTCGATATCGGTCGAACCGGCTTTGGCATTCAAAAGCTCAACCACCTCTGCATACTGGCTGCGGGAAGAGACGATCAATGTATCTTTAAAATTCTTCGCCGTTGCGCGGATCAGCGAGATACCGCCAATGTCTATCTTCTCGATAATGTCCTCCTCGCTTGCGCCGGATGCCACCGTTTCCTCGAAAGGATAAAGGTCCACGACCACCATGTCGATGGCGGGGATATTGTATTGTTCCGCCTGCGCTACGTCGCCCGCGTCATCCCGACGGTACAGAATACCGCCCATAATGGCCGGATGCAGTGTTTTAACACGCCCGCCGAAAATCGATGGATAACCGGTCAGCTCTTCGGCAGCGGTCACAGGGATGTTAAGATTTTCAATGAAAGTCTGAGTTCCCCCGGTGGAGTACAGCTTTACGCCGTTATCGTGCAGGAGGCGGACCAAAGGCTCAAGACCGTCTTTGTAATAAACAGAAATAAGCGCGGATTGGATTTTTTTAGACATTGTGCAACGGTTGCTCTAAGATTACAAATGCGGGATTTTGCTTACATTCGGCATTTCGGCTTGTCCCTTGTTGAAAAATAAACCGCAAAGATAGCCGAAAAATCAACGAAGTCGGCAGCGGAGCAGACGAAAATCAAAACGTTATCATTCTGAAACCAAGTTTAAAAAGCCAAAACCATGAACCTCGATCTGACCGGAAAAACAGCGATCGTGTGCGGAAGTACCCAGGGTATCGGGCTCGCAGCCGCCGTTGAAATCGCATTACTGGGCGCAAATGTGACCCTCGTGGCCCGGAATGAAGAAAAGCTGCGTGAGGCCGTCGAAGATCTCGACACTTCGCTCGGGCAGCTTCACCGCTATGTGGTAGCCGATTTCGCCGACCATGCAGCCGTCAAATCAGCGATTGAAAATTACCTGCGACTTTGTCCGGAGGTTCATATACTTGTCAACAACACCGGCGGCCCATCCGGCGGCCCGATCATTGAAGCAGAACCCGAGCAGTTCCTGAAAACCTTTCAAATGCACGTGATCAACAACCAGTTTCTGGCACAATCCGTCGTGCCGTCGATGAAAAAGGAAGGTTTCGGTCGCATTGTAAACATTATCAGCACCTCCGTGAAGCAGCCTATTATCGGCCTCGGCGTATCTAATACCATTCGCGGCGCGGTAGCAAGCTGGGCCAAAACGTTGTCGCTCGAACTCGGGCAATACGGCATTACCGTCAACAATGTACTGCCAGGATACACCGAAACCGCTCGACTGGAATCCGTTTTCGAAATGCGCAGTAAAAACCAGGGCAAACCCAAAGAGCAGGTTGCCGAAGAACTGAAAGCTTCCATACCCATCCGCCGTTTCAGCGAAGCGAAGGAAGTAGCCGCAGCCGTGGCGTTTCTGTGCAGTCCGGCGGCGGGGAGTATCAGCGGGGTGAGTCTGGCTGTGGATGGTGGGCGGACGGAGAGTTTGTAATCACCGCAGCCCCGATTTAGTTGATTTTAAAAAGAACAGGTGCCGCATTATTGACGAGATTTACCAGATAATGCGCGCCCTGAATGTCGATGCGGCTGATTTGCTTCACTTCGCCGTCCAAAGCGAAA
Organism: uncultured Dyadobacter sp.; assembly: GCA_966211825.1. GTDB lineage: Bacteria > Bacteroidota > Bacteroidia > Cytophagales > Spirosomataceae > Dyadobacter. Next base: position 4,116 of record CBIHPQ010000278.1, on the reverse strand, counting down.
CCGCTTTGATTGGCGAGCAGCACATCGAACTGCATATTGCCTTTGTTGATCAGGACATTGCCCCGGCAAGCATCCAGGCTGCCGAGTTGCGGAATGAAATGGGTGAAATTACCGCCAACGATCAGGTCGGGTTTGCCGTCATGGTTCAAATCTTCACTCTGAATGGCATTTAAACAGGAAAATTGGCTCATGTGTGGCAAAGGCACCATTTTAAACTTTCCTTTTCCGTCATTCACTGCCACGCCCGACCGCATATAGTTCACCGATTTTTTTACTGCCGATTCCAGGAGTTCTTCCGGGAAAAGGTCTTGTACCGCCAGTACCGCGTATTCAGAATGCTTGATACTTTTCTTCTTTAAAAACGGAAACTGCGTAGTCAACTCCCGTTTCAGGAGAACGGGCAGGTCCTTCGAGTCGATCGTCTTGGAAATGACCTTTTCGGTAGTCCCGTTTTTGTTGAAATCGTTTACCCAAATCTTCAACGGCGCTTTGAAATCCGCTTTCAGGGCGAAATTTTCACCAATATTGCCCAGTACCAGATCCTGGTCACCGTCGCCATCCAGATCCTCCGCTTTCAGCGAACCCCAGAAACCGGTGTAGGTTTCCAGATCCGTCACCATCTTCTGACATTTATTGCCCGCGAACCTGAATACCACTGGAGCCATCCAGTCCCCTACCACTACGAGTTCTGACTGGCCATCACCATCGATATCAGTCCAGCTGGCGTCCCTCACCATCCCTACTTTGCTCAACTCAGGCATCGTCGCCCTGGCAACATCTTTGAATGTTCCTTGGCCGTCATTCTGGTACAGATAGCTCGAAGGCGTCGAACCATATTCCCGGGGCACGCTCCGGCCTCCTGCGAAGAGGTCCAGGTCGCCGTCGCGGTCGTAATCATTGGCAATAATCACCGCAGTATTCATTGCGTTAGGCGGCAATGCACGGTCATTGCGTGTAAAATTCCCTTTGCCATCGTTCAGGTAGAGGCGAGTAGGCAAGTCCGGACTCGTTACGAGGCTTTCGTTTCCGCCGCTTCCTACCACCAGATCCTTATCGCCGTCTCCGTCGGCATCGAAAAACAATGCAGCAGTATCTTCGAAGCCTGCCAGATCGCCAAATGCCTTCTGCGGCGATTTGACAAACCCTCCGGCTTTTTGCAGGTACAATTGCCCCCCCTGTCCTTTTCCGCCGCAGATATAAATATCTTCAAGCTTGTCACCATTCACATCACCGATCGCAGCCTTCGGCCCTTCGTGCGAAAGCATGACCGGGATATTGCGTTCGTTGTAAAAATCCTCGTATTTGTTTTCCTGATGTGTGCCCAGGCCCTTCGCCTGCACATTGGTCAACATTTGTCCCTGCTTTACGACCTGTACGCGATAGTCCTCACCCGCACCGCCGATCGCGAGCGTGAGCGTCGTATCCGTTGGCACGTCCTGCATGCTCGTATACCTGTGTGTGGGCCAGAGCACGCGCAAAGAATCGATACGGGTTATTTTTCCTAATCCGATCGTCAGCGGGTATTCCGTACTCGATTGGAACCCGTGCGAGGGATTTACCTGCTTGCTGAAAACCTGCCCTCCCGCATAAACCTCAACCTTCGAACCAATGGCCCGCGTATTCATGCCCTGGCCTTTCAGGTTCAGTTTGATATAATGATTCTTGTCTTTCTGTACTTCCGATTTGTTTTTATATACAAAACACGGCTCGTTGACATTGTTGACAACCAGATCGAGGTCACCATCGTTGTCGAGGTCGGCATAGGCTGCCCCATTCGAGAAGGAGGCCTTCCCAAATCCAAACTCTTTTGCCCGCTCTGTGAATTGAAGATCCCCCTCATTATGGAAGAAGTTGTTTGCGATCGGCGTCGACGGCATCCGATCGATAATGCTCTGCATATTTTCTTTTTGTCCTGACATTACCATTTTCTGTGTAACCTCATTGGCAAAAAAATCGATGAAATCCTGATCCAGAATGTCATGGTAAATGCCGTTGCAAACATAAATGTCGGTCTTCGCATCGTTGTCTGCATCAAAAAGCAACGCACCCCAGCTCCAATCACTCGCCGCAACGCCCGAGTAATTCGCGATCTCGCTGAACGTCCCGTCCTGGTTATTGAATTGCAGGCTGTTCTGCATGTATTGATTGTAAAAACCCTTCTCCTTTTTCAAATTGAAGAGATAATGGTTTTCGAAAGAAGTGGTGGTCTTATAGCGGTACTCGTCGCGGGGGAGCATATCGGTAACGAATATCTCCGGATAGCCATCGTTATTAATGTCAGCCATATCGGCGCCCATCGAAGCCAGGCTCGTGTGTTTTATACGCTTTTCCAGCTCTTCAGAGAAAGTACCGTCTTTTTGATTAATGTATAAATAATCCTTCTCGTAAAAGTCGTTGCAAATGTAGATGTCGGGGTAAAGGTCGCCATTAATGTCCCCCACCGTCACGCCCAGCCCGAAGCCTATCAGACTGCCGTAAATGCCGGCTTCTTCGCTCACGTCCACGAATTTGCCACCATTGTTCCGGAACAATTTGGCACCGCCGCCTTTCAGGAAGTCCTTCACCGGCCAATCCTTCGCGCGGAGGTTACGGTCGTTGGCATAGTTAAGGGTATTGACCGGTATAAAGCTGTTATTCAATACATATGCATCAAGGTCGCCGTCCAGGTCGTAATCCAGAAACGCCGCATGGGTAGTGTAACCTGTTTCGTCCAGGCCATACTGCTTGGCCGACTCCGTGAATGTCAGATTTCCGTTATTAATGTAAAGAGAATTACCCTGCTTGTTGACGAATTTCTGGTAGCCCGCATTGCAGACATAAATGTCGAGCAAGTTGTCGCCATTGACATCCGCCATTACCACTCCGGTACTCCATTTGTCGGGTTCGGCTACACCTGCCTTAGCGGTGATATCTTCGAATTTCCAGTTCCCTTTATTGAGGTAAAGCTTGTTTTCACCCATGTTGGCGGTGAAATAGATATCGGGCAGCCCATCGTTATTGATATCGCCGATCGACACGCCGCCACCGTTATAGAAGTTTCGGTAGTTGAAAATATTGATATCTTCTTTGTCCTCGATCTTGTTTACAAACTCAATGCCCGTCGCAGAGGCATCCATTTCCTCGAAAAGCGCATTCACATTTTTTTCAGAATCGCGGCAGGAAAATAAGGTACACAGGACCCCGAGCAAAATGACTGTCGGGGAAGCGGCAAAAAAGTTTAACATCATTGGTTTGAACTCATAGACCGAATACCCTTGAAAACACCAGCGGCTTTTTAGATCCGGTATCCAAAACATCTTTTCCCGGAGCATCTGCCTGCCGACCTATCAGAAAGCCATAACCAATACCCGAATACTGTTTGCCATGAGCCAACGAGGGGTTGCCTATTCTTGTATCCTCTTTTTCAAAGGTGTCGTAAAAGTCCGCTAATGTCGTAAATCCGTCCCAGCCCGACGCATTCGGGCTAAATGTCGGCTGTACCGGCGCGTCTTGCTCATCTGCTTTCAGCTCCGTGCCGGAAAGCGCGGTAGTCAGGAAACAGCCTGTGATAATATATAGTAGGTGTCGTTTCATATTTCTCACTTCGAAGCATCGTACAAAATAGTACAAAATATTCGAATAATTCAATAAAAAGTGGCTTGTTGGCTTTCCTCTGGGCTGACTTAACTAACATTTGCGCTCGCTCCCCCACTTACCCAACTTTTTGCTGGACTTCCTTACCGGTTGTGTGTAACTTTGAATCCGTTATTTTTCCTGTTAATTGCATTTATGACATCCCTGTCTCCAGTATCAGATGCAGATCTGAGTTTGCTTGCACAACGCCTTGATGGTGACCTATTTTACGATAATACCATGCGGACGTTATATGCAACTGATGCGTCTGCCTATCGCGAAATGCCGCTTGCCGTTGCGATCCCCAAATCGATCGGCGATCTCAAAACGCTCATTTCGTATGCCACAGAAAAGAAAGTTTCGCTGATCCCCCGTACTGCCGGCACTTCGCTTGCAGGTCAGGTGGTGGGTAACGGTATAATAGTAGACGTTTCTAAAAACTTCAATAAAATACTTGAAATAAACGCCGAGGAACGTTGGGTACGCGTGCAGCCGGGCGTCGTG
>CBIHPQ010000277.1:0-9266 GCA_966211825.1 uncultured Dyadobacter sp. | reverse complement strand
ATACACCATCGTCTAGTGCCGATTGGAATTCTTTTTTACCTATTTCCGGGTTGACCTTGGATAGCCGGAGGGCTGCGATGAGACGGAGTGAATTGGCGAATTTCTTCCATTTGGCGGTGTTACCATTCAAAAGAATATCGCCCTGCACTACTTTGCCCTCGTCAAACTGGGCAGTTGCTTCTTTCCATTCTTTGAAAAGATCATTGTAGATAGCTTCCTGTTTGTCGAACGCCGGTGTGAAATCGGCATTGCCTTTTAATGCCTCGGAATAGGGGATATCGCCCCAGCGGTCGGTAATCCATTGGAAAAAGTAAGCTTTCAGGATCCGTGCAATCGCAATCTGATTGGCATTGGAGCCAAATGTCGATGCATTGATTTTGGTCTTTTCATCGCTATTGAGTTCGATGATGTGTTGCAGATTAATAAGCGGACCTGCATACCAGCCATTATAGTTGAAGTTGATCGTCTTGTATTTCGAGTCTTCGATATAAATCACATCACCGAATTGCTGCACATACATCGCAGGGACAATATTTGCCCCGCCCGGGCCTACCTGCGCGTTGATCGTACCCACATTGCGCAGCGCACCGGTGAGCAGGCCCGCTGTGCTTGGGGTGGAAGGATTGTTAGGATTAACATTGATATCTCCAAAGTCGCTGCACCCGGGCGCAAGCGTTAGCAATAGGAGTGAAATGACAGATAGTTGCCAGCGTTTTTTCATGATAAAACAAATTGAGATGAATGTGTGCCTAAAAACCGACTCTCAGCGTAGCGCCAACGGACCTTACCGGCGGGAGTTGCCCGCCTTCGTACCAAAGTGTTTCCGTTTCCGAAATATCAATTCCGCCGCCGATGGCGCTGTAAATGAGCAGCAGATTGCGACCGATCAGCGACACGCTGGCTGATTTCACATATTTGCCCAGATACCTTTTCGGAATTTTATAGCCTAGCGACACTTCCCGCAGTTTGACGTAGGTTTTGTCGTAAATCCATTGCTCGTTAAGTGCAAAAAGCCAGTTTTCATAAAGGTTCTGAGTGTCTACCCGATACGTGTTTGGCTGGCCGTCTTCTGTGACTGCGTCGAGGAGCATACCGCCTCCCTTGGTGGGGTCGTCACGCTTCGGGTTACCCAATTCGTTGTTTCCGGCTGTTTCGGCGGCGAGTCCTGAGCCTGCATTGAACATGCGGGTTACGGAAAAGAACTTCCCGCCCACGACGAAATCGGTGCTGGCCTGTAATGTGAGTCCTTTGTATTCAAATGCATTAATGATCCCTCCTTTAAATTTTGGCAGAACATTGCCCAGGTTGACGTTGTTTTCTTTTACATATAGGCCCGCTTTTCCGGCTTTGATGTTTTCAGGAGTGGGTGAGTAGACGATCTTTTTACCATTCACATCCTTTTTAATACCAACTCCTTCCAGCATTCCCCAATCTTCTCCCACACGTGCATTGAGCGTGAGCGCCCGCCATTGCGGGCCGTCGAGCCGGTAGTTGTTGCTCTGCTCGGTAAGACTGACAACCTTCGACCGGTTCCTGTCTGCATTGATATCAAACTCCCAGAGAAATGCCTCTGTTTTGACCGGTTGGGCTGAGATGTGTAATTCGAGACCTGATGTAGTGATAAGTCCGGCATTGACGATTGCATTGTTGTAACCACTCGTCGACGCGACTGCCAGCGGTATGATCTGGTTGCTGTTGTCGTTTTTGTATGCCGTGAATTCGAGTCCCAGACGTTTGTTGAAAAATTGCAGATCTATGCCGCCTTCGTAGGAAGAGGACATTCCGGGGTTGAGCGAAGAATTAGGCAGGATAAATGGAAGCCCCATCGAAGGCGAAGGGCCGTATACCGTGCCTACGGCGTAGGTGAGTGCTGTCTGGTACGCGCTCAGATCGGTTCCCACCTGGGCATAACCGGCTCTTAATTTTCCAAATGTCAGGAAGCTGTTGGCCGGGAGCAATTCGGAAAATACGATGCTGGTCGAAACGGAAGGGTATAAATAGGCATTGTTGGCTACCGGCAATGTGGAGGACCAGTCTTTGCGTAGCGAACCTTCGATGAACAACAGGTCGGCATAGCCAAGGCTTATGTTGCCGAACAAGCTGCGTACCTTTTTTTCCAGGAGGTAATTAGCAGACAAGGGACGATCCTTCGAGCCATTAATATTATAATAGCCCGGTGTAGATAGCCCGCCATTGGTAGCTTGCAGCGAACCTTCGACACGATTATACCGAATATTACCGCCCGCGTTGATCAGCACAGAAATCTTATTCAAAGTTTTGTCAAAAGTGATCAGACTTTCATAATTGTTCTCCGAAGCCGAGCCTGTAAGGTAGGAGTAGGCGCCGAGGCCACCTGCGTTCAAAGTTCCGGAAGCGACGCGGCCGCTTTGGAAATAACTTCCGTAGTCGCGGCGGAATTTGCCGGTGATCTTCAAATAGTCGGTCACCTGATAGTTAAGTCCTGCGTCTCCGAAAATTCTCTGGAGGTGGCTTAGATTGGTGTTTTCGTATGCCTGTGTGTAGGGGCTGTCCCAGTATTTGGGCCGCGCGTCTGTGGGACTGCCGATGTTCCAGCTCCGGAAAGTACCATCCGGATTTTTATAGTTTTTGAGGTCTTTAATGTCTAATTGGCGTTGGAACCATTTGTTACAAGATCCTGTGGTCTGGTTGTAACCATTTAGCGTGGAGTTGTTGGTGCTGAAAAGGTTTGTCCCAGAACCGGTGCCACCTGAGCTGCCATAGCGGTCGGCGGGCGTGTTATCTGTTTTTGTTCCTGTGTAACTGATATTCAGTTCCGCTGTGAGCTTTTTGGCAAAAGTGATGGCGGTTTTTGCGCTGATATAATCGCGGGTTTGCCTGCTGTTAGGGATAATGCCGTTGTTGACAATATGTGTGTACGAAATCCGCGAGGAGTAGCCGTCACCTGCTTTTGAAAATGCGAGGTTTGAATTATAGCTGACAGGCTTTTCAAAAAAGTCACGGACATTGTCCGGGTGCGCGGTATAGGGCGTTTCCTTTCCAAAACCGTCTCCGGGTTGCCACGAGAATGCCGATCTGTGCATCGAGCCGTCTATTTTGGGCCCCCAGCTTTCATCGGCAGAGTAATCCAGTATCCGCTGGCCTTCGAATGGTGCCCACGCAGCCGGATGTATTTTGGGATCAAATTTGAAGGTCTCCCAATCCTGCTTATAGCCGCCGCCATATTCATTTTGATATTTTGGCAGCAGCGACACCTGATCGATGGTCATGCTATGGTTGAGGGTCAGGGAAGTTTCACCGGATTTCCCTCTTTTGGTCGTTACCACAACTACACCTGCCGAAGCACGGTTGCCGTACAATGCCGTTGCGGAAGGACCTTTTAAAACGGTAAGGGATTCCACGTCGTCCATATTGACCATGCTGATGTCCGTAGGTGTGCCGTCCACTACGTAAAGCGGATCGCTGCCCGCCAGCGAGTTGATCCCCCTGATACGAATGCTCGGTGTACCAAACTTCGCAGCGGACTGGCCGAGAACCTGTACGCCGGCAATTTTACCGGCGAGCGCATTGCCTATATTCGGGTCACGGGCGAGCGTGAGTTTATCGGCCTTGATTTCCTGCACGGCGTAGCCCAGCGCCTTTTTCTCACGGGCGATGCCCAGCGATGTGACGACAATCTCCTGCAGCTGTGTTTCATCGCTGGTAAGAGTAATGTCAAGTCTCGTCTGGTTTCCTACCTGCGCTTCTTTGCTTTTGAAACCAATAAAACTGAAAACCAGGGTATTGCCGGGCTCCACCGATACGGCGTATTGGCCTTTGTCGTTCGTAGTGGAACCCTTGGTTGTGTTTTTTAACGAAATATTTACGCCGGGTAGCGCTGATCCGTCTTCGGCCGTGACCTGGCCGGTTAGTTCGCGCATTTGCGCAAAAGCGGGGGTAAAGAAGAGCACAAGGGTGACGGCTCCGATTGTGAGTAGTATTGATTTCATCAAAGTCAGGTTTGTAGGTGGAAGGGCTTTCGAAAAAACCTTATGACTCTGAATTTACAATCATTAAAACCGCAGTCCGGATATGTATCCAGCATGCGGCAGGACTGGACTTTTTATCGGCATACTATAAGAAAATGTATTGTGATTCTTACAAATGCAGAAAGGCGAACCTGAGCCCGCCTTTCTGCATTTGCATTGATATTTTACTTAAAACTTATCCCACCACAATTTAGTCGTAGCAAGGTCTCCACCGATAGCGTCTGCCGCAGCGCTGCGGTTAGCGCCATTGAGCGTTTGTTCGATGATCGGGTAAATCATACGTACCGGGATCGCCAGACCTGCCGGAACGTTCCCGCCGGATGGGGGAGACAGTTTAGGCGCATCGAGCCTTCTCCATTCAACCCATGATTCCCAGCCTCTATTGTAAAGCGCGAGCCATTTCTGGAAACCGATTTTTTCTTTCCAGGTACCTGTTGCTGTGGCGTAGGCAACCTTAGGCTGTGCCAGGTATGCAGCCGCTTCTGCCGCAGTTCCACCCCAGTAGGTAATGGATGCTGTCACGCCCTTGTTATAGTGTTCGGCAGCCGAGCCGGTGATGAACTGTCTTTCCACAGCTTCTGCAAGCAGGAATTCAACTTCTGCATAGTCGAGCAGCAACGCCTCGAATGCGGGATCGATGATCTTGTCGCTCACGTGTGAGAAGTTGGAATATGTGTTCAGGAAGCCATACTGGCCGCCCACATATTTACCGCCGATAGTAGTGAAGAAGAAAGGCCGTCTCGGGTCGTTCAGGTCGTTCATCGGGTTCACGATCGTTGCCGCAGGGATGAAATCCTGACGGCTGGTGAAAGTCTCATTCAGGTTTTGCGAGATCTGGTTGTTGTTAGGCGGGGTCGCAACGTATGGGAAAGCCGCTTTGTCGTCATTACTCGTGAATACTTTGGGAGCTGCTTCCGCCACCATTTTCTTCGCTTTCGCAGGGTCGCTGTCGGCAATGATCATCGCGAGTTTCAATTTGAGCGAGTTGCCGAATTTTACCCACTGCGCAATATCTCCTTTGTAGAGCAGGTCGCCGCTACCGAATGGTGTGCCGCCCGATTCCAGCTTTGGAAGCGCGGCGTCCAGACGTGTCAGGATTGCGTCGTATACCGTTTTGGCGTCATCGTATTTGGGAAGCGGGTTTTCGGGGTTCATTGCTTCCGAATACGGGATATTACCAAATGTATTCACCAATGCAGCCCAGGTCAGCACTTCTACTACTTCAATTTGGGCAAGCTGCAAATCTTTGGTGTTCTGAGTAAGGAACTGATCGGCATTGATCAATCTCCGCGACTCGGTTAGATCGGAAATTACGCCTTTGTAAAGTCCGCGCCAGAACGACTCAGGAACGATACGTGCAGTAACGTTATAGCGGGGCTCGTCCAGGTAAGTAGTTGTAGTCCATTGCTGAACATACAAACGGTAGTTGTTCACATTCACGTTCGGGCTGGTGAGCGTATCGGCCAGGCCTTTCAATGCATTCGAAAACAGGGTAACAGGCGGTGCCGTCGACGGACGCTTGGTATCCACATTATAGTCGTCCAGGCTATCGACGCAGGCCGTCAGCAACAGGAACGGGAGGAAAAGAATGATTAATTTTTTCATATCGCTTAGAAACGGAATTTAACATTGAAACCATAGTTTCTTACAGCCGGGTAAGCACCGCTTTGGTAACCGCCAGCACCATTCAGCAAGCCTGAACCCAGACCTTCTTCAGGATCTTGGAAATCCATGTTTTTGTGAATGATCCAAAGGTTACGTCCGATTACCGAGATGTCGATTTCTTTGAATGCGCGCAGTTTGCTTACGATCGCCTGCGGAAGCGCATACGTGAGGGCTACCTCTCTCAGTTTGATATAGCTCGCGTCGTAGATATACATTGCACGCGGCGGGTTACCTGGATAGCCATATGCGGTTGCCCCGTTTCCGTCTACGTTTTCTGCGCGGATGTTGTTAGGCGTTCCGTCGGCTTGCACACCCGGGAACAGGACACCTCCCTGATTGGGCGCATTACCTGTTTTCTTGCCGTCTTTGTCATACAGGTAAGCAGGGTTCCTTTTCGGGTTGCCCAGCTCGTTCAGGCCGGCGGTGATTGGATAAAGACCGGTTCCTTCGCCATACCATTGATCCAGAGACCATATATCGCCGCCGTGACGGATATCGAGCAGGAAGCTAAGCGATAATGTTTTGTATTTCAAAGTGTTACTTACGCCGGCGATCCAGTCCGGGTTAGGATTACCGATGATTTCAGAAGAGCTGGAAGTAGCGGCATACAAACCGTTTGTTCTAACCACTTTCTGGCCGGTTCCTTCATGGTATACGAAGTTGGTTCCGCGGATGATACCGAAGGGCTCACCTTTCGCTGCATTGATGGAAACCCCGCCTTGCAAGCTGGCGATGGTAACGTTGGTCACTTCCTGGGCACCGTCACCGTACAGGCTGATCACCTTGTTGCGGTTTCTTGAGAAGTTCATATTCAGTGTCCAGGAGAAGTCCTGTACTTTCACCGGTGTCACGTAAGCGGAGATCTCGATACCCTTGTTTTGTACTTCACCCGAGTTTACATAGCGGAAAGCATACCCGGTGGCAGCGGTGATCGATACCGGAAGGATCTGATCGAGGGTGGATGAGCGGTAGTACGTAAAGTTGAAACCTACGCGGTCGTTCAGGAATGCACTTTCGAGACCGAGTTCGTAGTTTTTGGTTCTTTCCGGTTTCAGGTCCGGATTGTTTTTGGTATTTCTCAGTGTGAAATAAGCAACATTTCCGATACCGGTTGGCTTGTCATACACGTCGATCGTACTTCCCCATGGCGCATCGTTACCTACTTCCGCATAGTTGGCGCTCAGTTTGGCCATGGTCAGCCAGCCCAATCTCTTCATTCCTTCGAGGTTAGAAAGGTTGAAGTTGGCACCAATCGCAGGGTAGAAATAGGTGTTGTGGCCTTCGGTCAATGTGGTCGATTTGTCCTGTCTTGCGGTCAGGTCAAGGTTCACCAGGTCTTTGTAGCCAAACGACGCTTGTGCATAAAGACCATCTACACCGATTCTTCTGTAAGTTTCAGTCGGTGCCTCAATCGGGTTGGCCGAGTTCAAAAGGGAGTATATGCCGGGAACGACCATACCGCCGTTAGTTTGCGCGCGGATCGCATTTTCCGTCGAGCGGCGCATGCTTCCACCTGCCAAACCTGAGAAGTTGATATGCTTCGTAATGGCCTTGCGGAAGTTGAAAATCACATCGAGGTTAGTCTCATTGAAACCTCTGTTGAAGCGTTTGTATTGCGCAGGGTCGGCGCTGCCGAATGCAATGCGTTCTTCCTGCAAATCCTGTGTGCCGTTGTAGGCAAAACGGGTAGTGAGGTCGACCCACGGAGCGATTTTATAAACCGCCGCTGCGTAGCCGAAGAAGTTATCACGAGAGTCGTTCGAGAAGTTTTCGTAACGCGAGAAATACGGGTTTTCCGAGTAAATCGGGCCATTCTGATCGAATGGTGCTTTGGGGTCGCCCCAGTTCCAGGTTACATCCTGGCGGTTTCTGAAATAGGCTGCTTTCTGGTCGAGCAGGTCCACGTTGGTCTGGAACCATTGGCGGAACTGCTGGTTAGGGTTTTTACCATCATAACCTGTTCCGTAACGGCCGACCCCTTTCACCTGCGAGTAGTTCGCATTGGCGGAGATCGTCAGCTTCTTGGTCAGGTCGAATGAAGCCGAGAAGTTGAAGAGGTTTTTGCCGAGCTTGCTGTTTGGAAGAACGCCTTTTTCGTCGCTGCGGGTGTAACCAACTTTAAATGTGGTGTTTTCACCGCCGCCGAGGATGCTCACGCTCTGGTTGGAAGTCACGGCAGTTTCGAAGAATGCGGCCGGGCCGTTTTTAGCGGCAACCCAAGGGGTCATTTTGCCAAAAGTAGGAGAAGAAGGGTCGAATGCATCCCATTGATACACCATTCTGTTCGGGTCGAATTTGGCACCGAACGAGGCATCCGCGTCAAATACGGCGATATCGCCTTCGCCCGAGCCCAGGTTTCCGCGGTAGAACTGATCTTTCGCACCGTCGCCGCCGTAGCCTGCGCCATATTCATTCTGATACTTTACATAAGTGCTCTTGTCGATCTTGCCCCAGGTAACGCCGCTGTTCACGGTTACATCGAAGCTGTTTTTACGGCCTTGTTTGGTCGTCACGAGGATCACACCGTTGGATGCACGCGAACCGTAAAGCGCAGTTGCGGCAGCACCTTTCAGTACGTTGATGGATGCGATGTTATCCGGGTTGATGTCGGACGCTGCATTACCGTAGTCGGTACCCGCGCGACCTGTCTGCTGGTCGGAAGAGTTGGTGTTGGCATTGGAAACGGGCACACCGTCGATCACCCACAATGCCTGGTTGTTGCCGGTAATGGACTTGTAACCGCGGATGATCGCGCTCGTCGAACCGCCCATGTTGTTGTTGGTTTTGATATCCAGACCGGCGATTTTACCTGCCAGCGCGTTCATTACGTTCGGGTTTCGCGCCTGAACGATCTGTTCGTTGTTGATCTGCTGGGCGGCGTAAACGAGTTCGTTTCTTTTGCGCTCTTGTCCAAGTGCGGTCACGACCACTTCCTGAAGCTGGCTGACATCATTTTTTAGCGTTACGTTAACGACTGACTGGTTCCCCACAATCACTTCCTGTGTTTGAAAACCGATAAAACTGAAAACAAGTGTGGCCCCGGTAGTGGTGGAAATCGAGTACTGACCCTGGGTGTCGGTGGTGGTACCGCGAGTAGTACCTTTCAAAGAAATGTTAACGCCCGGAAGTGTCGAGCCGTCGTCTGCGATGACCTTACCGGTCACGGCGAGATCTTGGGCGTGCAGCTGCGTAAATAATAGCAGCAAACACCCCATTAAGGAGCATAAAGTCTTCCTCATAAATTAATCTTAAAGTTAGGTTTGTTATGTAAACATAATGTTGCAAAAATAACTATTAGTTTAACCATTACAACCTTTTGATTGCGAAAATTCAAAATTTACTTTGGCTTGACTGCCCTATCGGGAGAATTTTATATGTAGAAGTCGGGATTTTTTGCAATTTTTTCAAATATGCAATTTTTTTGAAAATAGCCTTGATTTTAAGCAATTGTTAACGACAAGTCTCTTTTTTTACGGAATTTACATTTATCCGGGCCAAACGCACTGAATGGTGAAAATGCGGACAGGCAATGAACGTGACCTGTATACGAACCATTTTTAAAGAATGAATCTAAATAGGAGTGCCGATGGGAAA
>CBIHPQ010000276.1:0-9272 GCA_966211825.1 uncultured Dyadobacter sp. | reverse complement strand
CATTTCGAGGCTTTCAGGTGGACGGTGACCGTATGACGCCCGCATTGCAGTCCGGAGAGTGGATTTGGGCCCGCGCGGTGGATGATTGGGATGCTTTAAACGACAAGTTCATGTATGTCGTTGTGACGATCGACAGCGTGCTGGTTAAAAAGATCCGTAAAGAAAAGGATTTGCCTTTTGTTAACCTTATATCACTTAATCCCGACTATGCGCCCATCCGTGTCGATCGCAACGAGATCCGCGAAATATGGCAGGTCAATAGCAAACTGTCCTTTGGTCTGGAAGAGGGTAAAACGGAAGTCAGTCTGCAAAGCCTGCACCAGGAGATGCGGGAGCTCAGGCAGGAGATGAAGAAGCTGGTGAAATAAGGCTTGCTTTAAACCTCCTCGCTGAACAACTGCTTTTCGTACAGCTCTTTATAGGCTCCATTCAGTGCCATCAGCTCGGTATGCGTGCCTTGTTCAACAATCCGGCCTTCGTCGAGGACTACGATTTTATCGGCGAGTTTGGCAGAGGAAACGCGGTGGGAAATGATCACGGAGGTGCGCTGGTCCATGATCCGTTTCATATTGTTGAGGATAATGTTTTCCGTGTTGGTATCTACGGCAGAAAGACAGTCGTCGAGGACGAGGATCTTCGGATCGCGGGCGATGGCGCGTGCGATCGAGAGCCGTTGTTTTTGGCCTCCTGAAAGTGTTATACCTCTTTCGCCAAGCATGGTTTCGTAGCCTTGCGGAAAATCCTGGATGTTATTGTAAAGATCAGCATCTTTCACGGCCTGTTCGATCCGTTCAAAAGGCATATCCTCCGTCCCGAACCGCACATTGTTCTGAATGCTGTCCGAGAACAGGAACACATCCTGAGGTACATAGCCGATCTGGCGGCGGTAACCGCGGACGTCGTAATCCTTCATCGGTATGTCGTCAACCAGTATCTGGCCTTCGGTAGGATCGTAGAGCCGGCATAGCAAATGTGCCAGCGTACTTTTCCCCGAGCCGGTCGTACCGAGGATCGCCACGCTTTCACCTGCTTCTATCGTGAGATCGAAATCCTGCAATGCTTTAATGCCGGAATCCGGGTAAACAAAGCCCACGTGCCGGAATGTGACTTTGCCATTCAGCGGCCTGCTGACGTTCTTTTCAGAAACCAGGGTCGTTTTTTCATTCAAAAATTCATTGATCCGGAGTTGCGACGACGCGGCCCGCTGGATCTGGCTCGTAGTCCACCCCAACGCCATCACAGGCCAGGTGAGGATATTGACATATAAAATGAACTCGGTGATGTTACCCGGCGTGAGACGCCCGTTGATGATCTCCTGGCCACCTACATAAATAACGAGAATGTTACTCAGGCCGATCAGAAGAAGGATAATAGGGTAAAAGAAAGCATCGACTTTGGTCAGGCCGAGCGACTTGGTTTTAAAGATTTCGGCCTCCGTTTGAAAATTCGTAAAGGAACGGTCTTCCTGGACAAAGGATTTGATAACACGTATTCCTGAAAATGCTTCCTGCACATAAGTTGAAAGCGCCGACAGCTGCTTCTGGATTTCCTGCGAGCGTTTCATGATCATGCTGTTGACTACGTAAACGCTTATTGAAAGTACCGGCAACGGCAACAATACATATAATGTCAGCTTTGGACTCACGGAAACCATGTAGGAAATGACCAGGAAGAACAGAACGATCAGGTTGATTCCATACATGAGCGCGGGTCCGACGTAGATACGGACGTTGCTCACGTCTTCCGAAATGCGGGCCATGAGGTCGCCGGTGCTGTGGCGGCGAAAGAATGCGGCAGGGAGGGTCTGGTAATGCTGGTAAATGTCGTTTTTGAGCTCGAATTCGATGTGGCGGGACATGACAATGATCGTTTGCCGCACCAGGAACAGGAATATCCCTTTCAGAAGCGCCATGAGCAGGATCAGAAAGCCGTAGAGCAGGATACTGAACGCAAAAATGTCATACATGTCGCTTTGGAGCGATACGCCGTTGAAGAGGTAATAAATATCCAGCGTTTCGATCACGAGGTCGAGCGCGTAACGTACGAGCTGGGCCGGGATAATGCCGAAAAGGTTTGATATGATCGTAAAAACGATACCCAGAATGAGGTACCATTTATATTTCCACAAATACTTATTGAGCGATTTTAATGCTTTCACCTGTTCAGATTTTTGTCGACGGCGCAGGACGCTTTCTGAGCAACATCCTATTTTACCAAAACGTTGCAAATTTAAAACGACCTGTCCCAATTTTCCGATTGTGAACAAAATAGTCTAATTTTGCGGTCGATTTCAAAAACAAACAATGCAGGCACATCACTGAATGGCTTGCAATTCATGCAGACACGTTCTTTGATTTACTGTACCTTTTATCCAAATAGTATTCCGGCTTATGCTGAATAGAAGATTACTAAGAACCAAGGCGGTTCAGGCACTTTATGCGCGGCAGCTCACAGCCGATGCGAACCGTTTACTGGCACTCGATCGTATCGAAGAGGCATTCGCTCCCGACCTGAACTCCATGGAGTTTCAGGACAAGAAGAAACTTTCGGGAATGAAACGGCTCGCGAACATGACGCTCGACGAGCTGATCAAGAATGGTAAACCGAACGAAGACGAAGAACTTCCGGACCGGGTCTTAAGAGTTGCGCAAAGCGCCTATGAAGCCTATAACCGGCAGACTAATACGGATGGAGAAAAACTCGTAAGAAGGGTTTTGAATGAAACTGAGACGATTTACGTCGATTTCATCAGGATCCTGTCGATGTTGATCGAACTTGCACACCAGGCTAAAATCGACCGCGAGCGCAGGTACGACGACCCGGAGGCGCCATTCCCAAAAGATTCGGGACTGGATACCAACCGGGTGATCAAGGTTTTGCAGGAAGATAAACCGCTGGAAGAGGAAATTATCCGCAGCGGCATCAACTGGACCAATGAAATGAACCTGATCCGGAAGATTTACCGGGAGGGATTGCGGAAGGACGAAACCTACGAAGCTTATTGTAAATCGGCGACGCATACGCCGGAGGAAGACCAGGAGATCGTTCAGCACATATTGCGGCAGATTATCCTCAAACACGAGGTATCGCTCGATTACCTCGAACAACGCGACCTTTACTGGGCAGACCACAGCGAGCTGATCCGCAGCCTTGCGATCAAAACCTTGCGTACGGCCGATTTGGCCCAGACATTCCAACTCGCCCCGCTTACCAAAGATTGGGAAGAAGACAGGGCATTTGTGGAGGAACTTTGCAAGATTGTGGTGAGGGAAAGCGATCAGTATGATGTATATCTGGAAGACCAGCTGAAAAACTGGGAACTGGAAAGGGTCGCACTGGTTGACCTTATTATCCTTAAAACGGCCCTCGCGGAACTGATCCATTTTCCCGGTATCCCCGTGAAAGTCACCATCAATGAGTTTATTGAGATAGCAAAAAGGTACAGTACCCCAAAAAGTGGTAAGTTTGTGAATGGCGTCCTGGACGTGCTTTCCGTCAGACTTGCGAAGGAAGGCGTGATCAGAAAAAGCGGGCGCGGATTGATTGATAATAAGTAAAAGCTGACGAAATTGGGGCCGGGTATAATGGAACAATTTTTGGAAGCCATTATAAATAACTGAGCTGACACCCGTTTTGCAGCGAAAAAACCAGTAGAAATCATGAGTAAAACCAGTAATAGTCTAATCGCATTCCTGACAGGCTGTGCCACCGGTGCAGCATTAGGTATCCTTTATGCTCCCGACAAAGGAGAGGTTCTCCGGACACAACTTACATACAGGCTGTCGAAATACCGGGAAAAACTTCAGGAAGTCATTCAGGACCTGGTGGATAAAAAAGATCAGCCCGATAGCTTGGCCAGAACAGAAGGCGAGCGCGTTGTCAATGATGCGCGCGAAAAAGCAGAGAAGCTTCTTGAAGACGTGGATCGCCTCATGGCACAGATTAAGGGCCAGGCCAGCTAATGTTCTTATGAAGAAAATAGCCCTCTTTGCATTTCTGGGGATGGCGGTGGCTTTTTCCGGTTGCTCAAAAAGTGACAAAAAAAGTGAAGAAAAACAGGCAAATTCAAAACTGCCTGTTTTTGCTTTGCTGGACAGCGCAGCATACGATTTTGGGACGATTCAGGAAGGCGCCATTGTGGAGCACGAATTCAAGTTTCGTAACGAAGGTGAATATCCGCTGATCCTCAATAATATCAGTTCTTCGTGCGGATGTACTACGCCCGAGTGGCCAAAAGATCCGATAGGGCCTAAGCAGACTTCAAGTGTCAAGGTCCGTTTTGATAGTAAGCACAAGGTCGGGCCGCAGGTCAAAACCATTACTGTTTACGCCAATACGGATCCCGCTAATATTGAATTGAGGTTGAAAGGGATCGTGAATGCGGCACCTCAACCGGCAGCGGATTCAATAGCAGCCAAGAAATAAGGGATTCGTTCGCGAGCCTTCGTAAATCATTTTATTCAACCCATCTACTACAATGAATTTTTCTATTTTAGCACAAGCAGCCGGCGGCTCACAAGGCATGATTTACCAGGTTATCATGTGGGTTGGTATCATCGGGGTATTCTACTTTTTCATGATCCGTCCGCAGCAGAAAAAGCAAAAGGAACAGAAAGAATTGCTCACTAACCTGAAAAAGGGCGACCAGGTGGTGACGATCGGCGGAATCCACGCCCGGATTTACACGGTAGAAGAATCCACAGTTACGCTTGAGTTGGATAAAGGTGTGAAGTTGACGGTCGAAAAATCGGCTATCTCGCGTACCATTGTCGGGTAAACTAATCGTGAACAGCATGCATTACCACCGTTGCATGCATTTTCAAAATTGTTGTGAGTCAAGTCGTACCCAATCAGAATAAGATCAAAACGTTTATAGGATGCTTGCTTGCAGCATCCTTTTTTTGGTTAATGAATGTCCTCAATAAGGACAATTATTCCCTTAAACTGAATTATCCGCTATCGATCGAATACGATAATTCAGCTTATGTGCCGATGCAGCCGCTTCCCAAAAGGATTTCGGTGAATGTGTCGGGGGATGGCTGGACTTTGCTCCAAAAGTCATGGCTGAATTTCAATGCCAACCCGGTGGTTTACCGCGTGCAGAACCCGAATGTATCCAGCTTTATCAATTCGACCACGCTTACTGACCAGATAACGGAAATGTTTCCTAACCTGCACGTCAATTATGTCGTGTCAGATACATTTGAACTCAATTTTGAGCCCAAAATCCGGAAAATTATTCCGATCCGTGTTGATAGTACGGGAATCGATATTCGGGAAGGATACGTGATTTCCAGCTTTATCAATGTCTCGCCATCGCTCATTTCGGTGGATGGCCCGGTATCGCAGATCAAGTCGTATCCGGACACTATCAAAGTCCGCGTGCCTACGCCGAAAATTCAGAACAACTACGACGAAAGCCTGCCCATCCCGTTACCGGTTTCTCCGCTCGTAGAGGTTAGCCACCGCGACGTGTATGTGAGCTTCGAGATCGCACAGTTCCTGAGTACGCCGCCACAGGAGTAGCATTTAACCAAAAATAGCAATGGAACTTCCACTTCTGATAGGCGTCACTGGCGGTATTGGCTCCGGTAAAAGTATGGTTTGCAGGCTGTTCGAATGTCTGGATATTCCCATTTATTATGCCGATAGCCGCGCCAAATGGCTCACCAATCACGATCCGGAAATCCGTGAAAAGGTGGTTGCGCTACTGGGCCCGGAAGCATACGATAGCGCGGGACTTTACGATACCCGATTTGTAGCATCCAGTGTTTTCAATAATGAGCCGCTGCTGAAATCGCTGAATGCCATTATCCATCCGGTTGTGCTCCGTGATACAAAAGAATGGGTTGCTCAGCACGCGGGGGCGCCGTATGTTGTGAAAGAAGCTGCGATAATGGCGAAAGCCGGTCAGGCTAATGCCGTGGATTATGTCGTTGTCGTGGAGGCGCCTGTTGAGCTGCGCATTCAAAGGATACTGCAACGGGACCAACGCACAGAACAGGAGATCAGGGCCATTATCGAACGGCAGGTATCCGATGAATCCCGGCGCGACATAGCCGATTATATCGTGAACAACGACGATACCTCCGAACTAATACCGCAAGTCCTGCGGTTACATGAAATTTTCAGGAAAACTCCGGGACTTTAAAAATCTACATCCAATCCCAAAGCCTGCTTTAATTCAAGCAAATAAGGGTTCTTTTCCGCCAGATAATTAAATTTCTCGGCAGGTGTGTAAGGCAGCCTGTTCACTTCCTGAGGCGCAACACGGGGATTGATGTCCAGTTTGGGTGCGTCGAGCCGCGATTTCAGAAAACCCAGTAATTCATACCGCATATTCATCACCGCATCCTGCTGGTGGTCATTATCCAACGCAATTTCGATCGTCGCACCGTTCAGCTGAATTTCCCGGTTCAGGGTGATTTGCTCGGTCGTTGAATTTCCTGCTTGGAGGCGTTTCTGAGAGAATTCATACCAAAAACGTTGCAGGTTCGCGAGGGTAAGTTCCTCTTTTTTAGTGTCGCTTGAAGCAGCAGCATAGTCAACTGCCGGCTTTGCAGCCTCTTTTGCAGCTTGTGCAGGAGGAGTTAGCGAGGCGGTGAGCGAAATCGTGTTTTTGAGCCGCGAAGATGCAGTTTGCTGGGCAGCGGCCTGTTGAGGCGCTCCCTGCGCGGGTTGTGGCTGCTGAGGCATTGTTGCGGGCTGCCCGGCGGGTTGTGCGTGGGCGCTTCCGTTCGATGGCTGGCCATTGGCTGGCGCGGCAGGCTGAGGCGCGGCGGCCGGACTGTTCAGGGATTGTTCGGGCTCAACTTTTTTTTTTGC
The DNA here is from genome assembly GCA_966211825.1 of uncultured Dyadobacter sp. Lineage (GTDB taxonomy): Bacteria > Bacteroidota > Bacteroidia > Cytophagales > Spirosomataceae > Dyadobacter. Next base: position 2,447 of record CBIHPQ010000276.1, on the reverse strand, counting down.
CGTTTCATCAACGGCGGCAAGAGAATGAAGTTGAAGAACCTGGGGCAGATTGGCGAGTTTCATGAGACAGAGCTCCACATGCAACCGCTGGTTTTTCGCCGATTTATAATTGATATCGCATTGCCCGGTGATGCTGAGCGCCGACAGCAGGAAGCTCAAATCGGCCATCAGAGACTGTTCGAGGTATTTCCGCTCGGCAGATTCGGATACCTGCAACAACGTCACCGTCGAGGGGTCCTTGCACACGAGCAGGTTCCTGAAGTGTTCCAAAAGGCCCACCACAAACAAGTGCCCGTCAAATCCCTTCCGGAGTATTTCATCAAAAAGCACCAGTGAACGGGCGATGCTGCCCGCTGTGAGTGCGTCGGTTATCTTAAAATAATAGTCGTAGTCAAGAATATGCAGGTTTTCCAGCACCGCCGCGTAGGTGAGATGGTTGTTGGTGGAAAACGTCACGTTCAGGTCAAACATCGATAATGCATCGCGCAAACCGCCATCCGCTTTCTGACCGATCAGTTCGAGCGCTTCGTGTTCGGCATTGATCCCTTCTTTTTTTGAAATATCCAACAGATGGTGCGCAATGTCTTTTGCCTGAATGCGGTTGAAGTCGAAAATCTGGCAGCGAGACAGGATCGTCGGAAGGATTTTGTGCTTCTCCGTCGTTGCGAGGATAAAAATCGCGTAGGAAGGCGGTTCTTCCAATGTTTTCAAAAATGCATTGAAAGCGGCCTGGGAGAGCATGTGCACCTCATCGATGATGTAGATCTTGTACTTGCCGGTCTGAGGCGGGTAACGTACCTGGTCGATCAGGTTGCGGATATCCTCGACGGAGTTATTGGAAGCCGCATCGAGTTCGTGTATGTTGAAAGAAGCGTTGTTCTGGAAGCTCACGCAAGACTCACATTCGCCGCATGCCTCCACATCGTCGCCCAGGTTCTGGCAGTTGATGGTTTTGGCCAGGATCCGCGCACAGGTCGTTTTACCTACACCGCGGGGACCGCAGAAAAGGAAAGCTTGTGCAAGATGATTGGTGCGAATGGCATTCTTTAATGTGGTAGTGATGTGCGATTGGCCCACCACCGAATCAAAGGTGACGGGACGATACTTCCTGGCCGAAACAACGAAATGATCCATGGTGCAAGATACTTCCGAGCACTGGATTTTCAAAGCCGTTACCTGGTCACGAGCGGGTAGACGCGTACGTAATCGACCTCCATTTTTTGTGGGAAAATACTGTCATCCACGCCCTTCTGTCCGCCCCAGTTGCCGCCGACGGCGACATTTAAAATTAAATGAAAAGGTTTATCAAACGGCCATTCGGGCCATTGGTACGCCGCCTCTTTCCTGAATGTGAAATAAGCATTGCCATCGACCAGGATAGTCACCGTTTCGGGCGTCCATTCGCAGGTATACACGTGGAAATCCTCCGAAAGGCCTTTTACGACGATGTTGTTACCTTTATTCGTTTTGATCGCGTGGTTGAATGCTTTTGTATGGATGTTCCCATGCAGCCTATCCTGGTCAAACCCGACGTGCTCCATGATATCGATTTCGCCATTATCGGGCCAGCCTTTGTTGCCGTAGTCGCTTCCGGTTGCCAGCATCCATATAGCAGGCCACGTCCCACGGCCTTTCGGCAGCTTCGCGCGGATCTCGAATTTCCCATACAGAAAATCCCCCTTACCTTTCGAGACCAACCGGGCGGAGCTGTACTGCTGCTTGCCCGACGGCTCCTTAACCGCGGTAATCACCAGATTGCCATTCTCAACTTTGGCATTTTCGATCTTGTCGGTATAGTTTTCCAACTCATTGTTGCCCCAGCCATGGTCGCCCAGGTTATAGCTCCATTTCGCAGCATCGGGCTTGCCGGCGTAGTTGAATTCGTCCTGCCAGGAAGGGGTAGTGGCGAATTCGTACTGTCGCGTTGTTGTTTTAGGCTTCTCCAATGGTTGGGCACAGCCAATCATTGTAGAAAAAATAGTAACGGAAATTGCTGCGGTGGCTCTTCGAATCAACACATGTGCTTGCCGGATCATATCAGACGTCATTTAATTTATGAGGCTTTTTCCGCGCGCTTTCACTTGGTCGGGGATGCATGTACCTTTCTCTTAGGCAGACGGTCAAAATCGACGTCAATATATTTTTCGAGGGACTTTACTTTCTCCTCTATAAATTTCTCCTGAGCGGGAGTGAGTTGAATTTTTGGATTACGGTCCATAGTCATATATTTTTTATGAAATAGTGTTCGTATTCGACATCTGGTTCAAATGGAACGATTGTGCCGTCTTTTAGGGAGCCATATATCTCGTACCTGCCGGATAAGTTAGAAAGTTCACGGGTAATTACGATGCGGTACAGTCTATGGCGCCTATGATCATTCCCTTTGATACCCAAGACTGCCTTTGGATGCATGCTTAGGAAATGTTCGACGATGTGAAATATTGTAG
>CBIHPQ010000275.1:0-9303 GCA_966211825.1 uncultured Dyadobacter sp. | reverse complement strand
GACTTTTTGTTTTTAATGTTTCTGACATATTCTTCTAACTTTGCAAGCAGCCTTTCCAGCTCATCGGCATCCCTGACTATCAACCTCTTCCGATACTCATCGGTACTTTGCTGGCTGAATGCATTTTCCAGGACATCCACATTCAAGGTCTTCATCACCTTGTAAAAGATGTAGGCGCTGACAGCGTCCGAAATGCCGCCAAAAACAATGCTGTACTTTTGCTTGACAAGCAACTGCGAATGCAAGCGCTTCAAAAATTCGGCTTTCTCGTCGGACGACATCTGGTTCAATAGCGCTTCGTCGCCCATGATCAGCTCTGCCCCTATCCATTTCAGCGAATAAGCTCCCATTTGAGCACTATCAGGCATTGCCCGGATCGTGTTGAAGTCTTCCCTGAAATAGACGTCGCGCAGCGCTTTCATAGCATCCGGCCGTCGTTTGAACTCCGCAAGGCCGTTGAAACCCTCCACTGCGAAACCCAAACCCTCGATCGGACCGTCGTGTGCGATGTAACTCCGAAAAAACGGATGCTCCATCGTGATCAGCAACAACTCTTCGGTACTCAATGTGCTCAGGTCAATACCCGTGATCTGGCAGGCATTCTGCCGTTCCTCGACTGACAATAGTGCATTCCAGCACTCAGTCCCCGGCTTACACGGATAGTTCCAGCGCAGCAATGCCTGCCCGGACGCGCCGAATGATAACAGAGTGATAACTAAACATAGACTTGCTTTCTTCATATAGCTCCGATTTACATGGTGAATAATGCATGCAGATGCCGCGGCATTAGGCGGCCCTGTTCGGAACATTGAGTAGATGATTTTTCCTATGTGCAATCGGGGTGGCGGAGACAAATATTTAACTTTTCAAATACAAAACATAACCATTTCCATTTGATATGATCCTGCGGCTGGCTTTAATCGCCGAACGGTAATTCAATGTAGCTTTGCTATTCGACAAGCGAAGACTACAAACCAGCAGGCGGCAATGGAAAAATGCACCATTGGCATTCCAATTGTGTTTTAGTTTTAAGACCTTTGTCGATATTACCATTCAATGACCGTGATCACACCTTCTGAGCAAAAAACCAATATTTACTGCCCATCACTGACCGCCTACGAAAGGCGCCGGACGATCTCCATTAATATCGGCGATCTCCCGATGGGCTCCGATTACCCGATCCGCGTGCAGTCGATGACGACTGTGGACACGATGGACACGCAGGGCTCGATCGACGAGGTGATACGGATGGTCGAGTCGGGTTGCGAGTACGTGCGCATTACCGCGCCGAGCGTGAAGGAGGCGCAAAATCTTGAAAATATCCGTAACGGACTGCGCAAACTGGGCATTCACGTGCCGCTGATCGCCGATATACATTTTACACCCAATGCAGCCGAACTGGCCGCGCGCATCGTAGAAAAGGTGCGTATCAACCCCGGAAATTATGCCGACCGCAAGCGTTTTGAGGTAATCGACTATACCGATGCTTCCTATGCTGCCGAGCTGGAAAGGATCAGGGAAAAATTTCTTCCTTTGGTCCGAATCTGCAAGGAATATGGCACCGCCATGCGCATTGGGACTAACCACGGCTCGCTTTCCGACCGTATTCTGAGCCGTTACGGCGATACGCCGCTGGGAATGGTGGAATCGGCGCTGGAATTTTTGCGGATTTGTGAAGAGCTCAATTATTATAACATCGCATTGTCGATGAAGTCCAGCAACACGCAGGTGATGGTGGAAGCCTACCGCTTGCTGGTGCAACGGCTCGATGAGGAAGGTTTAAAGCCCTATCCGCTGCATTTAGGTGTTACCGAAGCGGGTGAGGCAGAGGACGGCCGCATTAAATCGGCCGTCGGCATTGGCACTTTGCTGGAAGACGGCCTGGGCGATACAGTGCGCGTTTCATTGACCGAAGCACCAGAAAAAGAAGCACCAGTGGCCCGCGCGCTGATTGAACGGTACACGACTCGCGACTCGCATGCGCCGATAGAGCCGATAGATCATTGTCCGATCAACCCATTTCAATATACGCGCCGCGATACGCAGGAAGTTTACAATATCGGCCATCTGAATGTGCCACGGGTAATTGCCGACTATTCAAATATTGAGGTCCAACAACTCGACGACCTGAAAAGTATCGGCCATTTCTTCCTGCCTGTGCCCGACAAATGGGCCATGAACGACCAGGGGGCCGATTTTATTTACACAGGAAACAAACCGGCACCTTTCATGCTGCCAAACGGCCTTCGTGAAATTCTTGACTACGCCCAATGGCAGGCACATGCCGAAAGATCCGTCAAATTCCCGGTTTTTGATGTGGCTGAATGGAATGCGGCTACGGAATCATCTTCTGAACTGAATTTTATCAAAGGCGATATTCACGCATTTGATGAGGCTTTTCTGAACCAAATTTCGGCTAAAAACAACGTCGTGCTTATGCTGCAAACGCATAATGCACACGCGATGCCGGAAATGCGGAGGTTCTTTTATAAACTAACAGAACTGAAAAATAAGGTACCAGTAATTATCCAGCGGGGCTACAAAACCGACCTGGAAGATAAGCTGACATTATACTCCGCCACCGACATAGGCGGTTTGCTGGTGGATGGTTTCGGTGACGGAACGTTACTTTCCCCTGAATTTGCGGCAGGAACAGAACAACCGGAAAAGTTGAAAGCAGCCGCTGCCTACAACAGTATCGCATTCGGGATTTTGCAGGCGGCACGCACGCGGATGTCGAAAACCGAATACATCTCCTGCCCTTCCTGCGGCCGGACTTTGTTCGATTTGCAGGAAACCACGGCGATGATCCGCAAGCACACGGAGCATTTGAAAGGGGTCAAAATCGGCATTATGGGTTGCATTGTGAACGGCCCCGGCGAGATGGCCGATGCCGACTATGGTTACGTAGGTATGGGCAAGGACAAAATTGCGCTGTATCGCGGGCAGGAAGTGATCAAACGGTCGGTACATTCATCGAAAGCGGTCGAGGAACTGATCGAGCTGATCCGGGAGGATGGCCGGTGGATAGAGCCGGAAGAGCGTGAAATTTTGGTTTAAACAAATACAATGAAAAAATACTTTCAACTGGGCGAGGTGTTTTCCTACTTCATCCGCGTTTTCAAAAAACGCGACCCGAATAACCCCGATTCGTTCAACCTACGCATGATGCACGGGATTAACCGCATCTCGATCATCATGTTCCTGATTTGCGTGATTGTCATGATTGTCAGAGCCTTAACACGATGAATTTAGAAACGCTACGCGATTATTGTTTGAAATTAGCCGGTGTCACTGAAGAATTACCTTTCGGTCCGGATACGCTGGTTTTTAAAGTAATGGGAAAGGTTTTCCTGCTCACGCCGCTAGACACGCCGCAGCATCAGTTCAATGCAAAATGCGATCCTGAGAAAGCGGAAGAGCTAAGAGAAAAATACCCCGACGTGAAGCCGGGGTATCATATGAATAAAAAGCATTGGAATACCGTATACGTGACGGGGAACATTCCCAGCGAAGAGCTTTTCAGCTGGGTGAAAGATTCGTACAATTTGGTCGCAGCGAGCTTGCCGAAGAAGGTTCAGCAGGAATTGAAAGATAGTGTGTAATGTCATCCTGAGCGGAGCCGAAGGATAAACGCGATGGCGTCCAGCATGGGCTTCGACTCCGCTCAGCCTGACATCCCGCCCGGGTGCTCGCTCCGCTCAGCGCGACAAACGTTATTTCGCCGCCTTCATTTCTTCATCGAGCCGCTTACTCAGCGTATCGCAAACCCCCTCGATCATATCAGCCATTCCGCGGTCATTGGTAGCGGTCAACAAAGTGTCGGCAATACCGCTCATGAGTTCTATATAAAACCGCTTCATTTCAAAAACCTCCATGTCCTTCGTCCAGAGGTCGATTTTCAGGGTTCCGCGGTGGTAATGGTCCCAAACACCGATGGCAATAGCCCTGGTGTCGTTAATGCCCTCATTAGGATTGTCGGTAGCCTCCCAAAAGATCTTTTCGGGTATATTTTTGTCGTCAAGTTCAACGGTGAAATGTATTTCTGACTTTTTCATATTGAGGTGTTAATTTTTACAAAAGTAAGGAAAACTCACTTACCTGCCTGACTGAACACTTTTTTCAGCAAATCGGTCACCCGCGCGCCGGGATTTTCACGAATTTTCTTTTCCTCCTGCGCAATCAGTACATAAAGGCCGTCTATCGTTTTTTGCGTCGCATATTCTTTCAGATTCGGATTCACCTTTTTCACCAGCGGGATCTGGTTATAGGTATTGACAATGTCCGCATAATACTGCGTCGCCTTGTTGAGTTTTAATGTGCTGTCCACCACCGGAAAGAACGTTTTGAAAAGCTCATCATTCGTACTTTTCTTCAAATATTGCGTTGCCGCATCGTCGGAGCCTTTCAGAATGCCTAATGCGTCGGGCACGGTCATGGAAGTAATGGCTTTAAAGAAAATCGGCTTGGATTTCTTAGCGGCATCCTCGGCGGCCCGGTTGAGCGACAATGTAAATTTATCGACCTGTTCCCCAAGTCCCATTTTACGAAGCGTTTCGGCCACTTTTTGTGCTTCCGGCGGTACAGCGATCTTGATCAGCTCGTTTTTAAAGAAACCATCCACCCTCGAAGCAGAGTCGGAGCCGTTGCTGATCCCGACGTTCAATGCTTCTTTGAGGCCCTGAACGATCTCATTTTCACTGAGTCCCCCACTTTTGCCCCCTCCTTTTCCAAGCAACTTCCCGAGATTGAACTGCGCCTGTGAAGTGTGACCCAAAATGAGCCAAAACAGCGTTAACGAAAGGATTTTGTATTTCATTACAATAGAGTTTGTTAATATTTCACTACGGTTCAAACGTACTCAATAACGATTAATTTTACTTATTTTTGGGAAAATAACGGTTCCATTTAACCTGTTCCAAACCTATGATTTCCTCTGCCAGGGCTGAAATAATCACGATCGGTGACGAGATCCTTTTCGGTCAGATCATCGATACGAACACCCAATGGATTGGCACCCAACTGACTGACATCGGCATCCGTCCGGCGAGGAAAACGTCTGTGGGCGACAACCGCCAGGACATTCTCGACGCATTCACGCAAGCCAGCCAGCGCGTCAATGTGGTGATCGTAACCGGCGGCCTTGGGCCCACGCGTGACGACATTACCAAACACACCTTTTGCGAATACTTCGGTACTGAACTGGAAATCAACCAGGAAGCCCTCGCGCTCGTCACCGAGTTTTTTGCTAAACGGGGCCGTGCCATGACCGAGCTGAACATCCAGCAGGCAGCCCTTCCCAAAAACTGTACCTACATTCCGAACCTCTGGGGGACCGCCCCCGGCATGTGGTTCGAAAAGGACGGGGTCATTTATGTTTCGCTGCCCGGCGTGCCCTATGAAATGAAAAACCTGATGGAGTTCGAAATCCTGCCAAGGCTCAAAGCCCGGTTTTCGACGCACATCATCCAGCATAAATCCATCCGTACCATCGGCATTGGCGAGTCTTTTCTTGCGGAAAAAATCTCAGCCTGGGAAGATGCACTTCCCGAGCATATTAAACTTGCCTATTTGCCGCATTTCGGTCAGGTAAGGCTGAGGCTGACGGGCACGGGCACTGACCAGGCGGTTTTGGAAAATGAACTGGCCCGGCAGGTCGCATTGGTGCTGCCATTGATCGAAGACCACGTTTTCGGCTATGATTCGGACGAGCTGGAAACGGTAATCGGCGCCTTGCTGATGAGCAATAATGCAACCATAAGCACCGCTGAGAGCTGCACGGGCGGATATGTTGCGAACCAGATCACGAGCATTCCAGGGTCGTCGCGCTATTACGAGGGCTCGGTGGTGAGTTATAGTAATGATGTTAAAATGAATGTGCTGGGCGTGTCGCGCGAGACGCTGGAAGCCTACGGGGCGGTAAGCGAGCAAACGGCCCGTGAAATGGCCGAAGGTGCGCGTCGCCTGCTGAACACGACATTTGCCATTTCCACAACCGGTATCGCAGGACCCGACGGCGGAACGCCCGAAAAGCCCGTTGGCACCGTGTGGATCGCCTGCGCTACGCCCGAGGAGACATTTACCCAACTGCTGACATTAAGGAACAACAGAAAAATCAATATAGAACTTACATCTTCCTACGCCCTTAACCTGCTGAGAAAAACGATTTTAAAATCGTCTCTTGCCGTCAAAGGTTAATGGAAGATCAGAATCTGCGAGGTAATGAAAGCATGTTTTCACTACCTTCGAAAAAACACCAAGTATGAAAATAGTCGAAATGGTAATGCCTCCGATGGGGGAAAGCATCATGGAATGCACCGTGCTCCACCTGCTTGCAGAAGAGGGCGCCCAGGTGCGGATCGATGACTCCATCCTGGAAGTTGCTACCGATAAAGTTGATACCGAAGTCCCTTGCGCATACGACGGCGTAATCACCAAATGGCTTGTGAAAGTCGATGACGTGGTGCCGATCGGCAGCGCTGTGGCGCAAATAGAAGTGGCCGACGATGTGATTGCGCTTGAAGCCCCGCTTGTGGCCGTGGAAGAAGAGGCAGAAGTGGCCGCAACCGCGGCAGTACTTGAAAAGGACTTTCATTCGGCTGTTAGCCGGACACCCGAGCCCGCTTATGAATATGCCGCCACCGGTGCTTCGGTCAACTCGTTTTACTCACCGCTTGTGCTGAGCATTGCGCGGCAGGAAGAAATCCCGGTCGATGAATTGAAAGTTATCAAAGGAACCGGCCTCGAAAACAGGGTTACCAAGGACGATATTCTTTCCTATGTGGCCCACCGCCGCAAAAAACCGCAGCCAGTGAATGTCGCCCCGGCCACTTCACTGAATGGCAGCAACGAAATCATGGAAATGGACCGCATGCGGAAGATGATTTCGCAGCGTATGACCGACTCGAAAAGGATTTCTGCCCACGTGACCTCATTTATCGAAACGGATATGACGCCGGTGGTGAACTGGCGGGAGCACGTGAAGGCTGAATACCGCAAAAAGACCGGCGACAGCATTACCTTCACGCCTATCCTCATTGAAGCGGTGGCGAAGGCGATTAAAGATTATCCGATGATCAACATTTCCGTCGAAGGCGACAAAATCATCAAGAAGAAGGACATTAATATCGGAATGGCCGTAGCGTTGCCGGACGGTAACCTCATTGTGCCGGTTATTCACAATGCCGACCGTTATGACCTGCCCGGGCTCGCCCGCAAGGTGAACGATCTCGCGAAACGCGCACGGGAGAACAGGCTGAAAGCCGACGACCTCGCGGGTGGCACCTACACGGTTTCGAATATCGGTGCATTCGCGAACCTGATGGGTACGCCCATTATCGTGCAGCCGCAGGTAGCGATTATGGCGTTTGGGGCGATCAAAAAGAAGCCGGCCGTCATCGAAACAGCGCAGGGTGATCTGATCGGCATCCGGAGCATGATGTTCGTCTCGCATTCGTACGATCACCGCGTCGTGGACGGCTCGCTGGGCGGCCTTTTCCTGAAACGTGTGAACGATTATCTCGAAAACTTCGACACTCACCGAACGATTATCTGATGCTGAGACTGACCCTGGACATGGACGATGTGCTGGCCAATACCCACGAAAGGCTCGTCGACATTGTTCTCGCCGATTTTTCGACCACATTGGACCGCGAGGATTTCCAGGCCAAGGGATTAAGGGAGTTGTTGCACCCGAAACAGCTCTCGAAGCTGCACAAGATCATGGATACGCCCGGTTTTTTCGCAGATATCGAAGTAAAAGAAGACGCGATCGAGACGGTGCACAGGCTTTCCAAATATTACGAGCTGTTTGTCGCGACAGCCTGCATGGAATTTCCCAACTCGTTCAGGGACAAGTTTGACTGGTTGAAAAAACACTTTCCATTTATCCCGTGGACGAATGTAGTTTTCTGTGGGTATAAAAGCATTATCCAGTCCGACTATCTGATCGACGACCATGTGCGCAACCTGGCGGCATTCAAAGGCAAAGGCATTCTATTTTCATCCCCGCACAACCTCCGGGAAACGGCCTACAAGCGCGTTTCGAGCTGGAAGGAAGTGTCTGAACTATTTTTGCACAGCGTATGAAACTGTTACTGATCGAGGACGAGCCAAAAACATTGCAGTCGATACGACAAGGGCTGGAAGAGAATGGATATGAAGTGGATATCGCCTACGACGGGCTGATCGGCAAACAACTGGCGCGAAGCAATGTGTATCAGCTCATTATCAGCGACATCATCATTCCCGGCATTAATGGTATCGAGCTTTGCAGGGAAATACGCAGCTGGGGCGACGAAACGCCTATCCTCATGCTGACCGCGCTCGGAACGACCGACGACAAAGTAACGGGCCTCGATGCCGGCGCAGACGATTATCTGGTCAAACCATTTGAATTCAAGGAGCTCCTCGCACGGGTACGCGCACTCACGAAGCGCGGATCGACGATTTCCCATACCGCTCAGGTTTTGAAATTCGCAGACCTTGAAGTTTCGCTCGACGCCAAAACCGTTTACCGTTCGGGCAACAAGATCAATCTCACGGCGAGGGAATTCAACCTGCTAGTGTATCTAATCCGTAACCAGGGAAGGGTTATCTCGAAAGTCGAGATCGCCGAACAGGTTTGGGACATTGGATTCGACACGGGTACCAATGTTATTGAAGTATATGTAAATTATCTTCGCAAAAAGATCGATAAAGATTACCCGGTAAAACTCATTCACACCCAGTTCGGGATGGGTTATGTGCTCAAAGTAGAATAAGCTATGCAAATCCGCACCCGACTTACGGTTCAGTTTTCCTTGCTGGTAAGCGGTATTTTGCTGATCACTTTTCTAGCCGTCTACTTTTTCACCTATTATAATGTTACGGAGGATTTTTACGACCGCCTGCGCTCGAAGGCGAAGTCACAGGCAGAGCTTTTGCTGAAAGTACAGGTGCCGCTCATCAATGCGGAAGTATTGAAAGCCCTTGACGAAACCAACCGCGACCTGATCTACGACGAGAATATCTTTATTTTCGACGAAAAGAACCGCCTCATTTACAGCAACTCCACTACCCCGCAGCTGAAAGCGCTGCACGTATCCAACTACTGGCTCGATGAGATCCGCAAAGCCGGCCAGATCCGTTACGACGACGGCGATTACAAAGTGGTAGGCCTCTATTATAAATACCCATTTGGTCGCGCCGTGGTAATGCTGGGCGCAAAGGATTTGTATGGCCAGGCAAACCTTTCGAACCTGAAAACGCTGCTCACCGTACTTTACCTCATTGTCACTTTCGTGGTGGCGATCGTAGGCTGGA
>CBIHPQ010000274.1:0-9326 GCA_966211825.1 uncultured Dyadobacter sp. | reverse complement strand
GTAAGGATCACCGATCAATGCGGCAAGACTTCGGTAACCCAGGTTTCGGTTAAACCCTTGGTAGCCGTATATGTGACCAATTCCGCTCAGCCATGTCTTAACCAGCCCTACACATTAAGCGCCGAAGATATTACCAACGCGAGCTATTCCTGGACTTTCAACGGAGGACCGGTGATTGCAACTTCGAAGGACATTGTTTTCGGGTCTTACACCGCGGCCAACAATGGTACCTACCAATGCACGATTACTTTGGGGGACTGTATCACCAAAGTCGTAACCGTAAACCTGAACAGCATCAATTGCAGTCAGCCGCTGGCCAAGTCGGGGTTGGGTAACTATGTGTGGAATGATATCAGCCAGGACGGGATTCAGGATGGTTCAGAATCCGGGGCAAGCGGAATCACCGTAACCCTTTACGACGCAGACGGGACAACGGTGCTGGCTACCACCACTACCGATGCAACCGGCTACTATGGCTTCGCCGACCTGACAGCGGGCTCTTATGTGGTTGGGTTTAGCGGCCTGCCATCGGGCTACGTATTTACAGATGCCGTTGGTAGCCTGAATGATGTGGCCAATAGTGATGCCGACGCAAGTGGAAAAACCATTCTGATAACACTGGCAGACAACGAATTCAATATGAACGTCGATGCGGGTATTTATTATTCCCTGCCCGTAACGCTGATCAGCTTCGAGGCAAAAGCAATGGACAAAGGCGCATTGCTGAGCTGGTCGACGGCGACTGAGACGAACAGCGACCGTTTCGAGATCGAGCGCAGTTCGAATGGTAAAGCCTGGACGCGGATCGGGACCGTGCGTTCACACGGCGAGAGCAGCAATGTGAAAAACTATCAGTATACCGATTCAGCCCCGTTGAGCGGCGACAATTTTTACCGCCTGCGAATGGTGGATTCGGACCTGACTTTTACATACAGCCGCATTCAACATGTTCATTATGGTGATGGCCAAAGCGTGGCGCTGTTCCCGAACCCGGTATCGGATGTGCTGCAATTGAAAGGGCTGGACCAGCGGGAGGTCAAAGAAATAGCAATGTTTAATTCCAAAGGGGAGCGGGTGCTTAAGACCGGCCGCCTCACTACGGGAGGGATCAATGTCAGTCAACTGGCGGCTGGTCTGTACGCGGTCACTATCAAAAAGGTGGACGGTACCGTCCAGTCTTTCAAGGTGCTGATTTCACGATAGGGATATTTGCCTTCGACAACGCAAGTCACCACGCTGGTGGGGGGGTGACTTGGGTTGTCGGAGATGCGTGCCGATAGTTAATAACAGGTTTCCCGGGTAGTCAATGTGCGCACCATGTTAACAATAGGACTAATTGATGCATATCCGATCATGCGGAGAGGACTATGGGTACTGCTTGGCGACCATTTCTCCGGTGCGACGCTATTGCCGGCAGCGAATTTGTCTGAATTCTCCGCGAAATTTCAGACAGAGAAAGTGGATGTGATAATGATCGGGATCAGTGAAAACGCAAAAGAAGAGCGTCTCATTACGGTCCGTAAATGTAAAAAAGCCTACTCTTCGACCCTTCTGATCATATACGATTACGACTTTAAGCGGGAGATGATCTCATCTTACTTCTTGGCTGGGGTAAATGGCTTTTTGTTAAAACAACACAACGAACATCAGGTTATTACCTGCATCGAAACGATATTGACAGGCAAGCCTTATTTGTGTCCGTCGCTGATGGAAAATTTTGTTCAGCAATTGTTGGTGAAGGCCAAGGGGACAAGCGCCAAGTCGAAAGGACTTAGCCCCTACGAATTTGAAATTGCCATTTATCTATGTCAGGGGAAGAAAAACAGGGCAATAGCACAAATATTGAATTGCAAACCATCTACCATAAGCTCCATCAAGCAGATTATTTTCAAAAAAGAGCAGGTCGAAAATATCGATCAGCTCAGAAAGGCCCTGGATCTGAATGTTGAGCCATAGGAAATCCCATCATTTGAAAACTTCGTTTCTTTGGCCAGGACTTTTGTCACCAAAGCATAGTAATTTAACTACGGTTATCATGTGATTTTCTAGGAAAGTTCTTTCGTCTATTACATCCTATTCTTTGACCAGAAAGTAATTTTGGCAAAACTCCCTGTTACATATTATACATACCTAGTCGAAAGCCAGGGCACATCTATTTGCCAAGTGCTCTGTGCTTTTTTTACACAAGTTTCGCCACCCTTGGATGAGACTACCGAGGCAAGTCGCTGGCCCCAGTATTTTGTGTGTCCTGTTTTTAATCAAAACTCCTGATTTGTGCTAGTAATGTCAGGATTAATGAAAACCAGTCGTCAACAGACACCGTAATTTTATTCCCAGGAATAAAAAGTATTTAAGCAAACATGCAGATGGGAATTCTCCGGGTCATAATTGGTTTGCTTCTTGTAATACTACCCACTACCCAAAGTCGAAGCAACGAAGTCAGAGTTGCCGGTCCCAATGGGTTACAGCAGTCGCAAGTAGCAACGTCCGAGGTAAAGGAAAATCTTTACCTGGAATCGGCACTGGTGGAAATCCAGGAAAAGGCTACCGGCATTACCGCTGACGACGGCGATCATGACGACTTTACCGCGTTGCTGAACTCCTTCTTTGGCACCCACAACTTTCAAAACCTTCATTACCTGGGCCGCTGCGGGATACAAGTCCGCCATTCCCTGGCCGCTACTGCTTCAATCCCGCGGTACATATTGTACCATTGCCTCATTATCCCTTTCTGATTTTCCGATCCTGTCCGTTCCGATCTGCTTCAGCGGCAGACGGGTAATGCTATGAACATTCGTGCACATCAAAAGCCCGCGCCCTCTGCGCGCAAGGCGGAGGTGCGTGCAGTATATACATGAGCGTTACCTGTGGAGTACTAGCCAATCCATTTTTTTTCACCATATCCGGCAGTCAATGCATTTGACCCGCCCGGTGAGCCGTGTGTATAAGCGCCGGATTTTAACATAGAATTTCAACCATAATCCAATAAACATGCATTTAACACCAAGGGAGACAGAGAAGCTGATGCTTCATCTGGCGGGAGAGGTTGCGCTCAAACGCAAAGCCAGAGGGGTGAAACTGAATTACCCTGAGACGATCGCGCTCATAAGCAGCTACATTATGGAAGGAGCGCGCGACGGCCGTTCCGTGGCCGACCTGATGCAGGCAGGCGCCAGTGTACTTACACGCGAAGACGTGATGGAAGGCGTGCCCGAAATGATCCACGACATCCAGATCGAGGCTACGTTCCCGGACGGGACCAAGCTGGTAACTGTTCATGATCCTATTCGCTAAACCTAAATCCAACTAAGATGATACCAGGTGAAATTTTTGTAAAAAAAGGAGAGATCGTCTGCAATGAAGGCCGCCCGACCGTGCAGATCGAAGTGACCAATACGGGGGACCGTCCGATCCAGGTAGGGTCCCATTTTCACTTTTTTGAAGTGAATAAAGCTATGGCTTTCGACAGGGCGGCGGCATTTGGCATGCGGCTCAACATTCCGGCAGGTACGGCCATCCGCTTCGAGCCGGGCGAAGGTAAACCGGTGGAATTGGTAGCGCTGGGCGGTGCCCGCCGAGTGATCGGAATCAATAACCTGGTGAACGGCGAGACCATTTCCGACAGCGGCAAAGCCGCCGCGGTGCAAAAAGCCGAATCGTTAAACTTTAAAACCAACTGAGATGAGCCTGATCGTTAGCAGAGAAAAATACGCGAACCTGCTCGGGCCGACAGCCGGGGACAAAGTCCGCCTTGGAGATACCGACCTGATTATTGAAATTGAAAAAGACTACGCCGTATATGGTGATGAGGTGAAATTCGGAGGCGGCAAAACCGTGCGCGACGGCATGGGCCAATCGGCTACCGCATTACGCGGTGAGGGGGTACTCGACCTGTGCATTACCGGCGCGATCATTATTGACCACTGGGGCATTGTGAAGGCGGATATAGGTATCAAAGACGGTAAGATCGTCGGCATAGGAAAGGCTGGTAATCCCGACATTATGGACGGTGTGGACCCGAACCTGATCATTGGCGCATCCACGGAGGTGCATGGCGGCAATGGCTACATTGTTACCGCCGGTGGCATCGATACGCACATCCACTTTATCAGTCCGCAACAGATCGAAACGGCGCTGTACAACGGCATTACTACCATGATCGGCGGCGGAACGGGACCGAACGACGGCACCAATGCAACTACCGTCACGCCCGGTAAATGGAATATCCGAAAAATGCTGGAAGCTTCGGACGAGTATCCGATGAATCTCGGTTATTTCGGAAAAGGAAATTCGGCATCGCTGGATGCATTGGCGGAGCAGATCGAAGCCGGTGCGCTGGGTTTGAAAATCCACGAAGACTGGGGCGCAACGCCCGCTGTCATCGACGCGTCGCTGACGGTGGCCGATAAGTACGACGTGCAGGTGGCCATTCACACCGACACATTGAACGAAGCCGGGTTCCTGGAAGACACGATGGCGGCTATCAACGGCCGGGTAATCCATACCTTCCACACCGAGGGCGCGGGTGGCGGCCATGCACCGGATATTATCAAGGCATCGATGTACCCGAATGTATTGCCCGCATCGACCAACCCGACCCGGCCTTATACCAAAAATACCATTGACGAGCACCTGGATATGCTTATGGTTTGTCACCATTTGAGCAAGGATATTAAGGAAGACGTTGCTTTCGCAGATTCCCGCATTCGCCCGGAGACCATTGCTGCGGAGGATATTCTGCACGACATGGGCGTGTTCAGCATCATGAGCTCCGATTCCCAGGCGATGGGCCGCGTGGGCGAAGTAGTAACCCGTACCTGGCAAACAGCCAGCAAGATGCGTGCACAGCGCGGCGAGCTCGATGAGGACAAAGGGCATGAAAACGACAACTTCCGTGCCAAGAGATATGTGGCCAAATACACAATAAACCCCGCTATTGCACATGGGATCTCGCAATATGTCGGCTCTGTCGAGCCGGGGAAAATCGCGGATCTGGTGATCTGGAAACCCGCATTGTTCGGAGCTAAACCGGAAATGATCGTGAAAGGCGGCTTTGTGATCGCCAGCAAAATGGGCGACCCGAACGCCTCGATCCCTACGCCGCAGCCGGTTATCTACCGCAACATGTTCGGCGCGCACGGCAAAGCGAAGCTCACGACCTGTTTCAACTTCGTATCGCAGACGTCTCTCGACAATGGCGCCGTTGCTTCGTATGGTTTGGGTAAAACTTGTTTGCCGGTGGCAGGTTGCCGTAATGTGGGTAAAAAGGATTTGATCCACAATGACAAAACACCGGTGATTGAAGTCAATCCTGAAAATTACAAGGTAACGGTGGACGGCGTGCATGTGACCTGCGAGCCTGCCGAAAAACTGCCGTTGGCGCAGCTGTACTATCTTTTCTGATCCTGTTAAATCTTTCCCTTTCTTCCGGAGGCATTGCTTTCGGAGGAAAGTTTAGCCCAAGTCTTCAATATGCAACAATTCATAAAATCCATAATGCTAATCGTCGCCGCCGTGATTGCCCTGCCGGCGATGACCGCTTGCGCCCAGCGCCTGCGTGCGGACGAGGATGGCCCCAAAGGGCAGTTTATGCTCTACGGTTCGCTGGATTATTCCAAAACCAATGCGCCAGGATACCAGAACAGTTCGTTCAGCACGAGCCCGGGCGCCGGGATTCCGCTTGGTTTGGGGTATTTCATTAATAACAATGACCTGATTGGCATTAATTACGCGTTTTCGTCGCAGAAACAGTCCGCAAACAACTATTCGATGAAGCAGAACGAGGCCGGGATCTGGTACAGCCCGTCGATGATGATCGGGAAGTACTTCCTGCTCATCGCCCAGGTGGACGCGCATTATGTGTGGGGTTCGCAGGGAATCGACACGCCGGAGAAATTTACCGGCTACCGCTTACGGGCCTACCCGATGCTCGGTGTGCTCCTGGGTAAGGGTTGGGCATTGAAGTTCAAGTTCGGCGAGTTGTCAAACCTGATGACCAAGCCTTCTCACAGTGCTTCCACCAACAATTTTGTGGCCGGATTAAGTGGCGCCACATTCGGTACCGGCATTTCCAAAAATTTCAATTTCAAAAAGAAACATTAAATGATCCTCGTCAACCAAATCATGGGAAACCGTGCGGATAAGGAACTTGACGGCCGTGAGGTCGATCTGCTGGAAATTGAATGGTTCGAGAGCACCAAAAGGATCCAGCGCAAAACCACTGCCCAGGGCCAGGAAATCGCGATCAGGTTCATGCGTGAGGGCCAGCGGCTGCGGCAGGACGATATTCTTTATATGGACAACCGGAAAGTAATTTTAGTGTATATCAAACCCTGCGACGCCATTGTGCTATCGCCAGCCAATATGCTGGAAATGGGCACGGTATGCTACGAGATCGGTAACAAGCACATGCCGCTTTTCATTGAAAACGACCAGGTCATGATGCCCTTTGAGCACCCGATGTTCCGGTGGCTGGAAGCGAGCGGTTACCGTCCGGAAAAACAGTTCCGGCAGCTTTTGAATTTGCTGAAATCGAACGTCGAGCCGCATGGCCACGGTGGGTCGGAAAACTCTCTTTTTAATAAGATCATCAACCTGGCCTCGCAGGTATCCGGTAAGCAATGAAAAACACAGGATTTTATAACCCGTTTTTAGCCAGCTTGTTGCATCTCTCCGATCCTACGCTTCCGATCGGCGGCTACGTCCATTCAAATGGGCTGGAAACCTATGTCCAGAATGGCAAGGTCCATTCGGCTGCGTCGGCCCGGGACTTTGTGGTGAATATGCTGCGGAACAACCTCAAATACAACGATGCCGCTTTCGCACGGCTCGCTTATGAAGCCGCGGTTGCCAACGATCTGGATGCGTTGATCGAACTCGATCAGGAATGCAGCGCATTGAAAAGCCCCCGGGAAATCAGGGAGGCAAGCCAGAAGCTGGGATTGAGGCTGATGAAAATATTCAAGAGGCAGAGGTCATTCGCATTGTCGGAGGCATTTGAAAAAGCGGTAAACGGGGGACTGGCCGATGCACATTATTGCATTGTATTCGGCCTGTTTGCCCGTTTGCTGGAAATCCCGGCAGGAGAAGCGATGCTGGCTTTTTACTACAATGCCGCCTCGGGTTTTGTGACCAACAGCGTCAAGCTTGTGCCGCTTGGGCAGCTCGACGGGCAGCAGATCATGTTCGAACTGCTGCCGTTACTGGATACCCTGGCAACTGAAACCTTGCAGCTCGACCGGTCGCTGGTGGGCCTGTGTAACACGGGCTTCGATATCCGGTGTATGCAGCACGAGCGGCTTTATTCACGCCTGTACATGTCATAAACAATCGCGCAGAAATCAATTTTAAAACACAAAATCATGACTGAAAGAACATATTTGAAAATAGGCGTGGCAGGCCCGGTGGGTTCCGGCAAGACGGCGCTGCTGGAATGCCTCTCGCGCCGGATGATGAGCGACTACAACCTGGCCGTGATCACCAACGACATTTATACCAAAGAGGACGCCGAATTCATGGCTAAAAACAGCCTTTTATCGCGCGACCGCATTATCGGCGTGGAGACTGGCGGCTGCCCGCATACCGCCATCCGCGAGGACGCGAGTATGAACCTCGAAGCGGTGGATGAGCTGGTAAGGCGTTTCCCGGACATTGAAATCATCCTCATCGAAAGCGGCGGCGATAACCTGTCGGCCACTTTTAGCCCCGACCTGGCAGACGTGACCATTTTTGTGATCGATGTGGCCGAAGGAGAGAAAATACCGCGCAAGGGCGGCCCGGGCATTACCCGTTCTGATTTGCTGCTGATCAACAAGATCGACCTGGCCCCGCACGTGGGCGCAAGCCTGGAAGTGATGGAGGACGACGCACGCAGGATGCGGAAGGGCCAGCCATTCATTTTTTCCAATCTGAGATCGGGAGAAGGGGTGGACAGCATTATCAGCTGGATCAGAAAGTATGCCCTTTTGGAACAGATAGAGGAACCCAACCTGGTGAGATAGTGGATTGTAAACTCAAAATTACGGCCGGGTACCGCGCAGGGAAATCCTATATGAAGGATGTTTTCGTGTCGCCGCCGTTCCGCGTCGTCCCGGTAGGGCAGACGATGTCCGACGATGCCGCATACCTGATGATCATGAGTTCGTCGCCCGGGATACTCGACGGCGATCATTACGATCTGAACGTAGAAGTGGAGAAAAACGCCCGTTTGCAGCTGCAGTCGCAGTCCTATCAGCGCCTGTTTACCATGGTGGGCGGCGCTACGCAGCAAATGCGGATCATTTTGCAGGACGGCAGCTCCTTTTCCTACGTCCCGCATCCAATCGTTCCCCACGCCGATTCGACGTTCAAGGGCATTACCCATGTCGAGATGGGTGAGGATTGCGATTTGTTGATGAGCGAGATCATTACCTGCGGCCGGAAGCACCACGGCGAGGTATTCCGGTTCAAACATTTTCAGAACCTTATAGAAATTCGCTACCGGAACCGGCTGATCCTGAAAGACAATGTGCTGTTACAGCCCGACCTGATGCAGCTGGGATCCATCGGACAGCTGGAAGGCTACACGCACCAGGGCACATTGATGTATATCCATACCAAAAAGCAGCCGATAGACGATCTCATCGAGCAGTTTCAGGAAATACTCGACACCGAGCAGGATATGCAATGCGGCATCTCGCGGATACAGCACGACGGGTTTATGGTCCGGTGTATCGGCAATGGAGGCGAGCAGATATTCGAATGTTTTCAGCGCATTCAAAATTTGCTCTGGGACGAAAAAAGCATTCTGGCATCATGAGTTCGACCCTTTTAGTACTCGCCCTCACTGCCGCGTCCATCAGCATTATCCATACTGCGTCCGGCCCGGACCATTACCTGCCGTTCATCGTGCTTTCGCGCTCTCGGAAATGGACGATGAGTAAAACGATATTGCTCACGATCGCCTGCGGTTTTGCGCATGTGTTCAGTTCGGTGATGCTGGGTTTGGCAGGCGTTTTCCTGGGTTGGCATTTGAATAAAATAGCATGGTTCCAGGACATCAGGGGCAATCTTTCGGGATGGGCATTGCTGTTGTTCGGACTGGTGTACCTGCTCTACGGGCTACGTCACGCCTACCTGAACCCCGCGCACAAGCATTTCGATGTGATGGACAACGACGTGTACGTGTATGAGCACAGGCACGGAGAAATTGTAATGCCCGATAAACGGGTGAAGGTCACGCCGCTGATCCTGTTCATTATTTTCGTCATGGGTCCGAGCGAGCCGCTTATTCCCCTGCTCTTTTTCTCGGGTACCAACCGCTCTATGGCCGAAGTGACGGTGCTGAT
>CBIHPQ010000273.1:0-9391 GCA_966211825.1 uncultured Dyadobacter sp. | reverse complement strand
TAATTTAATCTCAAACGGTATTACCGGCATCCGGTACAAACTACGTTTATACGGGAATTACAAAAGTCAGGTCGATTGGGCGGCGCTGTTCAGCGCATCGATCGGTTAATAAAAACCGGTGGAAATTAATCCGGCGCAAATATTCGTCGCCTGACAGTTCTATTTAAAATCGATTTTAAAATCAGTGGTGAAAAACGTTTAATAAAAATGGCGGCGGAGACGTTTATACAGCCATTATTTTTTACCAGTTTTGGTACATTATTTATTACGAAAAGTATTTTAATAAAATGTTAACTTCATTACTTTTGCGAAAGTAATAATCCACCAGCAACCCGTAATTTATTTATGAAAGCAAGAGCAATTAAATTCTTTTCTCCCGAGGATAATGTTTCGGTAACGAAAAAAACTCCCGAGAAACCAAAGCCTACCGGCTATGTTTCCTCCTCCGGCAAGCTTGTTCTTCCTCCTAAAACTTTGGAAGAATTAGGTATCGAACCTGAAACTGCCCGCTTTAAAATCGGAACGCAACAAGGTAAAAGATCCTTGAAGCATCTTTATCTGATCCCGAGCTCGGAAGAAAACGGAACATTCGTCCTTACAAGAAGCGGCCGCGGATATTCTATCCCGCTGGAACTGATTCTTCGTAAAGGCGGTGTGGATTTTGAAACAACGAAGTATATTTTTGAGGTAACCCTTTTCAATTATGAGGAAGGCGTTGTCGGTTTTGAACTTACATTGGGAACAGAAGATCCCAAGCCGGCATACACTGGTAAACCCAGAGGCCGCAAGCCGAAGAATGCGGTGGTTGCTGAATAGAATTGAAAAAGGGTCCGTTTTCGGACCCTTTTTTGTTAAGTTCTGGTAAACACGAATCCCGCCTAGCCGTCCGATGCATTCCTGACAGGCTCCGGGATCCCGAAAAGATTTTTCCGGCTGTCGGTCGCGAAACGGCGCTCTGCAAACCCCGCGCTTACCAGCCAATTGAGTGATTCATAAACAGTAGCGGGACTGATTTTAATCCCGCGACTGCGCATGCTGCGCCATAATGTATCACCATCTGTAAATTCGTTGGCTACCAGCAATTGGTCGGCCACAATAACCCGCTTTTCAGCAAGCCTTATTTTGTGACGGATGCAATAGGCACTGATTTGTTGGTACAGGGACATGCAAATGAATAACGCTTTGAAAAACTATTTACCGACTTCGACGAGCAATGTAGCGCTGCGCCAAAATGCTTTGTATTCTTTTCCATGCAGGTCGCCAGTCTCTTTCCAGCTCTTGGATGCCTCAATGTAATAGGTACCCGGCCATAGCGGAACAAATTCGGCCAACCCTTTTTCATCCGTGCTGATTTGCTTGCTCCATCCCGACGGCGAAGCCACTGTAACGTAAAGCTTTTCATTTCCATTGTTTTTGAAAAGTCCGCGCAAATTCATCGGGCTATTCACTTTATATGTTTTGGCGGGGTCTGCAAAAACATTCAATTCATTGGCATTTGCGCCAGGATTGTTGCCCGCATCGGCCTTTCCGACAGTCACTAATGCGCTGGCATTGAACTGATAAACCGTCGTTCCGCCCAGGTCTTTCGACGTGTGACCTACCGATAGCGTGTATACGCCCTGCTGTTCGGGGGTAAACTCTGCCGTGAAGTGATCATCGGCCGCCACGGTTGCGAGTTTGGTGCGTTTCTGGTCCGGCGCGGTTAGCCACAATTCGAATTCTTTTACATCCGAATACCATTCACCCAGCTTTTCCGGCTTGTCTCCGGGCTCTGCGTAAATGATTTTAACGGACTGTTTCTGACCGGCTTTACCTTTTGAAGCTGTCTGGATCCAGAGGGCATGAGCAAACAGCTGCGCCGAGGAGCAAAGTAGGAAAGCGGCAATTAGAAGTTGTTTTTTAAACATGATTTGAGAAAAATGAGTAGTAAAAGCGAGTTGCAAATATAGTCTATTTGTAATAAGTCCAAATAATATTTAAACTTAAATTACAATCAAACCCTATTGGCTGCAAACTTCCCTTTCACTTCTAATACAAAATTCCCAGCCGCAATGCACGAAGGCCGCTCAATCCCTGCAGGTCTTCCAGTTCGAGTTCTTCCATTGTGGCGTCCAGCGCTTTTGTTTCCTGCAAATAATGAATGAAGGGTAAATAATCTTCAATGTCGCGGTGGTGGAGGTAAATGAGCGCGATCTTGTCGGGCTGGGTGAGGCGTTCCTGCGAGTTCTTTATCCGGACTTTGTCGATGCGTTTCTTGATCATCTGGTAACGGATGTTGTAAGCGCCTTCCACATCGAACTTTCGCTCGTCGGCCCGGAAACTGATGTCGATCATGTTATTATGGACAAAAATCAGCTGGGTAGTGTGCAGCTCCTTCGGCATTTCGCTGAGCAGCCCGCGGGTCAGTTTCGCCACTTCGATCATAGACGACATTTGCCACAACCGCAGGTTTTTAAGATGAAAATGGTTGAATGGCCTGTCAGGGGCGATCGATTGGCCGATATAAATGTCATACTCGATACCATCGGTCCTGAATTTCTCGAAATAGCATGGGTACGATTGCTGCAAGGTTTCTTTCTGATCTTCAAAATACCGGTTCACTGCCGAGTTGATCAGCTCCATCGAGCGGTCGAGCTCCTGCCGGTGCCGGTGTACCTCGCCCTGGGAAGGGTGTGTGATGCGGAGGTATTCTTCGATCTGCGGGGTAGTGCGGGCGTCCTGCTGCGATAAATGCATGAGGTAGTTCCGGGCCTCTTCATTCAAAAACGAGTTCAGATTGTTCTCCGAAGTACTGTTTAATTCGGCCTGGGCGACGGTCTGCCGCCATTTGGTGCAATGAAACCGCAGCTCCTGCATGAGCGACGAGCGGTCGAAGCCTGCAAGGGCATCCAGCAACTCGTTGAGCACATCGAGGTAATGGCCCAGGTCGGCGCGGATGGCAGTGTTGCGTTCATGGGTAGAGTTCCGGATGTCGATCGCGCCGTAAAGCGGGTACACATCGAAGAATGCAATGTTTTCGCTCACCTCGGGCAAACCCTTTTTCCGGCGGTGCAGGTAATGCCACGCCGACTCGTTGAACTTCCATTGCACCGCGGGCTGAATCGAGGTGAATTTTTCCTTGATAATATTTTCCAGTTCCTGATTGAACTCCTCAATATAAGTGTTGAGCAGCTGGGCCACGGGCGCGAACGCCGTTTCGAGCGACGCTAGTTTTTTCTCATCGAAGCGCTCGTCGTCCCAGGTATGCATGCAAAGCACACCCACCAGTTTCTGCTCCACAAAAAGGGGTACGAGCGCCAGTGAACGCACATTCAGGTTACGGAACGGCAATAGCCAGCCGATCTGCTGCTCATCTTCGCCCTGGATGTCGGGGGAGAAAAAAGAGTTGGGTTTGGCTGCATAGCCTTCGGCCTGTCGGCGGAATTCTTCGGGTGTAAGCCGGTTTTCGCCCCAAATCTGAAAGAGTACGCCCGTACCTGCCTGCTCGTACCCGTACACGGCCTGGCCGTTCACCCGCACAATCGGAAACAGGTCGAACTCGATGCGGTTGTTCTGTACCAGCGTTTTCAGCGACTGGATAATGCGCTGGTAGCGGTTGGGGCTATCGCCGGGGATCCGGTTGTACTGGACCTTTTTGATGTTCTCCACGGCCATTTTCGCGGTAACATCCGAGACCGTGATCACGGCAAAGCCCCGGAACCGGAACATGTCGAGTGGTAATATCTTTTGAAGCTGCAAATGCCCGTCCTTTTCGCTGAAATGCGCATATATCTCCACGAAATTCAATTCGGGCAACTCCGCTTTCGCAGTCACTTCCACAAACTCGGGGCTGACCAGTACTTCATAATATCGGTACAGCCCGGTATTAGCGTCCGTCCAGGCGTGATATTGCTGTATTTTCACCGGGACCTGGAAATTGTAGAGCCTTTGCAGGATCAATGTGTAAATCAAATGCAAGCGCTCGCGCTGGTAGTCTTCCGGTTTTTTTTGAAGTTCAAACTGCGTTTCGAGCGGCTTCATGTTCAGCATTTCGAAAAGCAGGTCGGTGCCGTAGAAAATGTTCGGGTACAAGGGCATGCACATTCCCCAGGCAAGCTTGTGCTCCGATACGAGCGGCGCCGAGAGGCTGCTGTACACGTATTCGAAGAAATCGCTGTACCGGTACGCTTCGTCGAGCTCCACGTCGCCTTCCGGTAGCTGGTTCTCGCGGAAATAGGTCAGTATATTTTTATAAAACGCTGATTTCAGGGTCTTTTCCTCCGCCATACGCTGTTCGAGGAAGCGGATATAGGGCATAAAGGAAATGGCGGAGTCGAGGTCGAGGGGGAGAGCCCTCATTCCGGAGACGTCGAGTACTTCGTTTTTCATGGTGCTATGGCGATGGAAGCCTAAATATACGACACACCATTTGAAAAAAGCGCGTTCCCGCATGGTTGCCGGAACGCGCCTGCGGTACAACGCCCGTGGGCCCGGCTGCTACGATGCCAGCGCTTCGCGGAACACGCCCGGTTCCATTTTAATGTTTAGCTTTTCCAGCATTTCGGCGCGGTTAAAACCGATCCGTTCGTTTTCGGCCTGCACAAGGTCCCTCGCATTGCTGATTGCCGCTTCGCTCACCCAGGTGGCAACGGTAATGTATTCCGTATCACCGTTTTCGGTTGTACGATCGTAGGCATGGCCACGGATAAAGCCCGGGAGCGTCTGGATGTATTTCCGGCTCGTTTCCTGGCGTGCCAGAAAGGTTTCTTTGGAAGCCGCCGGGATCAGGTATTTGCTGATGAATGCAATGGGGTTGTCGTTTTGTTGTGATGTCATGATTTTTATCAGTTAATGTAAACAGCTATTGGTTTTGGTTAATACAAAATTCCAAAACGGCTGCCTGCCATTCTTGTAAAAAATCATTGATTTACCACAACACGGGCGATTTGAAGAACTCGGTAGGAGTGAGCCCGGTGAAGAGTTTGAAATCTTTATTGAAATGCGGCTGATCGAAATAGCCGGCGTCGAGGGCGATCTGGGCCAGCGTCTGTCCCGACCGGCCTTTTTCTACCACTGATTTCATTTTAACAATATAGGCAAATTGCTTCGCAGAAAGCCCCGCTACCCGCCTGAAACGCTTTTCGAATACATCCTGACTCACATGCAGCGAGGCGGCGAGCTCTCTCATCCGCAGTTGTCCGCCTGCATTGTGGATTTTGCGGATCGCGACCATGACCATATGATCCGGCGTTTTGCCGCTGATCCTGTTGAGCAGAAAACGCTCGATCAGCGCAATGCGTGCCTCGTGAGAGGGCTGCGCCGCGAGTTGCTCTTCCAGCAGGCCGGTGTCCCTGAAACCGTCGAGGCTACGCATGGGAATGCTCGCGTCGCTCAGCTCATGCAGCGGCTCGCGGATGAACGGCGCAATACCGCCTTCCCTGAAATTGACGAGTATGTTAATCGTACCCGAGCCGTACTGCATGGCCCGCCCCGATTTCCGCAATCCCGAGACGACGATCGGTTCGAGCATATTTGTTTCACCGTGATGATTGAAACAAACCTGTCCGCTCAGCCTGAACACCATCACCGGCGATGTTTCCGGCAGCACATGGTTGACCACCTCCGCAGGCGTTTCGATCACCTTGTAGGATTTGATAAACGGGCTGAGCTCCGGCGTCGGGAAATAGGTCTGGATGTTCATTACCCACGCAACCGGAATGTCACTTCAAGGGTTCCCGCGATCCTGAAAACCGTGTAAGCGGGCTTTCGTAAAAGTGTATCGCATTTCCGGATTTTTGTATAAGTCGCCGGCGGAAGCGACCCGGTAAATTTGTAGCATCAAAACACCAAAACAATTGTCAATCATGTCAAAAACTATTTTTATTACCGGCGCTTCCAAAGGATTCGGCCGCATATGGGCAGAGGCTTTCTTGAAAAGAGGGGACAAAGTAGCGGCTACCGCACGCAATACTGAAACGCTGAAAGACCTCGCAGCGCAATATCCCGATACATTATTGACTATTCAACTGGATGTGAACGACCGGGCCGCAAGTTTCGCGGCCGTAGAGCAAACCAGCAAACATTTCGGCAGCGTCGACGTAGTGATCAACAACGCCGGTTACGGCCTGTTCGGTGCCATCGAGGAGACTAGTGAAAAAGAAGCCCGCGACCAGATCGAAACCAATGTGTTTGGTTTGTTATGGGTAACACAAGCTGCTATCCCCGTGATGCGGGCACAGGGCGGCGGCCACATCATTCAGGTTTCGAGCGTGCTGGGTGTTGCCACATTGCCGGTACTGGGCCTTTACAATGCATCCAAATGGGCCGTTGAAGGACTTAGCGAAACGCTGGCATCGGAAGTGAAAGACTTCGGCATTAAGGTGTCGATTGTAGAGCCGAATGGCTTCTCGACAGACTGGGGCGGTGCCTCGGCCATCCACACCGAGCCGATCGCATTGTACGACGGTGTGAAGGAAGCGCTCTACGCAGGTTTAACACCCGACACGATCGGTAACCCGGAAGCTACGCCGGATGCGATCCTGAAACTGGTCGACGAAGAAAACCCGCCATTGCGAATTTTCCTCGGTAAAGTTGGGTTCCCATGGTTGAGCCAGGTGTACGCCGACCGCCTCGCAACATGGGAAGAATGGAAAGAGGTAGCCGATGCCGCACACGGCGGGGCCACCGTCGGCGAGGTAACTGCCTGATTTTATATAAATTTGACTAAAATCTTCAAATCTGCACCTTTACGGGTGCAGATTTGACCGTTTCAAAACCATGGACCACTACAAAAGCATCAGCGAACTCCACCGCGCCAGCAATATGCCGGCCCCGGAGCATCCCATGATCAGCATGTTCACCTGCGACGAGCTGAGAAGCTGCACGCTGGGCCGCCGGGAATTCACGACGGATTTTTACCTGATCGCATTCAAAAAGATCAAAGCAGGGCATATCCTCTACGGCCGAACGAAATACGACCACGAAAACGGTTCGATGTTGTTTGCAAAACCGCGGCAGGTAATCGAAATCAATAATGTGGAACTGGAAGAAAAAGGGTTCATGATGTACGTGCATGAAGATTTTCTAAATGGCCACCCGCTGCATTCGGAGATACGTAAATATGGTTTCTTCGATTACGAAGCCAATGAGGCATTGCATTTGTCGGAGCGCGAGGAGCAGATTATCTGGGACCTTTTCACCCGCATTCAAAGTGAATATTTTAATAATACTGATGAATACAGCCGCGACATTATGCTCACGCACCTGGATTCGCTGCTGAAATACTCGCAACGTTTTTACAAGCGACAGTTCATCAACCGCGCGCAGCTTTCCGGCACTACGGTTTCAAGGTTCAACGAAAGCCTTGCTACCTATTTTGAAGGGGGTAATTTTCAGGAAAAAGGATTGCCTTCCGTAAAGCTGATGGCCGATCTGCTCAATACTTCGCCGCGGTACCTGAGCGATCTGCTCAAACAGGAAACCGGCAAAACGGCGATCGAACTGATCCACATTTTCCTCGTTTCGGAAGCGAAGAATATGCTGGTCGGTACGGACAAAACCGTGGCCGAAACGGCATACCTGCTAGGCTTCGAAAACCCGCCCTATTTTTCAAGGCTATTCAAAAAAGAAACCGGTTTTAGTCCCAATGAATATAAAAAGCGGGTTGAATTTTCCGGCCAGCCGGGTGTTGCGTAGTTAAATATTTTACCCCAAAAAATAGCGAATACCATCGCAGCGACGTTGTAATAGCTGATTTGTGGATCAAATTCGTTTATTTGGTCGGTTTATTGGCGTTACTCTGAAAAATACATGATTCAATTCAACCCCGGAAAATACCGGCGTCACATTCTCTATTTATGGCGTGGCTTCGGCATCGGGCTCGCCCTGCTGATACTTTATATTGCAGCCGTCAACTATAATTTTTTCTGGCTTTTCGGTGGTATGCCGGATTTGAAGGCGCTGGAAAACCCAAAGAGCGAGATTGCTTCCGAGCTGATCTCGCAGGATGGCAAGTCGATCGGTAAATACCTCATCGAGAACCGTTCGCCGGCCGAAATATCCGATATTTCCCCTAACCTGATCAATGCATTGCTGGCGACGGAGGACACCCGGTTCATCAGCCATTCGGGTATCGATCCGCGCAGCCTTTTGCGCGTCGCCAAGGGTATCCTCACGGGGAATTCGAGCTCGGGCGGTGGTAGCACGCTCACGCAGCAGGTCGCGAAGAACCTGTTCAATACGCGTTCAGAAGAGTTTGAAGGGAGTTTGAGTAAAATTCCCGGCGTGCGGATCGTGATCGCCAAAACGAAGGAGTGGATCCTTTCCATTATTTTGGAAAGAAAATATACCAAGCAGGAAATCATGCAAATGTACCTGAATACGGTGTCGTTCGGGAACAATGCGTATGGTATCAAGGTCGCCTCCAAAACGTATTTCGATACCGACGTTCGTGACCTGGATATCCCGCAATCGGCAATGCTGGTAGGAATGCTGCAAAACCCCACCATTTATAATCCGATGCGGTTTCCGCAGAATGCCCTCAACCGCCGGAATACCGTACTCGCCCAAATGCGGAAGTACGACGATATTACCGAAGACGATTTCAACCAGATGAAGGAAAAGCCGCTGGGTATCCACTTTGCCATGGAGACCCATGCCAACGGCCCCGCGCCGTATTTCCAGGAGTCGATGCGCGGGTACCTGAAAGCCTGGGTGAAAATGTACAACGAGGAAAACGGCACCGACCTGAACCTCTACACGAGCGGCCTTCGCATTTATACGACGATCGACTCGCGGATGCAGGCATATATGGAAGAGGCGCTTACCCGCCACATGAAGGAGCAGCAGAAGATTTTCAGCGAGCACTGGAAGGGCCGTAACCCCTGGATCGACGAGAACGGCAGGGAAATCCCCGGCTTTATCAATACCGCCGTGCGCCGCCTGCCTTATTTCAATGTATTGAAAAACAAACTGGGCGAGGAGGAAGCCTGGAAAGTGATGCGGAAGCCCTACAAAATGAAGGTATTCTCCTGGGATGGTGAACAAGAAGTGACCATGAGCCCGATCGATTCCATCAAATACTACAAGCGCTTCCTGCGTGCGGGCATGATGGCCATGGACCCGCGTGACGGGCACGTGAAGGCATGGGTAGGAGGGATCGGTTTTAAATATTTCCAGTACGATCACGTCAAGCAGGGCAAAAGGCAGCCGGGGTCGACGTTCAAACCATTTGTGTACACGGCAGGTCTGGATAAAAACTTCATTACCCCGTGCGAAAAGATCATGGATTCTCCCGTGACATTCCAGGCGGGGATCGACGATGTGTCGGAAGATTATACCCCCAAAAATTCCAATGGCGTTTACTCCGAACAGCCGCTCTCGCTCCGCCAGGCATTGGGGAAATCGGTGAATT
>CBIHPQ010000272.1:0-9446 GCA_966211825.1 uncultured Dyadobacter sp. | reverse complement strand
GCATGCCCATAAGCCTGCGGATTGGGCTGCGCTACCTTATTTCCCTGCTGATCCTGCGTGATGAAGTATTTCGCATTCAGCATATTCAGGACTTCCATGTTTGGTTTTTCAGTAAAAAACTGATTTTCAAAAAGCTCCTGGTAGCGGCGCAGCTTGGCAGCGTGGTATCCGCCCAGCGATTTATGGAAATATGAAGCCTGCGCACTGTTGAACGGTCCGCCCTGGGAAGCAACGTCGTACACGCGGTAATCAGGGTCGCTATCGCGCAGGATCTGCTCGTCGGCCGGTGAAGGCGTGGTAACACCCTGTGCCACATAGGCGCTAACAAAATCCTCGTCATTGAGATATCTTTTATCAACTCCAAACAAATCGAAGATGACCAGTATCAGCAACGCCGCAGAAAAAACCACCGATTTCAGCTTATCCTGGGCATAAAACCAGACCAGCGCGGCAGCCAATGCGATGAATATCAGTCCACGGATCGCGTCGCCCTTCATCAGGCCTTCGCGGTCATTAATCACTGCATTCAAAATCTGCTGACCAAACTCAGGGCTTTGCGCTTGCTGTCCAAACTGCTGCGAAAGCGCGACCATTTGATCATTCGCGCCAGTAAAGCTGAAAAACACCCCCGGCAACAATGCCATGATCAGCATTAAGCCGGCGGTGATACCGACCGATATCAGGAACGGTTTCTGCAATTCATTCACCGTGATCTTCTTCTGTGCGATCGCCGACAGTGCCAATACGCCCACCAGCACCATCAGGAGCTGCGCCAGCGAGATCACCATCGTCATCGCCCGAAACTTGTTGAACATCGGGAAATAGTCGAAAAACAGGTAATTGATCCCGGCAAAACTTTTCCCGAGCGCCCAAATAATATAGAGCACGATCACGCCCGCAGCCCAGTATTTCAGCGGATTTTTAACAATAAACAAGCCTAGTACGAACAGGAAGAATACGATCACACCAATATAATTAGGCCCTCCCATAATCGGCTGGTCGCCCCAGTAAAGCGGGAGTTGCTGCACCACGCTTTGCGACGTCGCAGCATCGATGCCCCGGCCTGTCAATGTCTTATACGTTTCCGAAGTAGTTGAAAGCGGGCCGAGGGAAGCGCCGCCATAAGCATTCGGGATCACGAGCGTCAGCAGCTCGCCTACACCATAACTGTATGTAAATGCGTATTCTTTATCCAACCCGTCGCTCTTCTGGGCGTCCGCCTTTTTTGCGCCGGGGCTGAGTTCCGATTTTCCGCGGGTGGTTTCTTTGGTATAATCATAGGCATTCCAAAGGCGTGTGGTGTGCGTTCCGACGGCAACTACCGCTGCCAGAGCAAGGCCACCCAGCACCAATACCAGGTCTTTTGCGAGGCCCCTTTTGATCAAAGCAACACTTTCCATGATTACCAATATCACAATGCCGATCCCGAGATAGTAGGTGATCTGCACGTGGTTGGCGTATAATTCCAGCGAGAGGAACAATGCGGTAAGTGCCGCTCCGGCCAGCCAGTTGCGCCGGAAGGCAAGAATGACGCCCGCCACCACACCAGGGGCGTACATGATCGCAATTACCTGCGAAATGTGCCCGGCTTCGAGGTTAATGGCGTTAAAACACGAGAAAGAGAATGCTACCGCGCCAATCGCCGCCAGCCACCCGCCCGCGCCAAGCACGAGGAAGAGCACGTAAGCGCTCACCATCCCGATCAGGAAATAATTGGCCGGCGCCGGGAGCAGCTTGTTCACCCCTTGCCCGATTTTCGTCGAAATACTCGTTGGATAATCCGCCACGACGAGGTAGGAAGGCATTCCCCCGAACATGCCGTTGGTCCACCACGACCATTCCCCGGATTGTTTATTATAGTTCATCACCTCCCGCGCAGCTCCCTGTGCCTGGATCTCGTCGGTGGCGCTGAGCTTCTTGCCTTGCAGCACTGGTGAAACATAAGCGATGGACAAAATCATAAAGCCGATGACAGCAACCAGGTGAGGCCAGAGACGTTGCCAGGAGAACAGATTTTTCATTTTGGTAATATTAAGCTACGGGTTGATTTGGGATGAAAGCGGTACCGGCCATGGTCCGCCATGAATATGACTTTTCAAACAGTAATAGTAGCAACGAACGCCGGTTAGGGGATATTAAATTTCCATTAACCGGCGCAAATATATGAGTCTTGGTATATGTTTGAGATGATGAAAACGATTCTTGTTCCGGCATTTTTTTAACATAATTAAGAATCAAGGCATATATTTTAAGAAAATACCGGATAAATTTGCGGAAATTGTGCCTTAAAGGTTCAAATGGAGCTGTACATAGAAAGATTAGAAGTAACCCGAAATTATTAAATGAAACGAATTGGAGTTTTTACCTCAGGAGGAGATGCCCCTGGTATGAACGCCTGCATCCGGGCGGTAGTACGCGGAGCATGCTACCATGGTATTGAAGTATTTGGAATCAGAAGAGGATATAGCGGAATGATCGCCGGTGATGTCTACAAAATGGAGTCTCACTCGGTCAGTAATATAGTTCAAAGAGGTGGTACAATACTCAAATCGGCAAGAAGCAAGGAATTTATGACCCCCGAAGGCCGCAAGAAGGCTTATGACAACTTGCAGGCATTGGGCATCGAAGGACTTATCGCCATCGGCGGTAATGGTACTTTTACCGGTGCGATGATCTTTGGCAATGAATACGGTATCCCAACCGTAGGCGCTCCGGGCACAATCGACAACGACTTGTACGGCACCGACTATACTATCGGGTTCGATACTGCCGTCAACACCGCATTGGATGCGATCGACCGCATCCGTGACACCGCAAGCTCGCACGACCGTATTTTCTTTATCGAAGTAATGGGCCGCGACTCGGGATATATCGCCATCCAGTCGGGTATCGCAGGAGGTGCGGAGCTCGTAATGGTTCCCGAAGTCCTCACGCCCATTTCGCAGGTTGTCGAAACCCTGAAACAGGGATGGAGCCGCTCGAAATCATCGTCCATTATCATCGTGGCAGAAGGCGACGAGGAAGGCAGCGCGCAGGAAGTAGCCGACAAAATCAAGGTTCAGGTAGACGAAAACGCGGATATCCGTGTGACGACCCTCGGCCATACACAACGCGGAGGAACGCCATCCGCCTATGACCGCATCCTGGCAAGCCGCCTCGGATTAGGTGCATTGGAAGGCCTCATTGCAGGACAAAAGAATGTAATGGCCGGTATCATCAACAATGAGCTGGTATATACTCCTTTCGAAGATACCATCAGACTTCCGAAACCGATCAACGAAGATTTGTTGAGAATGGTAAAGATCCTGAGCGTATAAACAGGCAAGGTTCAGCAGTAACCCATTGCTTTGTAGGCTACTAACCCTACAAATTCGTGCCATAGCATGCAAAAGCAGGCGAAGGCGTCGGGGTCCGGCACCATCTTCTGGATGATAAACCGGTTATATCCCCCACGAAAGTCGGCCGGGAAGGGGTCTGTTTGGATCCCCATTTTTTCGAAACACCCGGTCGACCGGCGCATGTGAAATGCGGAGGTAATCAGCAGGTATTTTCCGGAAGGGAACATTTTATTCAGGATGCGGCTCGAAAACACAGCGTTTTCATGGGTGTTGCGCGCCTTTTCTTCAAATAGGATGTCATGGGCCGGAACGCCCCAACTCGCCAGCAGCGCCGCTGCCTGTCGTGTTTCGCCCCGCCTTCTGGCCATCAGTATATCCCCGCTTGCTCCCGTAATCAGTATCTTTTTAATCTTCCCGTGCTTGTATAGCAGGTACGTTTGCAGGATCCGGTCGCCATGGTTGCCCAATGCCGCGTGGTCCTGCCTCGGCGTGCTGGTGGTGGTCAACCCGCCCGACAGCAGAATGCCGACGTCATAGGTTTCCCGCACCTCGTCGAGGTTAGTGAACTTGTGTTCCCATGCATTTACGGCCTTCAGAACCAGGAACGAATTGGATGCCAGCAGCAACAGGATGATCACCAAACCCACCGCCTGCTTCCGTCTCCGGTCGCTTTTTACGACAAATGAATAGATAAGTATAAAAATCACAATGCTCAGCGGCATTATGAGGAAGTCTATCGCTTTGGAGAGAAAATAAAACATTTGAATAAGAACCCTGCTGATGTTATCGTTTTGAAGTTAATTTTACAGACTTCAAAATTTGAAATAATCCAATAAATAGCTTTAAAGCAAACTTTCCATAGCCTGATGAGAGATTATACCCGCCTTTCCCTACTGTTGATACTGACCGTTTTCGGTTTCTTTTCCAGCGCTTACTCCCAGGGCTACCGCATTGAAGCGACCATCAAGGGAATCCGGGATTCGGC
This sequence comes from uncultured Dyadobacter sp., assembly GCA_966211825.1. Lineage (GTDB taxonomy): Bacteria > Bacteroidota > Bacteroidia > Cytophagales > Spirosomataceae > Dyadobacter. Next base: position 5,123 of record CBIHPQ010000272.1, on the reverse strand, counting down.
TTTCGTTCTCGGGCATTACAATCGAAATGCGACGCTATTTGTTCCCAAAGATACTGCCAGGGCCGATGCCAACGGGAAAGTTGTATTCGAAGACAAAACGACGCTTCCGGGAGGCCTTTACGTGATCCTTTTCCCCGGCAACCAGAAGATGATCGAACTGATCTATTCCGGCAAGGAAACCAGTTTCGCGCTCGAAGCCGACACCGCCGACGTGAACACGTCAATTAAAGTAACCGGTTCCAAAGAAAACGAGCTTTTCTATGATTATCGAAAAGAATTAGCCAAAGGTAGCAAAGAGATCGAGGCGCTAAGCAAGCAATCGACGCCGGAAGCGCAGGCTCGGATCAGGACGATTCAGGACGGATTTGGCACCTACCGCAAAAAGTTGCTCTCGGAAAACAACGGAACGTTCACGGCTCAGTTACTGAAAATGTCGTCGGACCCTGAAATCCCGGCTGCACCCAAATTAGCTAACGGCAAAACCGACTCGATGTGGGTTTTCAATTATTACAAAGCACATTACTGGGATAACTTCGACTTTTCCGACCCGCGCCTTATAAACACCCCGTTCCTCGAACCTAAAATGGAGCGGTATTTCAAAAATCTGGTCGTACAAACCCCGGATTCGATCATCAAAGACGCTGACATGATCATTAAGAAAGTTTCTGTCAACAAAGATGTGAAGGCCTGGACGGTATTTTACATTACCAATCAGTATGAAAACCCCAAGACCGTCGGTACCGAGGCCGTTTGGGTGCATATGGCCAACAAATATTACCTGTCGGGCGAAATGGGTGTAACCGACGACGTTAAAAAGCGCATCTCCGAGAAGGTCACAACGATGAAGGACCTGCTGGTGAATAAAACCTTCCCCGCATTGACCCTAACCGACCTGACCGGCAAGAAAGTGAGTGTACAGGCTATCGACGCCAATTATACCGTGCTGTTTTTCTTCGCCCCTTCCTGCGGGCATTGCAAGGAAGCCTCGCCGGTATTGAAAGCGTTTTACGAGAAGAACAAGGCCAACGGCATCAAGGTAATGGCCATTTCGACCGAGCATAATATGGAAGAATGGAAGTCGTTCGTGAAAACCTACCACCTGGATGGGCTGATCAACGGCTACGACGCATTGAACCAGATCGATTTCAACCGGAAATTCGACGTCGTAACGACGCCTACGATCTATATTCTGGATAAAAACAAAAAGATCATAGCCCGGAAGATGCCCGTGGAGCAGATCGAGGACTTTTTGAACTACTACCAAAACAAAATGGCCAGAAAACTCTGACCATTTCGCTCTGCAATTCGATTATAACTCGTTTACAAAAATACTACGCAAATGGGCGACTTCACGGCAATGCTTTCGTGCTTGAACGTGAACTTGCCCGTTTCGGCATCCACATCGTACACTGCCAGGTTGTCCGACGACTGATTGGCAACGATCAGGTATTTGCCGGTAGGATCGATATTGAAGTCCCGCGGCGTAGCAATGGATTTCGTCTGCTGATCGACCATTTCCAGTTCGCCGTTGCCCAAAATCCTGAATGCAGTGATCGAGTTATGCCCACGGTTTGAAACATATACGAATTTACCGTTCGGGTGGAGATGGATCGCGGCACTTGTATTGCTTGGCCCTGAGTAGTCGGCAGGGATGGTGGGATATGTCTTAATAGCCTTAATCACCCCTTTTTTATCGACTGAGCAAGCAGTAACCGTTGCGTCGAGTTCATTGAGCAGGAACAGCCGCTTGCCCGATGGATGGATGATCAGATGGCGCGGGCCCGCACCGGCTTTGCCCGAAAAGAACGGCTGCTCTTTATTAGGCACCAATTTGCCGGCATTCACGTCGACGCTGTAATTCATTACCTTGTCACTTCCCAAATCCGTCACATACACATATTTACCATCCGGGCCCGCAGTCGCGAAATGCGCGTGTGCCTTTTCCTGACGTTTGGCGTTCGGGCCGGTTCCGGTGTATTGCTCTTTGTAAACGGCTGGGCTCAATTTTCCATCGGTCCCGACGTTATAGGCCGAAAAGCTTCCGCCACCGTAGTTGGATACAAAAGCCATTTTGCCTGTCGGGTGTACCGAAACGTGGCACGGCCCTGCACCCTCCGAAGACTCGCTATTCAGAAATTTCAGCTTCCGGTCAGGCTCGATGGCGTAGGCAGACACCTTATTGTCCGAAGAAATCGCATACAGGTTCTGCTTGTTGGGCGAAATGGCCACGTAGCCCGGCGCAAGCGACTTATTAATCGTGTCGATCAGCATGATCTGTCCAGAGGCTAGGTTCAGCTCACAGCGGGTGATCGAAGAATTCGCGCCCTTATCCTGCGTACCAATATAAAATGTAATGTTCCTGTCCTGCGCGAAGGCCCGCAACCCGGCCGAGAGCAATATGATGGACAACAGCAGTTTTTTCATTGTTTGTGTTTTAAATGAATGTCGGTTGATGGAATGGAAAGAGGCAGGAAGGGCTTTTTTAACCACCGTTTCCACAAATCTTGCAAACCACAGCCAGAATTGTGTAACGGTATCGGCAGAGTTGGATTTTATTTTTGTATACCAATTCTGAAAGACTATGGAAACGACAACAGATATAAAAAAAGCAACACTTCCCGTTACCGGCATGTCGTGCGCGGCGTGTGCGGTGAGCGTTGAATCGATGCTAAGCCACACCAAAGGGATCGAGGCCGCTGCGGTGAACTACGCCAACCAGTCGGTGTTCGTATCCTACGACCCGGAGCTCGTAGACCTTCCTGAAATGGACCGCGTGCTGCAAAGCATTGGTTACGGGCTCATCATCGAAGAAAACGAGGAAGACGCGATCGCTGAACAAGAAAAAATCCAGCAGGAACATTATCGGAACCTGAAAAACAAGGCCATTTACACCGGCATACTCACAGCGCCGGTTGTGGTGCTGGGCATGTTCTTCATGGATTGGGCCTATGCAAACTACATCATGCTCGCCCTGACGCTGCCGGTGCTGTTTATTTTCGGAAAAGATTTCTTCGCAAATGCCTGGAAGCAGGCGCAGCATGGGAAAGCGAATATGGACACACTCGTGGCGTTGAGCACCGGTGTCGCGTTTCTTTTCAGCACATTCAATACATTCGTCCCCGAATTCTGGCACGCGCGCGGCCTGCATCCGCACGTGTATTTCGAGGCTTCGGCCGTTATTATCTTCTTCATTCTGTTAGGCAAACTAATGGAAGAACGCGCCAAGTCGAACACTTCCGATGCATTGAAGAAGCTGATCGGTTTACAACCTAAGACCGTGAGGGTTAACAGGGATGGTTCCGAAATTGAAATTCCGGCACGCGAGGTAGTCCTGGGTGACGAGGTCATTATTCGCTCGGGCGAGAAAATACCGGTCGACGGCAAGGTTATGAGCGGCAGCTCATTTGTTGACGAAAGCCTCATGACCGGCGAGCCCATCCCCGCCGAAAAGAAACAGGGCGACCATGTTTTCGCCGGAACGCTCAACCAGACGGGAAGCTTTACATTCACTGCCGAGAAAGTAGGCAAGCAAACGGTGCTCTCCCAGATCATCAAAACTGTGCAGGCGGCGCAGGGCAGCAAAGCCCCCGTACAACGCCTCGCCGACCGCATTGCCGGCATATTCGTGCCGATTGTGATTGGTATCGCAATTCTCACATTCATCATCTGGATGGTACTGGGCGGTGAAAATGCCCTTACGCATGCTATGCTTACGGCGGTATCCGTGCTCGTGATCGCCTGCCCGTGTGCGCTGGGACTCGCCACGCCTACGGCCATGATGGTCGGGGTTGGGAAGGGCGCTGAAAACAATATCCTGATCCGCGACGCCGAAAGTCTTGAAAAAGCCTACAAAGTGGACGCCGTGATACTCGATAAAACAGGTACGCTCACCGAAGGCCGTCCCGAAGTTACCGACTGGCAATGGATAAGCGACCCGGAAGACGAACCCACGCATTTGGCGGCGGTGAAAGCCCTTGAAGCGCGCTCGGAACACCCGCTCGCGCAAGCCATTGTGCATTACGTCGGCAATGACAAAAAGATCGACGTTTCTGATTTCCAATCGGCGACCGGAAGCGGTATCCGTGGCATTGCGGGCGGCAGTGAGTACATCATCGGGACATTCAGATACCTTGAAAAGGAGCATATCCGCATTGCCCCCGAACTGCAATCCGCCTACGAAGTACTGACAGCCCAGGCCAAAACCGTGATCGGAATCGCGATAAACGGCCGTCATGCCGGCCTCGTCGCCATCGCCGACCAGCTGAAACCCACCTCACGCGAAGCCGTTGAAAAACTGCATGCTCAGGGCATCGAGGTGCATATGCTCACCGGCGACAATGCGCAAACCGCAGCCGCGGTGGCAGCACAAACCGGCATCGACAGCTACCTGGCCGAAGTAAAGCCGGACGATAAAATGCAATTTGTTAAAAAGCTGCAAGCCCAGGGCAAGACCGTGGCGATGGTCGGCGACGGCATCAACGATTCCCAGGCCCTCGCACAGGCGGACGTGAGCGTAGCCATGGGCAAAGGCTCCGACATCGCCATGGACGTCGCCAAAATGACCCTCATCACCTCCGACCTTCTTGCATTGCCGAAAGCCCTAAAACTATCCCACAAAACCGTGGTAACCATCAAGCAAAACCTTTTCTGGGCCTTCATATATAATGTAATAGGCATTCCCATCGCCGCAGGCATACTCTACCCTATCAATGGCTTCCTGCTCGACCCGATGATTGCGGGGGCAGCAATGGCGTTGAGTTCGGTTTCGGTGGTGATGAATAGTTTGCGGTTGAAGGGGGCGCGGCTGTGAGGTTTTGTGGTAGTAAGCCTAATTGTTTTGATTGATCAGGCTTACTACCACTTTTACCATTACATCCTTTTCCGTCGGACTACTTTCGGCAATCATCAGTGTCAGCGCCACCAACGCATTATCCGCGAGTCGTTTTGAGCCATCCGGTTTATATAGCGTACTGTTTCGTTCCAGAAACCACACAAAGATCAATGCGGCGATTCGCTTGTTACCGTCTGTAAATGAGTGGTTTTTGATTATGAAATATAATAGATGTGCAGCCTTCTCTTCAATACTCGGGTATAGCTCTATGCCATCAAATGTATGGTAAATA
>CBIHPQ010000271.1:0-9450 GCA_966211825.1 uncultured Dyadobacter sp. | reverse complement strand
AATTTTGGCATAATAATTGCATCTTACGGGTAAGAAAGTTAACATTACCGCTACCTTTCATTTACAAACTCAATTCTATTCATTAACCAAAATTTAAAAAACATGGGCTTAATCTCATTTATCAAAGGCGTTGGAGAAAAAGTATTCGGCAAAGATGCTCCAGCAGCAGCCCCCACCCCGGAAGCGGAACCCCTGCGCGCCAGCGCATTGCTCGCGCACGTGAAGTCTATCGGGCTCGCTTACAACAACCTCTCAGTCAAAACTTCGGGTGACACCGTTACCCTCGAAGGCGAGGTTGCCAAGCAGGAAGATGCTGAAAAGATCGCCCTGGCAGTTGGTAATGTAGAAGGCGTGGGAGTGGTCGATAACCGCGTGAAAGTCGCCACACCGGAACCGGAAGCGACCTATCATACGGTAGTAAAAGGCGACACGCTCTCCAAAATCGCTCAGACCGTTTACGGCGACATGATGAAATATCCGGTCATCTTCGAAGCCAACAAACCCATGTTGAAAGATCCCGACCTGATTTATCCAGGCCAGGTGCTGCGGATTCCCGCATTGAAATAGTCGCGGTGGTCGCATCGATGGTCCATTTCCATCCTGCGAACCGGCCATGGCAGCGCACAACAAAAAAGGACGACTCGTGAGGGTCGTCCTTTTTTGTTGCATTATCGAAACGCTTAGTCTTCCGCTGCTACTACGTTCAGGGTAACTTTGTGTTTCACTTCTTTGTGAAGGTCGATCAATGCGGAGTAAGAACCGATTGATTTCACGTCATCAACAGTGATTTTCTTACGATCGATTTCAAAGCCTTTCGCTTTCAGGATGTCTGAAACCTGTGTGTTGGTAACACGTCCGAAAATACGGCCGCTTTCGCCTACCACAGTTTTGATATCGATTGTCAGGTCGCCAATCGCAGCTGCGATGTCCTCTGCGTCTTTTTTCAGCTTCTCAGCCTTGTGCGCAGCCTGGCGTACGTTTTCAGTAACGATCTTGCGGTTGGAGGCATTTGCCAGCAACGCAAAACCCTGAGGGATCAGGTAGTTACGACCGTAACCTGCTTTCACAGTCACGATATCGTTCTTGTAACCTACCCCTGCTATATCTGTTAAAAGTATGATTTCCATTTTTGTAGCTCTTTACTGTATTATTTCAATTGGTCAGCAACAAACGGCAACAGTGCCAGGTGACGTGCTCTTTTAATTGCCTGTGACACCTTGCGCTGATATTTCAGGCTGGTACCGGTAAGGCGGCGCGGAAGGATCTTACCTTGCTCGTTTACAAGTTTCAGGAGGAAATCCGGATTTTTGTAGTCGATATATTTGATGCCCGCTTTTTTGAAACGGCAGTATTTTTTGCGGTTAATGTTTTTTTCAACCGGCTCGTTTACGAGTGACATAGCTTATGCGTTTTCGGTTTTTGACTCAGTTGCTTCTTCTTTCTTTCTGCCTACCAGACCCTTACGTTTCTTCTCGTTGTAAGCGATAGAATGCTTATCCAGGGCGATAGTCATAAAACGCAAAACGCGCTCGTCACGACGGAACTCGGTTTCCAAAACATCTACTACGTTTCCTTCACTTGCAGTGTATTCTACAATGTGATAGAAGCCGGAGTTTTTCTTTTGGATGGGGTAGGCCAGCTTACGCAATCCCCAGTTTTCTTCATGTACAATCTGCGCACCGTTTGAGGTGATGATTGTCGTGAATTTTTCAACGGCGTCCTTTGCCTGGGCCTCAGACAAAATGGGAGTTAGAATGAACACCGTTTCATATTGCTTAGACATACGGTAATTGGTTAATTATGATAAATTAAAAACCTCATTTTGACATAATCATCAAAATGAGGGTGCAAAAATAGGGCTTGAAATTCAAAATTCCAAGCCCTTCAATGACTTAACTATTACCTGCAGCGGTATTATTTCACTGTGAAGTCGCCCTGGCCGATCTTGAAGCCTTCGCTGTACAGTTCTATCGCGTACGTTCCGTCTTTCATCGGGATACCGCCGCGGCCGTAGAAAATGTCAACCGACTGGCCCGTATTGGTAAAGCTCACCGTTTGTTTAGAGCTGTAAATCAATTCCCTGCCATTGTAAATGAATGAACCGGAGCCCGTTGCCATATCCGACAGCACCGCACCATCCGGATCAAGTATACGCAGATAAATGTCCTTATCGTTCTGCTTGGCCACGGCATTATCGCCGAGTTTGAAGTTCACTCTCAGCTTATCGATGCGTTTTGCACGGTATTTGCCGCCCTCGCGCTCCTTACCTTTCGAGGAAACCGCATTGACGCTCACGCTTTCGGCGCGAAGTGCAGATGCCAGCGTTACTTTTTCGACCAGCTCCCTGTTTTGAGCCGAATAGGTAGTAACCGAATCCGCCAGGAGTTGTTTTTCCGATTCCAGACCGGTCACTTTCTGGTTCAGCTCTTCGTTCTTCGTCGTAGCAATGCCGAGTTCCTGTCTCAGGCGGGCAATTTCGCCATCCTTTTCAGACAATACCGATTCGTAATTCTTGATCTTCTGGTTATAATTCGCAGCCGAGTATGTGCTGGCATTTTTGAGCTCCTTCTTATCCTTTTCAAGTTGCGCCTTCAATGCCACCAGCGAGTCCACGCTTCCGCCCAGTTTCTGGATTTCAGCAATTTTAATATCGAGCTCTGTGGAAATGGAATCCAGTTTGGTTTTAATGGAAAGAACTTCCTCGGTTTTGGCGGTGATAATCTCGTCCTTCGCGAGGTTTTCCTGCTTTTCGTGGTATATAAAGTACACAAGCACCAAATTAAGCAACAGCAAAACGGCCAAAGCGGCCCATAGGAGAGTTTTTCTGTCTTGCTTTTGTTCCTGGTTGTAGTCCATACAGAAGGTTAAATTTTGAATTTAGTTGGTAAAAGAAGTATGTTTTTTTCAATTTTGAAATACGCGAACGGCGATTTATCGCGTCCGGTCAATAATTTCTTGGATTAACCTCCTAATTATCAAATTTTTAGTCACACTGCATGTCTTCCATAGCCGACAATCTGGCCCGCATTCAACAAGGATTACGCGAAGAAACCCGCCTCGTAGCGGTTACAAAAACTAAGCCAACCAGCTTATTGATGGAGGCTTACGAGGCGGGCGCCAGGCTTTTTGGTGAGAATAAAGTGCAGGAAATGGTTGGGAAATACGAGGAATTGCCCAAAGACATCGAATGGCACATGATCGGGCACCTGCAAACCAACAAGGTCAAATATATGGCACCGTTCGTGAGCCTGGTGCATTCGGTCGACAGTTTCAAATTGCTCAAAGAAATCAACAAGGAAGCCGGGAAGCACGATCGCGTCATCGACTGCCTTTTGCAGATCTACATTGCCCGCGAAGAGACCAAATTCGGGTTGTCCGAAGCGGAAGCACTGGAAATCATCACCTCCGGCGAACTGCTCACATTGACCCATATACGCATCGCCGGACTTATGGGTATGGCTTCGAACACCGAAGACCTGGACGTCGTAAGAAATGAATTCCGCGGTCTGAAAACCACTTTCGAATCTTTTAAAAGCCACGAAAATGTGCGTGTTACCATGCGCGAGCTCTCCATGGGCATGAGCGGCGATTACCTGATCGCCCAGGAAGAGGGCAGCACACTCGTACGCGTGGGGAGCGCAATTTTCGGCTCACGATAGCACTTTCGGTGCATTGTCCGCACTCTTTTCCAACACCGATTTCACCCGTTCCTGCACATATTCAAACGGAAGCTCTGCACAAGGCAACCCAGCCTGCCTGACGAGCAATGCATTCTCCTGGCGGCCATACCTGCCCGAATAAGGGTTGTAATTCTCGAAATTGTTCAGCGCGCCCATCAGGATAAGCCCGAAGGTACCCGTTGCTTTGCCCAAATGCGACGGCCCGCTGTCGAGACCTATAAAAAACGACGCCCGGCGGATCACCTCAGCGGTTTCGAGAATGCTCATCTGGCCGCACAAGTTGCGGTAAGCCGGTGTTTTTATATTCAAATTACTTTCCAGACCTATTTCAATGAGCTGATAGTCATACCGTTCCGCTATCCAATGCACGAGTTGTTCCCAACGACCGGCCGGCCAGTCCTTCGGCTCGTAGTTAGACCGGCAATGCAGTACTATGTATTTTTCCTGTAAACCCAGGCGATCAACTTTGTCTTTGTGAGCGGGTTGCAGATACAATCGCGGCTGATCGTCGGCCGGAAATGCAGCTTTCGGCGCGATCAGGTCGCCCGTTTGTGCAAAAACTTCCAGCAAATTGCCGTAATCGAAATAGTTGAAGACATTGATATCCCGCTTCAATGCCACGGGATTTTCCGTAAAAACCTGGCATTTCGGGCAATGATTGTTATTCCTGAATTGCAGTTCAAAAACTTTGTCGAACACATTGCCTTCCATCAGCACACGACGTTCGGTAACGCAGAATTCTCTGAAAACCTCGTCGACGTGCGGATTATGGCTAACGAGCTCGGCAAAACCGGGTTTGGCAAACCACACGATGTGCGCGTTTGGATGTTGTTCGCGCACGTAACGCGATATCGGCTCAGCAGCCACAATGTCGCCAAAATGCTCCGTGCGAATGATGGCGACCAGCTCCTGTTCTTTTTTCAGGCCACGCTTTACGCCCCGGAAATGCGCCCTGGCCTGGCGGCCTTTTAAATGCGCCTTGGCAATGTGTGTGTATTTATGATAGCGGTGCGTCCACAGCTGAATGAAGCGTTCTATGGTCATTGGTCGAGTCTTTTCCACGATGAGCAGCATCCGAAATGCTATTCCAAAGCGCGCAAGTTAATAAAATTGCCACAAAGAGTTGGTCGCGCCTGTGCCCGGGACTAACTTTACCACTGCGATTTGGACACATTCTATCGAACGGCTAGTCGCATCGCTTACCATTTAACCCATACATCCTATATGAAATTCATGATACAGGCAGGCGGCATCCTGGGCGCATTGGCCGTCGCCCTGGGCGCATTCGGCGCGCATGCATTGAAAGGCATGCTGGAAACTTCCGGCCGCACCGAGACATTTGAAACGGCTGTGAAATACCAGTTTTATCATGCGCTAGCGATGGTGCTCGTGGGCATACTCATGCAGCGTGCGGGCGCAGACGCCGTAAAACTCCTCGGCTGGTCCGGCAATGCATTTGCGGTAGGCGTTATCATCTTTTCCGGCTCGCTGTATGCCATTTGCTTTACCGGCATCACCAAGTTCGGCGCAACAGCACCGATCGGCGGCCTGGCTTTGATCGTGGGCTGGGTATTGTTGATTCTGGCGGCGGGGAAGATTTAATGATTCTACCCTCTCGACAAGGTAAACGGACGTTGTGCGTCGATTTTCAGGAAAATAAACAGAAGTACCGAAAACGACCACAACGACGACCCGCCATAACTGAAAAACGGCAGTGGGATACCAATTACCGGCATTAGTCCGATGGTCATCCCGATATTGATCAAAAAGTGGAAGAAAATGATGCCCGCCACGCAATAGCCGTACACTCTCGCGAACCGGCTGCGCTGTCGCTCGGCAAGCACCACCAGCCTGGATATCAATGCTATAAAAAGAAATACTACGATAGCGGTGCCCAAAAACCCGTGCTCCTCTCCCACTGTACAGAAAATAAAGTCGGTGCTCTGCTCGGGTACGAAGTCAAACTTGGTTTGTGTTCCCTGTAAAAAGCCTTTTCCGGTAAGTCCGCCGGAACCGATCGCGATCTTGGACTGGATTACATTCCAGCCGATGCCGCGCGGGTCGGAGTCAGGGTCGAGAAGTACCATAATGCGGCCTCTCTGGTGTTTTTGGAGTACATTATTCATAAAAAAGTCCACTCCGAAAACGACACCGATCATCACAAAAGCAACGATGATGGTGGCCCAAAGCCCGCCGCGGCGACGCGTCATGACCGGCATCAGCCAAATCACCAGACCGGCGATCACGATAATGGCCCCGGCAATGTACCATTTCACAAAAAGCAAGGTAATGATCAGCAAAGCAGCGCCGATCATCCCGATGGCAGGGATAAACCCGGGCATTCCTTCGCGGTAGAGAACGATCGCAAAAGATGCGAAAACCAGCATAGAACCGGTTTCATTCGACAAAAGGATCAGGAATGCGGGTAATGCGATGATCCCCATGATCGGATAGTAATCCTTTAACTTGCGGGTAAGGCTGATCGCCGGATCGCTCAGGTATTTGGAGATCGCCAGACTGATCGCCAGCTTCGAAAACTCGGCCGGTTGCAACGAAAAACCGCCCAGTTTGATCCAGGAGCGTGATCCATTAATATTCGACCCCGCAAATAGCACCACCACCAGCAGGAATATGACGACGGCATAGATCACGAAGGAGAAAGTCTCGTAAAACTTATAGTCGATCACGAGGATACAAATGATCAGCAATGCGGCCGTCCCGATCCACATCAGCTGCTTCCCTGCATTATTCGACATATCGAACATGCTGGTTTGCGTTTCCGGATTGTACACGGCTGCGTAGATATTCAACCAGCCGATGATCAGGCAAGCGATATAAATCAGCACCACCATCCAGTCCACGTTCTTGGTAATCGGCTTGCTTTCAGCCATTTCAATATCGGTTTGTAAGTTTCTTAAAGTGCTTTTTGCTGACTTTGCCTCGGCAGGGTCGCCGGCTTTCTCATCGCAGCCGGATTAGCCGGATGTGGCGCTCCCGGTGGGCGGTTGGCAGGGTCGTTGGGGTCACCCGTTGGCTTTACTTGCTCCGTTTTCTTCTTCGTTTCCGTTTCGTCCGGCTTTTTCGTCGTAGGCAGCACCACCTTGCTCATCAGGTCGAGCTTCATCATCCGTTCTTCCAGCCCCTTGTTGGTGACCTTGCGCGAGAGGTATTTTTCAATGATAAGGTTGGCAATCGGCGCTGCTGCGGAACCACCGGCCCCTGCATTCTCCACAAACACGGCGATCGCGATCTTAGGATCTTCCACCGGCGCGAACGCGATAAAAATCGAGTGGTCGTCCCCGCGTTTGTTCTGCGAGGTACCCGTTTTCCCTGCAATGGAAATGCCCTCCACGCGCGAGCGACGAGCCGTACCAGCTTCCACCGCTCCGATCATCCCTTCGATCACCGGATCGAAATTGTGCGGCTCCACGCCGGTTTCATGCCTTTCGAGGAACTCCGGCTTCACGCTCTTCTTGTCGCCAATGCCGTGGATGACGTGCGGCGTATAGAAATATCCGCGGTTCGCGATAATGGCGGCCACATTCGCCATTTTCAAAGGCGTGATCAGCAACTCACCCTCGCCGATACTGAGCGAGTAAATGTTCGAAAACTTCCAGCGGTATTCGCCGTAAAAACGGTCGTAGTATTTTTTATTAGGCAAATTCCCCTTGTACTCACTCGGCAAATCGATCCCAAGCCGCTGGCCGATCCCGAACTTCGCAATGTTATCATGCCAGGCGTCGAGCCCGACCGCCGAGGCCTTGAAAGTATTTTTGATATTGTTTTTATAGATCAACCTTCTGAATACATTATAAAAATAAGGGTTGCATGAATGCGTCACGCCAAGTGCTACTGTGCTGGTAGCGGGGTGATTGTGGCACCCTACCGGGCAATTGGCGTGCGTAAAACCGCTTCCTGGGGTGATCACGCCTTCCTGTAAGCCAATCAGCGCCTGGATCAGCTTGAATGTGGACCCCGGGCGGTAACTCGCCATTACCGGCCTGTTAAACAGCGGCTTGTACGGGTTGCGCACCAATGCGGCGAAGTTTTTAGAGAAGTACCGGCTTGCGAGCGTATTCGGGTCGTAAGTCGGGGCAGAAACCATTGAAATGATCTGCCCGGTGCGCGGCTCTATCGCCACCACGCTCCCCACCTTATTGACCATCAGGCTATCGGCATATTGCTGCACTTCCAGGTCCAGGCCGGTATAAAGGTTCTCGCCTGCCACGGCCATGGTATCGAGTTCTCCGTTTTTCCAGGGGCCTTTGTACACGCCATTTACATTTTGCATGACAAACTTCGTCCCCCTTTTTCCCCTCAATTCATCCTCATAAATCCGCTCCACGCCGCTCTGGCCGATATAATCTCCCTGCCGGTAATAGGGCTCTTCCTGCTTTTCCAGCTGCCCTTTCGTGATCTCGCTCACATACCCGAGGGTATTTGCGAGCGTGGACGCCGTGTAGGTGCGCAAAGAGCTTTTGGCAAATTCAAAACCGGAATAGTCGACCATAATGTCCTGGATCGACGCAAAATCTTCCTTCGAAAGCTGCCGCAGGAACAACGACGGCTTCACCCGGCTATATGTGCTGGCGGCGTTCATGAGGCTGTCGAAATCGCGCCGTGCGATGCCCAAAACCTGGCAAAACCGCAGCGTATCGTCCATTCTCACCTTGGAGGGTGTCACCAGCAGGTCGTATACGGGCGTGTTATATACAATGAGTTTTCCGTAGCGATCGTAGATCTGCCCGCGGAAAGGGATTTCGGTAACGCGTTTGATGGAGTTGCTGGAAGACTCGATGGAATAGCTCTCATCCAGCACCTGGAGGTAGAAAAGTCGTAATAAGTATATAACACCTACTAAAGCAAAAAAACCAATGATAACAAATCGACGACTTTCGAGCATTCTGCACTAAAAAATTCCGGTTCTCAAATTTCACACGAAGTTCGCAATAGCAAAAGATTATTCAAAGGGGGATTTCTGTTAATAAATAATAAAAACTTCATTTTTAGGACATTTCACACAATCTATTCACCCTTAGCGACAACCATCACGATATCCTCCTTGTCGATCAGCACCAGGCCGTCGGGCAGGCCTTTCGGTTTCCGCACAAACTTTTTTGGCGTCACGATCACCGGGCACAGCGAATCGTTCTTCCGCTTCGAATAAAACGCCGCCAGTTCTGCCGCGCGCTCGATTACCGGCGAAGGAAATTTCCTCCCGGGCTGGTTCTTCACTACCACGTGCGAGCCGGTAACGTCCTTGGCATGCAGCCACAGATCTTCCTTATGCGCCTGCTTCGTCAGCAAATCACTGTTCTTCGCATTCCGGCCGATCAGTATTGTGTAGCCCAAAAAATCAATGCGTTTGAAAAGCTCGTCGAGCGCCGGTGCGGCATTGGCCTGTTCCAGTTTGTTGGTTTTAATATAAGCCCGCAAATCCCGGAGCGACTCAATGCTTTCAACGTGCTCCAAATGCTCCTGCAACCGCTTCCTGTCCGTTTCTCGTGCCGATAGGCTGTCGTTCAGCCGGTCTATTTCGATCTTCTCGTTCTTCGCTTTGCGGTAGTAACCTTCTGCGTTCTTCTGCGCCGAAAGGTCTTTTTTCAGTTTTATACTAATGGGCTGGTCGCGGTAAAAATCGTAGAGCTCGGCCTTCTCCGCGCGTTCGGGAATGACGTGCAGGTTGGCCATGATAATGTTGGCCAGCTCGTCGTTTTTCGTTGCATTTTCCAGCTCTACGAGTTTCTGGAACGTGTTTTCGAGGTAGTTA
>CBIHPQ010000270.1:0-9482 GCA_966211825.1 uncultured Dyadobacter sp. | reverse complement strand
TGGTGCAGCAGGATCAACGGAAAAATGTAAGACACGAATGCCCCGAAACCCTGCGCACGTATGCCCACCTCCGCGCGCTCGGCCCCGCGCGACTTCATCTGGTAATGGATCAGGAACGGCCGAAGGTAGGCGATCAGCACCGTCGCCGATGCATGCATACCGAATGTATTGGAAAACACATCCACTATAAACCCGATCGCAAACGCGATCAGAAGCGAATACATCCGGTCCATATCCGCAGGCAGCAGCAGAATGGCCGCAATGTAAATGAAGCTGAACGCGTAGTTGAACAGCACGATATTCCGCATGAAGAAGATCTGCAAAAACAGGTAAAGCAGGATCATCAGGGAATACTGTATCGCTTCGCGTAAGCTCATTTTTTCAGTTCTATTGTTCTAGATTTAAGGCTTTCCTGTTCTACAAGTTGGTGATTTTGTACCACATACACGTACGAAAGGTTCCGGAAGTCCGTCGCCAGTTTCAGCACGATGTTGTAGAATGTCTGGTTCGGATTAACGGCCACGCTCTCTACTTTTCCTACCATAATATTAGGGGGAAAAACCGAGTTCTGGTCCGAAGTTACCGCCGAGTCACCCTTGAAAACTTTGGTATACTTCGAAACATCGATCATTTCGATGAAATTGGGATCTTTTCCGGCCCATTTGGCATAACCGATTTCCTTGCTGCGTACCAGTTTGGACGAAACCATGAAATTCGAATGCAGGATCGACGTGATCACTGAGTAATGTTCAGAACAAAACCTGACTTTACCCACCACACCGGTGGCCGAAATGACGCCCATTCCCGGTTTGATACCGTGCGCCGTCCCCTTATCGATTGTGATGACGTTGTTCGCCTTGTTGGTCTCATTGTCCACCACTTTGGCCACCATGTAGGTAAACCGCGCTGCGAATGCGGAATCCGGCACATAACCTGCCGGTGACTGGCCGGCATTGGTTTGGCTCAGTTTGGCCACCAGCGCGTGCAAATGTGCATTTTCACTGGCCAGGTCCGCATTGATCTCGTCGAGCTTGGTATAATCGCGCACCGAATTCGAGAACGCGAGCGTTTTGGCGACGTAATAATTGGAAGTATTAAAATAAGTAGCTCCCCAGTAGGTGTTGTTGCGCACGATCAGCCAGACACTGAGTACCTCCAGCAACACAAAAACCAAAAAGAAACGATTCCGGACAACGAAATCTACGAGTTGGAGCATGGGGTTAAAATGTTCACGCGCAGTTCATCTATCGGCGCGAGCTGCGCACGATGCGCAAAAATAGAAATTTTTTCGCACGCCGCGCCGCGTGCTGATGGATGAACTGTGAGCGCTCCGATCTACGAAATCAATACAGGCTTGTATAGTTCGAGGTTTTTGAGGACTTCCCCCGTACCTTTTACTACGGCCTTCAACGGATCATCGGCGATGTGCACCGGCAATTTGGTTTTCTGTGCGATACGTCTGTCGAGCCCGTGGATCAATGCGCCACCGCCTGTCAGGTAAATACCATTCTTGAAAATATCGGCAGAAAGTTCAGGAGGAGAAATTTCGAGGGCTTTCATCACACCCTCTTCAATTTTGGAGATCGATTTATCGAGAGAATAAGCGATTTCGCTGTAAGTGACACGGATTTCCTTTGGAATACCTGTCATAAGGTCACGGCCGCGGATCTGGTAATCGTCGAGCGGAATTTCGAGTTCGGGAGATGCAGATCCGATCGCCATTTTGATCAGCTCGGCAGAACGCTCACCGATCAGCAGGTTGTGCTCGCGGCGCATGTAATCGACAATGTCACGGGTGAAAACGTCGCCAGCAATGCGGACCGACTGCTCGCAGACGATACCCGACAATGCGATAACCGCGATTTCAGTGGTACCACCGCCGATATCGACGATCATTACCCCGTTTGGCTGCGTAATATCGATGCCGATACCGATCGCAGCCGCGATAGGCTCGTGTACCATATACACTTCTTTCGCGCCTGCATGCTCGCAGGAGTCCTTTACCGCACGTTTTTCGACCTCGGTAATTCCCGAAGGAATACAAACAACCATACGGTGGGAAGGAGTGAAGAAACGGCTGCCGGTGTCGATCATTTTGATCATTCCCCGGATCATCATCTCAGCCGCGGTGAAGTCGGCAATCACCCCGTCTTTCAAGGGACGGATGGTTTTTATATTCTCGTTGGTTTTTTCATGCATTTGCATTGCTGTGTGCCCGATCGCCAGCACTTTGCCCGTGGTTTTATCCATGGCAATGATCGACGGCTCATCAACAACAACTGTATCTTTATGGATGATCAAAGTATTTGCAGTACCCAAATCGATCGCTATATCGCTCGTCAAAAAATCAAACAATCCCATATATAATGTTAAAAACTTTGCTCACTTTGATTTCAGGATGGCAAAATTACAGATTATTAACCACAAACAAAGGCATTTAAAAAATTTCGGTATGCGGTATACTGAGGGTGTAAAACTAGTTCCCGAAGCGCTCTCCAACGGCTTTCCAGGCGGGCTTAATCATTGAATTTGTAAATCCTGCGTACATTTGTTTTCACTATGGGAATCAGATCAATTTTGAGCAGGCCGCTGGCCCGGTACATTGTCAGGCAGCAACAGGAATGGATCGCACGGAGCGTTGAGGTTCAGGAAAAGTGGCGGTCGGAACTCGTAAAGCAGGCTGCCGCCACGCAGTTTGGGAAGGACCATTTCTTCAAGGACATTCATAACTATTCCGATTTCAAAGAGGCGGTTCCTGTAAACGACTACGAAGATCTCAAACCTTACGTAGAGAAAATAAAATCCGGGGAAAGTGATATTTTGTGGCCGGGTAAGCCATTGTATTTTGCCAAGACTTCCGGAACCACCTCCGGTACCAAGTACATACCGATCTCCAAAGATTCGATCTCGAATCACATCGGCTCCGCGCGCAATGCCATTTTGACGTATATCGAGGAAACCCAAAAGTCTGATTTCCTGGACAATAAACTGATTTTCCTCTCCGGCAGCCCGATACTGACAGACACGGGCGGAGTACTGACGGGACGCTTGTCAGGCATTTCCAACCACCACGTGCCTTCGTACCTGCGTTCGAACCAGCTGCCGAGCTACGAAACCAATTGCATTGAAGACTGGGAAACCAAGCTGGAAAAGATCATCGACGAAACGCTCGATCAGCGAATGTCCCTTATTTCGGGAATTCCGCCGTGGGTTCAGATGTATTTCGACCGCATTATCGAGCGTACGGGCAAGAAAATCAAGGACGTTTTTCCTGACTTCTCCCTGTTTATATATGGTGGCGTAAATTTCGAACCCTACCGGGCTAAATTGTTCGAATCTATTGGCAAGCCCATTGATTCCATCGAACTGTATCCCGCTTCGGAGGGCTTTCTCGCCTACCAGGACAAACAGAATGAAGAGGGTTTGCTCCTCCTGCTCGATACCGGTATTTTTTTTGAGTTTATTCCTGTCGAAAACTACTTCGATGAAAAGCCGCCGCGGTTATCGATCGGTGAAGTGGAAGTGGGACGTAATTATGCAGTGATCGTTAATAATAATGCAGGATTATGGGGCTATTCGCTGGGCGATACCGTTAAGTTTGTCTCGACAAATCCTTACAAGATCCTGGTAACGGGCCGTATCAAGCATTTCATTTCGGCATTTGGTGAGCATGTTATCGGGGAGGAAATTGAAAAAGCACTGAAATACGCACTGGAAAGGCACCCGGAAACCGAGGTGGTGGAATTGACGGTGGCGCCGATGGTAAATCCGACGGATGGCGGCCTTCCCTATCACGAATGGCTGGTGGAGTTTGCCACCCGGCCGAATGACATCGGGCAGTTCGCGAACGACCTCGACCGGAGACTGACCGAACTGAATATTTATTATAAAGACCTGATTACCGGCAGCATTCTGCGTCGTCTGGAACTGGTACCGCTGCGCAAGAACTCGTTTATCGATTATATGCGCGCGAATGGAAAGCTCGGTGGCCAGAACAAGGTGCCCCGCCTTTCGAACGACCGTAAGATCGCCGACGACCTGAGAGTGCTGAACCGTAATTAATACGAACCTATTTGTGAGAATGCAATGAAAAAAAGAGTAGCCATTTTAGGTTCGACCGGTTCAATCGGCACCCAGGCGCTGGAAGTCATCGCGGCCAACCCGGAGATCTTCTCAGTTACGGTGCTCACTGCGGGTGGTAACGCCGACCTGCTGATCGAGCAAGCCGTGAAGTTCAAGCCGGAGGAGGTCGTTATTTGTAATGAACAGCATTTCGAGAGGGTAAAAGCGGCCCTATATCCCTTCAATATCAAAGTTTACAGCAGCGCTTCCGCATTGGTTTCGGTGGTAGAATCGGATCATGTGGATGTGGTACTGACGGCCATGGTGGGTTATGCGGGCCTTTTGCCGACGATCCATGCGATCAGAGCGGGAAAGGACATTGCATTAGCCAATAAGGAGACGCTCGTGGTTGCCGGCGAACTGATCACGGCGCTCGCGAAAGAGCATAACGTGAGCATTTATCCCGTCGATTCGGAGCATTCGGCTATTTTTCAGTGCCTCGTGGGTGAATCGGCCAATGCGATTGAAAAAATCATCCTGACTGCCTCAGGCGGTCCGTTCCGTGGTAAGGACCGCGAATTCCTCGCGCACGTAACAAAGGCCCAGGCGCTGAAACACCCGAACTGGAGCATGGGCGCAAAGATCACGATCGACTCGGCGACTTTGATGAACAAGGGGCTGGAAGTGATCGAAGCAAAGTGGCTTTTTGATTTGAATGCCTCACAAATAGACGTGATCGTACATCCGCAAAGCATTGTGCATTCGCTGGTGCAGTTTGAAGATGGAAGTATTAAAGCACAAATGGGCCTGCCGGATATGAAACTGCCCATTCAATATGCCTTGAATTATCCGCTAAGAATGAAGTCGAATTTCCCGCGGTTCAATTTTATGGACTATCCGACTTTGACTTTCGAGAAGCCCGATCTGGAAACATTCCGCAACCTCGCTATCGCCTACGATGCGCTCGAAAAAGGTGGAAATGCGGCCTGTATCGTCAATGCAGCCAACGAAATTGCCGTTGACGCATTCCTCCATGATAAGATAGGATTTCTGGATATTTCGGACGTTATTGTCGAAAGCCTTGCTAAAATCACATTTGTCGGGAATCCTTCATTTGATGATTATGTTGAGACGAACGAGGCGACAAGGCGTTTTGCTTCTGAAATGATACAGGTAAAAGTATAAATGAAAACCACCTTTTTGAAATACTTGTCTGTTGCGCTTGCCAGTACATTAAAATTTTTCGGAGGGCCGATTGCGGGGGTTGTGCTTAAACTTACCTGGATAGAAACTGCGCTTTGCTCGGCTGTGGGTATGATGTTCAGCGTGTTCGTGCTCACGTACGTAGGCGGCGCGATCCGGAACCTGATTCAGAAATACCGCAAATCTCCTCCTAAAAAATTCACGAAAACCAACCGCATTGCCGTCAATATCTGGCGCAAATTCGGGATCGTGGGCATTGCATTTCTTACGCCGCCGCTTTTTACACCGCTTTTCGGGCCTATTCTGGCCGTCGCATTTCGGGTTCCAAAGGGATCGATCTTCATGTGGATGTCCGCCAGCGCGCTCATCTGGGGCCTCGCAATTTCTTACATCGCACACAAAATGACGTTTATCCAGGAGTGGATCAAATAGGTGGCCGCCCAGGCGCATTATCTGCTGACCTCTTTCTTCGGCGCTACGGTTTTCTTCATGAAATCACCTTGGGAGAAGTACTTTTCAATGAGGCAATACATTAATATAAAAAAGTACCGGCTCCCCATTTCCTTGATTTTCAGCTTCGATTCGCCGTATTTCCGGTTAGTCCAGCTATTGGGAACGACGGCGTAGTTGTAGCCGCGTACCATCGCTTTGAGGGGCAATTCAATGGTCAGATTGAAGTGAGGGGCCAGAAATGGCTTGATACCCTCGATTGTTTCCCGCTTGTAGAGCTTGAAAGCATTGGTGGTATCGTTGTATTTAATGCCCATGACCATGCGCACGATTGCATTGGCCACACGGTTGATCACCTTTTTCAAGGCCGGATAATCGATCACCTTCCCGCCTTTTTCCCAGCGTGAGCCGAAAACGCAATCATAATCGCCTTCCAGCATTTTGTGATAAAACTTCACGAGGTCTTCGGGATCGTCGGACATATCGGCCATAAAAACCGCGACGCAATCACCTTTGAAACGTTCGAGACCGTAACGCACCGCATAGCCAAAACCGTTGGGGCCGGGATTGGTGTAATAAACCAGCGTAGGGATTTGAAGCGAAAGCTCGTCCAGCACCCGCAATGTCCCATCCTTCGAATTGTCGTTGGTGACACAGATTTCGTGGGGGATATTGTACTTATTTAATGTATTGTGTAAAGATACAAGAGTGTGGGTAATGGATTCTTCTTCGTTATATGCTGGTATTACGACGCTTAGCTTCATAAATGTGTTACGTGTTAAACAGTACAAATTAAAGATTATTAATTCGAACTGCCAATTTTTTCAAAACCGGCGAGCAGCTCGTCATAGCGTTGCAGCGTCGCGGCGACGGTCGGATCATGTTGCCCGCCGAGCCATTTGCCTACATTTTCGAACATTTCCCGGCGGTTTTGTAAAAACCTGAAATTGGTATGGGCATGTACATTGCTCAATCCGGCACTATGCTTGCGGTAAACGCCCATTGCTTCGGGCAGATAGCCGATCTTACCTTTCGCAGCAAGCTGGAACATAATCGCCCAGTCACCGGCTGCGGCTTTGGCATGCCAGTCGGCAAAATCTTCGGTGAGGAAATGGTTGCGGTAAACCCAGCTGGCGGTAGCCATAAACCACTTGTCTTCGAGCAAATCTTGAATGGTGGAAACCGTTTTCTGATCGGGCGCATTGAAGAAATGCGATGGAGAGCCGTCTTCGTAAATGACTTCCATATTGTGATGGCAAACGGCAAAACCGGGGTTTTGATCCAGAAAATCAACTTGCTTTTGAAGTTTCAACGGATCAGTCCAGTAGTCGTCGCCCTCACACATGGCTACGTATTCGCCCTTGCAGGCTTTCAGTAGTTGCAGCACATTGTTGCGCCCTGCAAACTCGCGCGGCTCTTTCGGACCCTGGTTTTCAGAATGCAGAAAAGCCCGGATCACGCCGGGCTTCTGTGCAGAATATTTGCGAATAATCTCGGGCGTCGCGTCAGTCGAAGCGTCATCCCCGATCACAATCTCGAAAGGAAAGCTGGTTTGCTGCATCAATGCGCCTTCCAGCATCTGACCTATGTATTGCTCGTGGTTGTACGTCGGAACGCAGACGGAAAGTTTCATTGAGTGGTATTGGAGGCCTAAATGGCTACTAATTGTTTGACGGAGTCACCGTTGATCTGATGGAACGACAAGCCGTGCACATTGGTAAAAGATTTTGCATGTTCGATGGTCATCGATACCGGATTGCCGTTTGCGTCCAGATCGACCAGCATATTTTCATTCAGATCATCCGTAGCCACAACGGGGTTTTGGTTGAAAATGAGCAACAACGTATCTGTATCCTCAAAATATCGAATATCCATAGCTAGTTTCCCGGTTTGAATGACCTGTCAAAGAATGCATTATGAATCGTAACGCCGTCTTCAAGCAGAACGATGCGTAAATACTTTTGGTTCTCGGCGATTTTCGCCCAGCGCCTGATACGTCCGTCAGACTGGATTTCCTCCTTTTCAGGATGATTGAAAACCTGCTCGATCCATTCCAGCTTAATTTCCTGACGATCCGGCCGATCGCGTGTAAACAGAAAGTACTGCGTGAATTTCATCGGCCGGATTCGTGATGTTTTTTAGCTAAACACCTCTTTCAACTGCTCTACCGTCGGGAAATTCGGTGTTACGAGCTCTGTTTCGGGCTTGTAAATGTACGCCATCGGGTAGCCGCGCTCGATGAATGTCGGCTCGTCGAGGTTGTTGTAACGCAGCTGCACCGACCAGCGGATGTTATTCGTAATGTTGTTGCCCGACTGGTGGATCAGGAATGCCGAGAAGATCAGGATATCACCGACTTTGAATTCAGTCTGAACAAAATCTTCATCCTTCAACTCCACAGTAATACCTCCCTGATAACCCGAGGTGGTGGAAGCCTGCAAACCAATCTTGTGGCTGCCCGGAATCACCTGCAATGCGCCGATATCGGCACCCGCATCGACCATCGGGAACCAGATCACCGCGCTGTCGAGCGAGCCCTGGCCGGTACGCCAGTCCTGGTGCGCATCGAGTTTCCAGTGTTTGCTGCCGTCTTTCGACAAAAAGCGGCTGTTGAACTGCATGGCAGCACGCGCTCCGATGATCGGTGCCGACAAACCCACGTCTTTCAACAAATTTTCGATAACCGGGTCGACGCCCAGGCGGTGCAGTGAGAATGCGTGCTGAACCGTTTTACCAGTGCTGACAAAACCGTCGAAATCCTTTTCAAAGAACTCGAACATGGCATTTTCAAACACATCCTTATCGTCGATATCGACGGTGCGGCCGGTAACCCGTTTGATCTGCGTCGCGAAGATCTTGCGGGCTTCGGTATATATTTCATTAATGACGCCCTTGTCGAGGTAATTTCTCAAAAGGACATAACCATCGCGGTTGAACTGCTCCTGAAGTGTACTCATTGTGCGATCACGTTTGTGACATTTAATGGTGATTTCTTCAAAATTATCTCGCCATTGTTGCTGAGACTATGATGCGTCTCAGGTTATTTCAGAATATTAATCTTCCCAAACCGCATAGCCAAACCCTGCCGCGCCGAAGCCATTACCATTATAAAGCAGGTAACGCTTGCCATTGTGCTGGTAGAAATTGGCGTAATCGATCATTTCGTAGTCGAAATCTTCCGGGTTATCGGATTTTGCGATGCCTACCAAATGGTCTTTGCGCTCCCAGGTTGTACCGTCGGCCGACTCGGCGTAGCCCAGGCGATAGCTCTGGTTGCGGTCGGTGCGGTAATCGCGGGAATGGCGGTAGGAATAGTACATTTTGTAAATACCATCCTCCTTAAAAACACTAGGGCGGCCCACTGCGTGCAGAAAATCGTCGAAATCGAGGGTAGGAATGTCGCTGATCTCCCAGCGGATACCGTCTTTCGAAGTCGCGGATTGTGCGCGGTAGTAAGGCTCGGGATAGCCATGGATCATCTCGCATTTGTGGCCCGAAATGTACCACATCCGCCAGGTGCCATCCTCATCGATCAGTACCGAAGGCTGAGCGGCCCAGAGCGGGTTTTCGATGCTGCGGTCCATGATCGGGCCGGTGAACATCTTTTTGAATGTCAACCCGCCATCGTGGCTTACCGAAAGGCCCATTGAAAGCCGGTAGGAGTTCCAGGTGCGGTTCCAGCCGGTGTAGTAAAGCCAGATATCGCCATTGGGACGATCCACAAACCATGCGGGCATGGCACCGGTTTCGTCGTATTCACCCGGTCC
>CBIHPQ010000269.1:0-9490 GCA_966211825.1 uncultured Dyadobacter sp. | reverse complement strand
GATTTGGGAACCATAAAAAACAAATGCGGCCCCCTCATTCACCTGGCCCTGATCAAAGTCGCTGGCCCCGGCGAGGAGGTCGCTGTATCCATCCGCATTGATATCCCCGGCAAGCGCAAGCGACGTCCCGAAATGCGCTTCGGGCTGGTTTCGTTCCAGCATTACGGCCGGATTGGGTTTGATACCCTTCGCCGACCCGAGATGTACGAACACCGCCCCCTCGTCGTTCTGGCCCTTACCATAATGAGGAGCCCCGATGGCAATGTCGCTAAAACCATCCCCGTTGAGGTCGCCGGCGCTGGAAACCGAATAGCCCATTGCCGCACCGGGCTGGTTGCTTTCCAGAAGGTAGGGAAGTGGGTTGAGCCCATTGGCCGAACCATAATACAGAAATGCCGCCCCTTCGCCGTCCTCTCCATGATCATAATGCGGTGCACCTGCCAATACGT
The DNA here is from genome assembly GCA_966211825.1 of uncultured Dyadobacter sp. Classification (GTDB taxonomy): domain Bacteria; phylum Bacteroidota; class Bacteroidia; order Cytophagales; family Spirosomataceae; genus Dyadobacter. The sequence goes on along the minus strand of CBIHPQ010000269.1, from coordinate 9,041 downwards.
CGCTGTAACCATCCGCATTCACGTCACCCGCGGAGGCCACCGAGAAGCCCAGCCAGGCATCCGCCTGATTCGTTTCAAGGAGCGCATCGGCATTGCCGGGGTTACCATTGACGACGATCGGGTCGATGGTAACCGGGTAGGCCGCCTGATGTACATCGACCGTAATCCGGACTTGCTGGTTGTGACATATCAAATATGCCGCTAACGGCCGCTTCCTGGCATCCCAGCATTGCAGGTCGCGGTAAATGAGGCGGGGTCGCAGGGTATCGTGTTTTGAAAATAGCAGTATTTCGTTTTTCCGGCCATTTTCGGCCCGCAGGCCGGTGATTTTCAGCATTACTTCCAGCTGATCGGTTCCTGTCGGCGCATCCTGGATAATAAAATTCTGCCGCACACCATCCCGATTGTTGATGAATTCCTCTGTAAAACGCTTGTGCCGGATCAGCAGCCGATTTTCGAGCAATTCCGGACTCGCCTCCGGGTCGGGTTTGTCCATCAGGCGGCCGTTTGCCAGGATGCCTTCATTTTTTAATACACCCGAAAAATTCTGACCGGAAGAATCAACACGGTTTTGAATGGTGAGCTTACCGGGCCGGTAATATGCGCGCAGGTTCTGCTTTCGGTTGGGACTTTGCAGCACGTCCCGGGCCCGGTCATAGGAAATATGGTATTCGCGGGCAGCAATGGTTTCCGACAGACCAGGTGGAATATCGGCAGTAGCGCTGGTGAAGGGTATTTGTTTGGTTAAATGAGTGGAAAACAAATAGCTGTAGCACGCGTAAAGGAACAGCAGCACGACGGATACCGTGATGGACAATGGTAGGAGGTGTTTTCTCATGGATCAAAAGGAGTTTAAGGTGAAGTGCAAAAGGCCGGTTATCGACCTGCGATCAATTTTGCATGTTCCGTAATTCCCTGACGAATCCGATGATCAAAAGAGGGTAGTGATTATCAAACGGTTTGGCATAAAAAAGCCCCGGAAATGGCTTTCCGGGGCTCGTAATGTGTTTTGGTGGCTTCTGTTGTCGCAAATCGAATTACTTCTGTACCAATGCTTCCAGCATTTTCTCCGCCAGGAACTGATTGCCGGCCTCTGTCAAATGCACGCGGTCGGTGGTAAGAATGCCTTTTTCCTTGTTTTCAGGATTGTTGTTCGCAAGATGATCGAGGAAGTGCTTGCGCAGGTCGAGCAGTTGCAGGTTGTTGCGTGTCGCGATCTCGCGGATCAGTTTGGAATACTGGTTCAAATCACCGTCCTGCTGGTTGGAATTATCGTTGCGCTCGCCGATGACAGTTGGCGTACACACGATCACACGGATATTCTGCGCTTTCAGTTTCTTGATCAATGCCTCGTAGAACTTCACATATTTATCGGGATCGGTACCGGTCCCGGACGATGCTTTGTGCCATACATCGTTGATACCCACATAAATAAACACCACATCCGGCTTTTTGGCCAGTACGTCGTCTTCCAGTCTCAAATAGAGGTCATACACCTTGTTGCCACCGATTCCCGCACCGATCAGCTCATATTGGCCGTCCTGGCCTTTGGCTTTCAGCATTTCACCCACCTTGGTAATGTAGCCGGTAGGGCCAACGCCCGCCTGGGTAATGGAATCGCCAAAGAAAACGACGCGTATGGGCTTGTCCTGGCGCATCGCAAGCAGTGGAAGCGCGAAAAATGCAATTTGTAAGAGTTTGAAAAATACCCGCATGGTTGAGTGTTAAGAATGATTTTGGGAAAAAGACTGGTTGTTTGGAAAGTTACCCGTTGGCGCTGCGCATCAACCATGGTCTATGGTCGGCCGCCGTCCCGCCGTCCGCCGCTTTCAACCCTAACAATCCGAATCTCCGCATGGCTTGTCGCATAATGCATTGCGAATGTGCTGCCGACCTGCATTTGTGCTTCTAGATGTGCCGGAACAGTCAGGTGTTTGATTTTGCCATCGATCCAGGCCCGGATTTCGAGCGTATCGCCGTTTCGCTCGCAGGTTAAAACCTCGCCATAAATCAGTATGGCGTCGGGTTGAGATGGTTCGTTTAAATACAGTTCCGACGGCGTTCCGAACCGGGTAAGTTTGCCTGTTTCCATTAAGCCTACATAATCGGCAAGCCGGAATATTTCGGCCATGTCGTGGGTGACGAGGATGACCGAAAAGTTATGCTGCCGGTGAAGTTTGAGGAGCAAATCCTGCAACTGGTAACGCATTTCCGGATCGAGGGCGGCGAATGGCTCGTCCATCAGTAACAGGTCGGGCTTGCGTACGAGGGCACGCGCGAGCGCGACGCGTTGCTGCTGCCCGCCCGAGAGCTGGGCCGGTTTGCGATCCGCTAGTTGCATTAGTCCGGTTGCTTCCAGCATTTCATTCACAATGCCGGACGATTGGTTTTCTGCCAGCGCAAAACTCAGGTTTTTCCGGACGGTCATATGCGGGAACAAAGCATAATCCTGGAACACAAAGCCGATATGCCGCTTTTGCGCAGGGACATATATGCGTGAGGCGGTATCGAGCCATACCTCATTTTGAAATGCAATGCGGCCGGAAGTTGGATGGATCAGTCCGGCGATGAGCCTGAGCAGGGTGGTTTTGCCGGCACCGGAAGGCCCCGTTAAAGCCATCATACTGCCCCTGACAAGTGAAAAATCGACTTCCATAGGCAGGACGCCCTGTGCGGTGTGCAAAGTATGCCGGATATGGACGTCAAGCGGGTTGTCGGACACGGAGCAAGCGGTTGTTAATGGAATAGACCAGCAGCAAAATAATGAAAGTGATCGCAAAAAGCACCATCGCATAGGCATTGGCCGCCGGGTAATTCAGTGCTTCCACCTCGTTGTAAATGGCTACGGAGGCCACTTTGGTCACGCCGGGGATATTACCGCCGATCATCAGCACTACACCGAATTCACCGACGGTATGGGCAAATGTGAGCACGAATGCGGTGAGAATAGCCGGTTTGCAATTGGGCAGGAGCACTTGCACGAATGTCTGCCACTCACTTTTCCCGAGCGTGTAGGACGCTTCCCGTAACGACACCGGCAGCGATTGCAGACCTGCGCGGATCGGGTAGATCATGAATGGAAGACTGTATAAAATGGACGCGATCACCAATCCCGGAAACGAAAATACGAGCCTTAAACCGAATATTTCCTCAATCCACGCACCAAACCAATGCGAAGGGCTGAATGCCAGCAGCAGGTAAAAGCCTATTACGGAAGGCGGCAGCACGAGTGGCATGCCTATCAGCGCCTCTACCACGCCCCGGCCTTTGAATTTCCCGAAAACCAGCCAGTAGGCGATCGGCAAGGCGATCACGAGCAGCAGGATTGAGGTGATGCTGGCTAGTTTGAAGGTGAGCCAGAGGGGTTGAGTGTCCAAGGTTGAATTTTGAATGACTGAATGATTGAATGAGTGAATAGTCAGGTATTGTCAGGTGTGGTCATGTATTGTTTCTGTACTTTCTATCGATATTTCTGACTACACCTGACCACACTTGACCATTTATTTGTAACCATAGCGTTTGAAAATTGCCTTTGCCTTGGCGGAATACAGGAATTTATAAAACTGTTCGCTGGACGCTTTTTTGGGAGAGTCTTCGCTGTGTTTTAATAAAATAGCGGCTTGTTGAATGGGTTTATAGAGGGTTGAATCTACCGTCGTGTAATGGCCCTTGCCCTTCATTTCCGGCGATAATACGATAGATAGTGCATTGAAACCTGCCTCCACGGAGCCTGTGGTAATGTACTGGGCGGTTTGGGCGATGCTTTCGCCGTATACGAGCTTCTTTTCGGTTTGTGTGTAGAGTTTCAATGTTTGTAATGCCTGAACTGCCGCTTCGCCGTATGGCGCCGTTTGGGGATTGGGAATGGCTATTTTTTTGACTTTATCCGTTGTTAGTACCTCCGGTTTGAGGTCGGTTTCGGGGATGTCTTTCGACCAGAGTACCAATGCACCGGTGGCGTAAACTTCCGGTTTTTGGTCGGAACCGCCGTTTTTGAAGATTTCTTCGGGGTATTTGGTGTCTGCTGAAATGAATACGTCGAACGGAGCGCCTTCGCGGATTTGTGTCGTGAGCTTACCGGATGATGCGACCACGATCTCGATCTTTTTGCCCGATTCTTTTTCGAATTCCTTTTGGATTTCCTTCATCACATACTGCACATTGGCCGCCGTAGCAACGACGATTTTGTCCGACGGCTTGGAACAGCCGACCAGAAATGCAGCAAAAAGGGCGAGAATGCAGAGTTTGTTCATGCCGCAATTTAAAATATTGTTTTGCAATAATAACCGCTTACAGCCTCCGCAGAGCGTCCCCTCGGGAATTTGTCGTAAATTGCGCCCCGTTTCGCCGGGCTGTTCCGGACGGACGTTTTAACCGCTGATAGCCAATGGCTAAAAGCACAATTCAATTCACTATAATGATTATAGAAACTGCACAGCGCACCAGGCAGACATCGGAATACTATTTTTCGGTGAAGCTGGCCGAAGTGCGCAAACTGATTGCCGAAGGGCATGACGTCATTAATCTCGGGATCGGAAACCCGGATATGATGCCCTCAGTAGAAACGCTGGAAGCGCTTACCACCGCTGCCTATCAACCACAGGCGCATGGTTATCAGCCTTATACAGGCACCCCCGCATTCAGAAAATCAGTTGCAGATTTTTATTATCGTACCTATGGCGTAAAACTCGATCCGAATAATGAAATACTGCCGCTCATTGGTTCCAAAGAGGGCATTACCCATATTTCGCTGACGTTCCTCGATCCCGACGATGAAGTACTGGTGCCTGAGCTGGGTTATCCGGCCTACCGCGCTGTTAGTCAGATGGTTGGAGCTGTTGTAAAAGAGTATCCGCTGCGCGAAGATCACGGCTGGCAGCCCGATTGGAATGCCATGGAAAGCCTCGTGACGCCGAAAACGAAGATCATGTGGCTCAATTACCCGCATATGCCTACGGGAGCGCCCGCTACGCAGGAGTTGTTCGAAGAGGCAGTTGTATTTGCCAAAAAACACCGGATATTGCTTTGTCATGATAATCCTTACAGCTTGATCCTGAACAAGAAAGCGCCTATTAGCTTGCTTTCGGTGGACGGCGCCAAAGAAGTGGCGATCGAGCTGAACTCGATGAGCAAGTCGCATAATATGGCTGGCTGGCGGCTTGGCTGGCTGGCAGGTGCGAAGGAGTACATCAGTGCCGTGCTGACCATTAAAAGCAATGTCGATTCGGGCATGTTCTGGGCGATGCAGGAGGCCGGGGCGAAGGCATTGGGCAATTCCGCCGAATGGCACGCAGAGCGCAATGCCGTGTACCAGGGCCGTTTGGAAGCTTCGGAGGCTCTTTTGCGCACGCTCGGCTGCACCTGGGACGACAAGCAGGAAGGCATGTTCCTCTGGGGCAAGCTGCCCGATTCCACGGAGTCGGCGGAGGCGCTTGTGAATAGTCTGCTCGTCGAAAAGCACGTTTTCATTGCGCCGGGCTTCATTTTTGGCCCGAAAGGCCAGCGATATATCCGTTTGTCATTGTGTTTGCCAAAAGAAAGAATCTGGCAGGCCGTGGAGCGGATCAAAGGGTAATTGGGATTGATATTTTAAATTCAAAATAATGATAATCAGTATCATAGGGGTAGGCTTGCTGGGCGGGTCGTTTGCCCTGGGACTGCGCGAGAAAAACCCGCACGGGAAATTCGGGGGCGTGGACCACTCGGCGGTCAATCAGAAAATAGCATTGGCGAAAGGGATCGTGGACGAGATCCTGACGCTCGACGAGGCATTACAGGTTTCCGAGCTGAACGTGCTCGCGACGCCCGTGGACGCCATTATCAAGTTGCTTCCCTACATGCTCGACCACCTGCCCGACGGCCGGACGATCATGGACCTCGGCTCTACGAAAGAGTTGATATGCAATCTGGTGGACAATCATCCCAAACGCGGCCAGTTCGTAGCCGCGCACCCGATGGCCGGTACTGAAAACTCGGGGCCCGGCGCGGCATTTAAGGAGCTTTTGATCGATAAAAACGTGATCATCTGCGACAGGGAGAAAAGCAACCCGGATGCCTGGGGCCTGGTGGAAACTTTCCTGCGTGATGCGGGCATGAAGATCCATTATATGAACCCCGTAGAGCACGATCTGCACCTGGCCTACGTGTCGCATCTGAGCCATATCAGCTCTTTCGCATTGGGTATGACGGTGCTGGACAAGGAGCGTGATGAGCGTGCGATCTTCGATATGGCGAGTACCGGTTTTTCTTCCACAGTGCGTCTGGCGAAAAGCTCGCCGCAAATGTGGGCACCGATTTTTGACCAGAACAAACAAAATGTTTCCAAAGCGTTGGGCGACTATATCGAGCTTTTGAAAAAGTTTAAAGAAGCCATCGATGGCCGCGATATGGATGCCAGCCTTTCCTATATGGCCCGGGCAAATGACATAGGACGGGTTTTGGCGGGGATTGAGAAGAAATGAATTTTGAATGACTGAATGATTGAATGACTGAATGATTGAATGACTGAATGAGCCGCCGTGGAACGGGGAATGAGTACATGATTAGGGTAATTCTGGTCAGGAAATAGTTGGGAATTATTTCTTATAAGTAGTTGATAGTTAGTTTGTTGCAAATGGTTCTGAAATTTTTCGGAACCATTTGCGTTTTAAGGCCTGTTAGGTTAGGGTTGCTTAGCGGCTCCTCTTCTTGATTGATTTTGAAGCACATACTCAATAAAACAATAAGAAATGACAAAAGCGCATGGGGTTTTGGTGGCGGTATTGATAGCAGCAGGCATTTCATCAGGTGTTCACCGGGCCGACTCACTTTCCAATCATTCCAGCACAAAAAAGATGTCGGTCGCCAAGACCGATTCCGCTGTTACCCGTTCCGAATGGATTTCATTGTATGACTCGCTCGGCCTGAAAAAACAGGGCTTGTCGGAGCGTGCATTCTATTGTGCGTGGTTTGGTTTTCAAAAAATCAAACTCGATAATCCGATCATGGCGATCTGCGACTTTACGCAATCGTCACGCAATAAACGACTGTATGTCATTGATTTGCTGAAAAAGAAAGTGCTGTTAAACACCTATGTAGCACACGGCCGCAACTCAGGGAGTGAGTTTGCAGAGCGCTTTTCCAACGCGAATTCCTCGTTTCAGTCCAGTTTGGGCTTTTACAAAACATTAGGCACATATCAGGGCAAGCATGGCCTTTCACTCCGGTTGGAAGGTCTCGAAAAAGGCATTAACGACCGTGCATTGGAACGGGCTATCGTGATGCACGGAGCGGATTATGTGAGTGAATCATTTATCAAAAACACCGGCAGACTAGGCCGCAGCCTTGGTTGTCCCGCCGTTTCGATCGCCGATTCCAAAAAGCTGATCAACCTGCTCTACAATGGTGCCGGACTCTTCATTTACTCCGGCGACCAGCACTATATCCGGAAATCCTCTTTGCTGGCCGGCATGGAAGCAATGGCCGACGTTCAGGCATTGGGCGTTTCGCGTTTGTAAACATCGGGGAAGTACATCAGATCACCTTTCGGGTTGCAATCGGCGGGTAAATACAACAGAAATACCGGTACCCGCACTTTCAGCTTGTGCCATTTGGGCGGGTGCGAAACGGTGTCCGGCTCCGTCATAAAATCACTGTCGAGCAGTTGTGAGCCCGCCATATAGTTGGCCAGATCGGTGGGCTTTTGCACCCGTACGCATCCGTGGCTGCGCCAGCGCTGATCGCTGGTGAACAAATACCTGGCATTCGTATCGTGCAGGTAAATGGCCAGCGGATTTTTGATCTCCACCTTCAATAAACCCAATGAATTATCTTCTCCGGTTTCCTGGCGAAAGCGATAGGGGAATTTTTCGGCTGTCAGATCTCCCCAATCGATGTCGTCGGGGTTGATCGCCTGCCCGTCTTTACCGATCACCTGAATGCGGTTTTTAGCCAGATATTCCGAGTTGGCGGCGGCTTTCGGGAAAATTTCCTTGATAGCAATGCTTTTGGGCACATTCCAGTAGGGATGCGTTACAATGCTGGTCGCGTAGGTGTCGATCGTGGGTGTAGGCGTGTCACGCTTGCCTACGACGGTGCGCATGGTGAGCACGTTTTGGCCTGCGGAATCCATGGCGGTAAGGTAAGCGCCCCGGATATTGACCATCACAAACCGCGGTGCGCCCTGAATTTGCCGGTGGATCCAGCGGTAGGCGTTCAAGGTTTGCGCAACGTATGCGGCGCTGTCCTTTTTGTTTGATTTTATCAGACGGTCGTAATGGATTTTCAGATTATGGTACACGGGGAAAACGGGTTCCAGTTTCTCTGCTACTTTCTCCATCGACTGGCCTTTCACCAATTCTTCGGCCGCATTCCGGATCAGGAGCGTATCGGCTTTGATATTCTTTTGCGTGAACCGGATAGTGGGTTTATGTCCGAAAGCAATTTCTTCCAACAGCGCGAAAGCTGGCGCTTTTCCGTCTTTTGCTTCAAATTTTTTAGTATCAATTCCTGCATTTGCCGCATAGGCGAGCAGTTCATCGTAGGTTTTCTTTTTCCCGATCGCCTCTGCCAGTTCTTCATGGGTCATTTCCTTCGGATTTTTCCGGCAGGAAAGCATAATGGCAAGCGAAAACAGGATGAGGAGGGGGATGTACCGGGCTTTGCCCAGACCTGACAGCATTTGCATTATGTATGTGATTTGGTGCAATCATGATTGATACAATTGTTATGCTAACTGAAAAGTCGTCGATACGGCCCGGTACCGCTTAGAAAATGGGGAATTAAAGTGGCATCGCTGTACTTTAATTCCCTATAATGCTACTCGTTCCTCAGACTGCGGACGGGATCCGCAGTGGCGGCGCGAATGGCCTGAAAACAGACTGTTCCGATAGTTACGGCCAATGCAGCTACACCCGTCACTACAAACACCCACCAGCTGATCTGTGTCCGGTAGGGATAATTTTCGAGCCATTTCTGCAATGCATACCACGCCACCGGCGAAGCCACCAAAATGGCGATCATCACGAGTTTGACAAAATCCTTAGATATTAATCCTACAATAG
>CBIHPQ010000268.1:0-9529 GCA_966211825.1 uncultured Dyadobacter sp. | reverse complement strand
TTCTGAGGAGTATCGCATTGTTCCAAAAGATCGACAACCGGTACGGGAAGCTCAACTGCCTCAATGACCTGAGCAACACTTATTATTATCAGAAAAAATACGATCAGTCGATCCAGGCGGGCCTGCGGGCATTGGCCTATGCCAAAATCTACCATTCTACCCAGCAAACCAACTGGGCGCTCGTGACACTTTCACGCTCCTACAAAGCCAAGGGAATGTATGACGTGGCACTGGATTACAGCCAGGCGGTCAATTTCGTGCGCCGCATGGTCCACGACGAGACGATCAAGCGCCAATACACGATGTACCAGCTCATGTACGACAATAAGCTGATGGACACGGAAATTCAACAGAAGATCATCAACGAGCAGCGCATTGTACAGCGTTTTCTGATCGGTTTTTCCTGCCTCGTCATCTTGTTCACGATCTTCCTTTGGTTTAACAACAAAAAGCTCCGCAGGAAAAACGCCGAGATCCAGGCGGCAATGATCGAAGGGCAGACCATTGAAAGGAAGCGGGTAGCGGCAGAACTGCACGACCACCTCGGCGGAACGCTGGCATCGCTGAACTGGTACCTCTACGGCATCGACAAGAAAGTACTTTCGCAAGAAGAACAAAAGATCTATGACAGCGTGCACCAGATGGTCGGCGCCGCTTATAAGGAAGTGAGAAGCCTTTCGCACAACCTGATGCCCGCCGAGCTCGAAGAACACGGCCTGACTATTGCCGTGCACCGGCTGATCAGCAAATTGAACGAGAACAAGAACATTGCATTCACTTACAACCTGAAAGGAATGACCAAGCGGCTCAATAACAAGATCGAATTTGAGCTGTATAGCATTGTTCTGGAACTGACCAACAACATTATCAAGCACTCCGGTGCCACGGAGGCATCTGTCGACCTCACCGAAAACGTGAAGACGATCGTGCTCGTAGTGAGCGACAACGGTACCGGAATGATCGAACCTAACCGGCAGGGAGTCGGTTTAAGAAATATCAAAGGCCGTGTGGAAAGTCTGCACGGTAAAATACAGATACATAGCGCGGAACAAAGCGGCATTCGTGTCGAAATCGAGATCCCGAAAGTGATCATCAAGTGATTATTCCCGCTTATTGAGACTGTGGCGGCCCATTTGGTCGTTACTTCTTATAGAAAAGATTGAAGCACCCTCATGAATGTTACCGAAAAAGCTCAGGAATTTATTACCGAGAGCGAAAACAGTCTGAACAACGACTCTTTTGTAAAACTCTCGCTCGGAAACTATCGCGGTACCGATGAAAGCCTGAAAAATATCTACATCAAGAAAGTCCTCGTCAAGAAGGAGCCCAGATTGAGCCTTACTTATCGCTATAAAACCCGCGATATCACCAAAAACCACACATTCAACGAGGTTATTGAAATGTTGGAGCAATGGCTGGGGACCGATTTCCACGTCGCCACCTTGCAGACAGTCCATTCGGATATTCTTTTCGAACTGCACCCGAGCGGCAAGACCACTTTAAAGAAAAAAGCCGTCGACCACCGGGAAGCACCATCGCTGAGCCACGACAAGAACAAAAACCGCCTCATTTCGCCTACTGAAAAGGGCTATCTGTTCGATCTGAAAATTACCGACCAGCAGGGCAACGTCTTCCATAATGCGCAGGACAAATTCCGGCAGATCAATCATTATATTGAAATTCTGAGTAGCCTGATCAAGGAAATCAACCCGGACGGGCAGGTGAAAGTCGCGGACATGGGCTCGGGCAAAGGTTACCTCACTTTTGCCTTATATGATTACCTCAAAAATGTATTGAAACTTACACCGGAAGTGACGGGGATCGAGTTTCGTAACGACCTTGTTACATTATGCAACGAGATCGCCCAGAACGCGGGGTTCAGCGGCTTGTCATTCCGGGAAGGTACGATCGACCAGTTCGACGCTAGCGGGACAAATATCCTCATTGCCCTGCACGCCTGCGATACCGCTACCGACGACGCCATCTTCAAAGGCATCCAGGCGGAATCCGACCTGATCGTCGTTGCGCCCTGCTGTCACAAGCAGATCCGCCGGCAAATCGAGCAACACAAAACCGAAAACGATGTGAGCTTTCTCACCCGGCACGGTATTTTCCTTGAAAGACAGGCGGAAATGGTAACCGATGGTATCCGAGCGCTTATACTCGAATATTTTGGCTACAAAACGAAGGTGTTCGAATTTATCTCCGATGCCCACACCCCCAAAAACGTCCTGATCGTCGGGACAAAGGGTGGCAGGAGCGAAAAATCACAGGCGGCGGCGCTCGAAAAGATCCGGGAAGCGAAGCGGTTCTTTGGCATTGAGTACCATCACCTTGAAAGATTGGCGGGCATTTGAAGCCTCAAAAATGCCCCTTTTCCCGTCTCCGTGCCTATATTTGCAACTTTTTGTGAACTCAATAATCGATTATGTGGAATAAAATAGCAGCTTACATTATCCGCTACCGGCTTTTGTGGGTTGCACTAGTATTAGTGTCGACAGTCTTCATGGGTTATGAAGCCAGCAAAATTGAACTCTCCTACAATTTCGCCCGTATCCTCCCCTCCAACGACCCCGTAGAGAAAGAATACCAGGATTTCCGCAAGCTTTTCGGCGAAGACGGAAGTGTGATGGTAATCGGCTGGCAGGATCCGCAGCTGTTCGAAATCAACAAATTCCGTGACTGGTGCAAACTTTCGCAGCAGATTAAGGAAACGGAAGGGATCAAAAATGTGCTGTCACTCGCTAACGTCTACAAAATCGTCCGTAACGACAGTCTCACCCGTTTCGATTTCTCCCCGGTTATCCGCGATATCCCCAACACACAGGCGGAGGCCGACAGTCTTAAAAGAGAGATTGCCAACCTGCCGATTTACGAAGGGCTGGTGCTCAACAGCAAAACCAATGCGACGCTCATCGTTATCACTTTCAACGACAAGGAACTCAACTCGAAACGCCGCCTGACGATCGTCGACGACATCGAGAAAATGGCGGAAACGTTTGCCGTCAAATACAATACCGATCTCCATTATTCCGGAATGCCGTACATCCGCACGGTTAACATGAAAAAGATCTCCGGCGAAATGGAGCTGTTCATGGGACTCGCGGTATTTGTTACCCTGCTCATTCTCTGGGCATTTTTCCGGTCGCTGCGCCTTACGCTATTGTCCATTATAGTGGTGTTGATCGGCGTGGTATTCTCGGTCGGGATCTTACATTTATTTAATTATAAAATCACGGCATTAACCGGCCTGATCCCGCCTCTTCTGATTGTCATAGGGGTTCCCAACTGCGTATTCCTTATCAATAAATACCAGACAGAACTCGTATTGCACAGCAACAAGGACGAAGCCCTGCGCGAAATGATCCGGCAGATCGGCTTGTCGACCTTCCTGGCAAATATGACGACCGCCATCGGTTTTGGTGTATTCTATTTTACGAACAGTATACTTCTCGTCGAATTCGGCGTGGTTGCGGCCATCAGCGTGATGGTCACTTACGTACTTTGCCTTGTGTTGCTGCCTATTACCCTGCATTACATGAGCACGCCCAAGCCGCGTCACCTGAAACACCTGGAAGGCAAATGGGCGTCGGGCTTCCTCAAAATGGTCGATAATCTGGTGCACAACCGCCGGAAGGAGATTTACATTGCGATGGTGGTGCTCATCATCGTTTCGGCTTTTGGTATGACAAAAATCAAGACGATCGGCTATGTAGTGGATGATTTGCCTAAAAAGGACGTCGTTTACACCGATTTGCGTTTTTTTGAAAAGAACTTCAATGGCGTACTGCCATTCGAGGTGATGATCAACACCAAACAACCGAATGGCGTTTTCGCGGACCAGGCCGTGACTTTGTATAAAATCAAGGCGTTTCAGAACGAAATGGCCAAGTTTCCCGAGTTTTCAAAACCGGTTTCCATTGTAGAAGCATCCAAATTCCTCTACCAGGGTTACCGTGGCGGCGACGCTAAATATTATGCATTACCAGGCGTGCTGGAACTGAACAAAATGACCCAGTACGTGCAAAGCCAGCAAGGTGCGGCGAAACAGCTCACGTCGTTCCTCAACGAAGATAAAAGCGTGACGCGCCTGAGTTTCCAGATGGCCGATGTAGGCTCGGAACGCATTAAAGAACTCATGAACCGCATCCGCCCCAAAGTGGATTCGATTTTCAGTCCTGAAAAATACAAGGTGAGCCTTACGGGCCACAGCCTGGTATTCCTTAAAAGCAACGATTACCTGCTAAGCAACCTGTATGAAAGCCTTTTGATCGCCATAGTACTGATCGCGATCGTAGGTATGGTACTCTTCCGCTCGATCCCCATTATCCTGCTGTCCAAATTGCCCTGTCTGATCCCGCTCGCATTGACGGCCGGCATTATGGGTTATTTCGATATTTATTTCAAACCGACCACGATCCTGATTTTCAGCATTACGTTCGGGATCGCGTCCGACGGCACCGTTTATTTCCTCACGCGCTACCGCGAAGAGCTTTACAAAAACGGCCTCACTCCGTCACAAGCCGTAACCGCTTCGATTTTCGGTACCGGTTTGAGTATGATGTACACAGCCGTGATCCTGTTCTGCGGGTTTTCGATCTTCTCTGCATCCAGTTTCGGAGGCACGGCGGCTATGGGTGTCATGGTGTCGATCACCCTGCTGGTCGCTATGTGTACCAATCTGATTCTTCTACCCGCATTATTGCTTTCAATTGCCAAATGGCAGGGCAAGAATGTAAGGCCGACCTAGCATAACAAAAGAGGGCTGATTGTCAGCCCTCTTTTGTTATCCGATCTTGTCGAAAGTCTTGTCCATCCACTCCTCCGGGATGTCGTCAAGCGCTTCTTTCAGCTTTTCAGCCCAGATCCGCGAAATTTCTTCCATATCCTTCTGCTCGTAGCGGTGCTCGACAATCGCAAAGCTGTCCTTTTTATACAATACGACATCGATCGGGAAATCGACGTCGTTGTTGCTTACCCGCGTGGAGTCGAACGATAAAAATCCCGCTTTCAACGCCTGCTTCATCGTCGAATTATCATTTAATACCCGGTTCAGGATGGCTTTTCCCTGGCCGGAATTGCCGATGATCACGTAAGGGGAGCCTTCATCTAGCTCCACCCAGTTTCCTTCTGAATACAGCAGGAAAAGCTTGTGGTCTTTATCGTCTTTCAGCTGACCACCTACGATTGTGTTGAGATTAAATTTGAGGCCGGCCCTTTCAAGGCTTGCCTTGTCTTCCTCGGCTACCCGCTTGATCTGCTCGCCAAATGCATTAACGGCCTTGTAAAGCTTGTTATAAACAACGCCTTCACTGATCAGCTCTTCGAAATAATGTACCGCCTTGTCGCGCACAGATCTCAATCCGCTGGTCATAATGAACATCGAATAGTTGTCCTGCTGTGTTACATACATTTTCTTCTTGGTGGTCGTATTGGTGCCTGCGGTGATCCGCGTATCGGCCAGGGCAACGAGGCCTTCTTTTACTTTTATTCCTAAACAATAAGTCATTTTACTACACTTTAAACCAGCCTGCAAACAGCGGTTTTCCCGCTGCCGGACTTTATTACAATCACTTGAATCAGCCCCAAAAGTACCAAATCACATCCTGAACATCACAACAAATCCCTTTTTCATCGATATTTAGGCCAAAACAATTCCACGCCAACACCATGATACACACCGTTCACCTGTTCCCGGAGCTCGACGCGCACCTGATCGCACTGCTCCGGTCCCTTGCTCCGGATGATTGGGAAAAGCCCACCGTTGCTCGCCTGTGGAAGGTGCGCGACGTGGCCGCGCATTTGCTGGACGGTAATATCCGCGTCATTTCCATGTACCGCGACGGCCATTTCACCGCGCTGGACCGCGAGATCAGCAGCTACGACGACCTGGTAGCTTACCTGAACCAGTTGAATGCGGATTGGGTAAATGCCTCCCGACGAATGAGCCCGGCATTGCTCACCGAACTCCTGGAAAGCACTGGGAAGCACTATTCGGCGATCATACAACAGCAGGACCTCGAAGCCGACGCTATTTTCTCTGTTTCCTGGGCCGGGGAAAGCGTATCTAAAAACTGGTTCCACATTGCCCGCGAATACACCGAAAAGTGGCACCATCAGCAACAGATCCGCGAAGCCGTAGGCCAGCCGGGCATTATGACTCCCCGGCTGTTCGTCCCGCTGATCGAAACTTTCCTGCGCGGGCTCCCGCATACGTACAGGCACACGCAGGCGCCCGTGGGTACAGCCGTGCGGATCCGCATCGTGCTCGACGAGAATTTTGAGAGGTTTTTGGTTAAAACCGAAGACAGCTGGACTATTGCGGAAACTTTCGGAGGCGAGCCCGAAGCGTCCGTAACCCTCGACGCCGGCACGGCCTGGAAGCTTTTCACCAAAGCCATTAAACCTGACGAGGCGCTATCCAAATCCCATTTAACTGGAAATAAAGAACTTGCAGGCATCACATTCAACCTGATCGCCGTAATGGCCTGAGCTAATTTTGCGTTGCTTCAATCCAAAACCAACCGTGAAACGGTATATGTGGCATGAAACTGTTTCAAATTGCTATCCTGCTTTGCATGCTATCGTGCGGCGGAAGCCCTGGGCCCGCGCCGGCTGTGCCCGGCCCCGCAGATGAAAGCGGCAAACCGCAATACCTCGCCCTGGGCGATTCATACACGATCGGGCAAAGCGTGCCGGTGGATGATCGCTGGCCCGTGATACTGGCCGCGGAACTGAAAAAAGCCGGAAAGCCCACCGCTACGCCGAAGATCATCGCCAGAACTGGATGGACTACGCGCAACCTGCTCGATGCCCTGGCTCAGAGCCCGCCCGACAGCACATTCGACCTGGTATCGCTGCTCATCGGCGTCAACAACCAGTACCAGGGGCGTAACCTGGAAGAGTACCGTGTCGAATTCCGGCAATTGCTGACGAAGTCCATTGGTTATGCCGGCGGCGATGCCGGGAACGTATTCGTACTTTCGATACCGGACTGGGGCGTAACACCGCTCGGCCAGGGCAACCGCGACCATATTGCCGGCGAAATAGACCGATTCAATGCCGTAGCAAAGGAAGAATGTGACAAACGAAAAGTCATTTTCATCGACATTACCGGTATTTCAAGGCGGGCACTCAACAATCCATCCCTGATCGCGGACGATAATCTGCATTTCTCCGGTAAAATGTACAGGCTTTGGGTGGATGAAGCATTACCGCATGTGAAACGCCTCTTTTGAAAACTAAAAACCTCCGCTGGATGGCCAGCGGAGGTTTATGTACTATTATTCCAAAATTCTAATAACCTTAATTCAAGCTTCCTGCAATGCTTTGAGACGGATCACAATGCCGTCCATGTCGTCCGACGGCCTGAGCTGGCATGACAACCGGCTGTTGGCATCTGCATTGGGCAATGTATCAAGCGTATCCAGCTCATTATCATTCGATTCGGGCAACTTGTCCATTCCTTCCAGTACTTCTATATGGCAGGTTGCACAAAGCGCCATTCCGCCGCAGGTGGCCTGGATATCGTATTCGTATGCTTTGAGGATCTCCATCAGGTTGAAGCCCATGTCCGTCGGGACTTCCAGTGCCTGGCGTTCTCCCAGGTCGTTTTCAATGAATATATTGATCATGGCTAAAATGCGTTAACACCGTTCACCGTGGTGTATTTAAAACTTAATTTCTGGTCCGGATAGACATACTTGAATGCGCTCTGCATCATGATTGCCGCCTCGTGAAAACCGCACAGGATCAGTTTCAGCTTGCCTGGATAGGTATTGATGTCGCCGATGGCATAAATGCGTTCCACGTTGGTCGAATAGTCGAACGTATCCACGATCACCGCCGACTTTTCGACGCCCAGGTTCCAGTCGGCGATCGGGCCGAGCTTGGGACTAAGGCCAAAAAGGGGAATAAAATCGTCGGTGGGAATAGTGGTGAGTGATTTGTCGTTACCCAGAATGGACACTTCTTTGAGCACGCCGTTACCACCCAGCTTACTCACCTGTGCCTGAAGAATGAGGTCGATCCTGCCTTTTCCCGCCAGGTCATATACTTTTTCGGCTGAATCCGGCGCTCCGCGGAAAGTGTCGCCCCGGTGCACGAGTGTCACGCGGGAAGCGATATCGGCCAGGAAAATCGTCCAGTCGAGCGCCGAATCGCCGCCGCCGGCCAGTACCACATTGCGGCCCCGGAACTGTTCGGGCTTTTTCACCATATAATGCACGCCTTTGCCTTCGAAATATTCGAGTTGCTCCACGGCAGGTTTGCGCGGCTCGAAACTGCCCAGCCCGGCAGCGATCACCACCACCTGGCAATGCACATTGGTACCTTCATTGGTGCGGACAATGTAGCTGCCATCGTCTTGTTTTTCGAGCGCTTCTACCCTTTCGCCTAATGTAAAACCGGGTTTGAACTCCTCGATCTGCTTCATGAGGTTGTTCACCAGGTCTTCGGCGATGATGGCCGGGGCTCCGGGAATGTCGTAAATGGGTTTTTGAGGATATATTTCGGCGAGCTGCCCTCCCACTACGGGCAGGGCATCGATGAGGTGGCAACGCATTTTCAGCAGCCCGGCCTCGAATACCGCGAAGAGCCCAACTGGCCCCGCGCCGATAATGCAAATGTCTGTGTGAATCATAATCCGATGTGAATGAGAATTTTGGAATACTTTGATGATCCAAAAGTACTAGTCATTCACATCGGTCGCCAATCACAATTGGTTATCCGCTATAACCAAAAGTTATGACGTCACCTGTTCGGTGATCATAAACTGCATCATATCAGGCAGTACTTCAATCTCCACCTCTACCGGCTTTTCAATTTTCAGCCGTTCATCGTCCGCATGGACGTCTTTCCCGTCCCAGAATATCTTCACTTTCTTCGCCCGGATGGTCGAAAAGCATAATTCCTTGTCCTCATTATTAATAAGGTTGAGCAGGAACGACTCGAATTTGTTGCGGCTTCCTTCCGAAACCATCACCACATCCAGCATGCCGTCGCCGGGGTCGGCGTCACCGGCGAGCACCAGGTTTGGCCCCATCGAGCGGATATTCATGATTTCGACCATAATATAGTTGCCCGAATGCTCCACGCCGTCGGCCACGATCGTGCACGGCCTCGCCTCGTAACTCTGCACGATTTCCAGTAGCACGGCCCTCGCTGCCCTCAGCTTTTCTTCCGCCGTATCGCCGATATTGCTTTCGATTTTGTCCATGACCTTCATCAGCCGGGGAAATATCCCGTAACCGAATGCTTCGAGGAAAAAGAGATCATCGCCTACGCCATGCACACGACCTATATCGAACGGCTGGAGGCGGTAGTGGTGCCAGTGCGGGATAATGTCCTTCGGATGTCCTTCAATGCGCAGTGCCGTTGCGATGTTATTGGCCGTGCCGTGCGGCAGCAACGCCAGGGGGTATTGCTTATCGAGCCGCTTGCGCTTCATGAGCGCTTTGGCTGCCCGCCGTACCGTGCCGTCGCCACCCGCGACGATCAGAAAATCGATATCGTTCTCGAAGGTGTCCCA
>CBIHPQ010000267.1:0-9544 GCA_966211825.1 uncultured Dyadobacter sp. | reverse complement strand
ATTGGTTGCATCCCATGAAAATTTGATATTGAATTTTAAACCCGGCAATACAAAATCACCCAGGTCCTGCGTGATACTCATCAGGGATTGCGATGTATTCCAGAAATCCTGGGAGTATCCCGTGGAGTTCAACGAATAGTAGGGATTGGCGCCGACGAGCGGCTGGGCGTGCGTACCATCGGAATAGTAGGGCGGAATGGAAATAGGCGGCGTGGTCATTACCATCACATACATGGCGTCCATGTTGACCCCCAGGCGGTTCTTATTTTCGTAAGTGTTTGAAAGGTTAAGGCTTAATTCAGTGGATTTGGTGATGTCGACATCCAGATTGGACCGGAAGGTGAACTTGTTGTAACTCACCGAAGGGTTGTACGACTTGCTGACGACCGGATTGAACAGGCCGTTTTCATTGTAATAAGATCCCGAAACATAATACCGGGCGATTTTCCCTCCGCCCGACACATTCAGGTTCAGGCGGTTGCTGGTTGTCGCGTCCTTGTAAATCGTCTTCATCCAATCTACGTTGGGGTAGAGGTCGGGGTCCTCACCCGAGAGATATTTCTCTTTCACATGATCGGGAAAAGGGGTAGAGCCGTTCGCGTCATAGCTAATGTCGTTATAGTAGTCCATCCATTGGCTCGCATTGGCCAGCTTCGGTAATCTTGTGGGAGCCAGGAAACCCCTTTCGTAGCGGGCATTAATGGTTGGCTTATCAGAATATTTACCCTTTTTTGTCGTGATCAGGACAATGCCGTTTGCACCTCTTACCCCATAAACGGCCGTCGCGCTGGCATATTTCAGGATCGAAAAGGACTCGATGTCCTCCGGATCGACCAGGTCCATGGACCGCTGGATACCGTCCACCAGGATCAACGGCGTATTATTGGCGCCGAAACTGCTGATACCACGAATCCAGAAACTCGATCCTGAGCCAGGCTCGCCGCTTCCCTGTACGGAGACGATACCCGCGATCTGGCCGGCCAATGCATTGCTGAGTTTGCTGACGGGCACTTTGAGGTCGCTCGCAGAAATCGTCGAGATGGCCCCTACGATACTTTCTTTCCGCTGGGTACCGAAAGCGACGACAACCACTTCGTCCAGATTTTGATTGTTCGGGCGCAGGATCACGTCGAGTGTTTTGCGGTTGGCCAGCGGTACTTCCTGGGTTACGTATCCAACGAAGGAAAAAACGAGGACAACATCGCCCTCGGGCACCATCAGGCTGTAATTTCCCGATGCATCCGCGGCTACACCCCGCAAAGTACCCTTCACCGTGATATTCACGCCGGGAAGCACTTCCCCTTTTTCATCGGTAACACGGCCGGTAACAGGCACATCCGCATTTGTTTTCGAAAATTCCCGGATCTTTCTTCCCATCAGCTCCAACGCCTTCACGTTGCTGCTTTCCGCCGGTTGACCGGAAATACCCTCCAGAGGTTTTTGAATGAGCGCAGGATTTATCTTTTCATCCAGCAAAACATATGTCCCTTTCTTCACTTTCCTGAATTGGATCTTTGTCGAATGCAGCAGCAGTTCCAGGTTTTCTTCAAAGGAGGCCGACGGGCGGATGCTGTTGGCCGGAACCATGATCTTATGCAGTATTTTCTCTTCAAACAGCAAATCCACCTGATATTTGTCTTTAAGTATCAACAGCATATCCGCCAGCTCCTTCAACTGCGGCCGCGTGTCGGACTGCCGGACAATCGTTTTCGAATTAGCAAGGAGTTGGCCTAAAACCGGATTTGGAATCGCGCCGCTTGCAAGACAGAGGCAGAAAAACCTTATCAGCTGTAACTTTAAATTCATAAATCGGCAGGTTAGGATGAGACAAAAATTAGGGGTTAGGAATTAGTATGAGCTTATTTTCAGCTTTCGTGATTTCAAAGCTGTACATATATGACATGTTTGAAAGCAGCTCTTCGGCATTTTCGGCGGGGAATGAGCCCGTTGCGGTGCGGGTGGCGAGTTCTTTGTCGTTTATTTTCACCACAACCCCAAAAACCTCGTGAATTTTTGCGGCGACTTCCCGCAAGGGTGTGTCATTGAAGACGAACCGGTGCTGCTTCCATGCCGAATGCTGCACGAGCTGCGCTTCCGATAGTTTCTCAACCTTTATTTTTCCGTTTTTCTCGATGGTCGCACGATCCCCCGGCAGCATGGTAAGTGGCTTTTCGACAGCATAGGAAGAAAGCTCAACCTTACCTTTGTTGAGTACCACATTGGTTTGCCTCGGCCTGGTGTACACTACAAACTCCGTCCCGAGCACGGTTATCAGGCTATTGTCGGCATTATGGACTTTAAAGTATTGGTGATCAGTAGTATGCCTGATTGAAAACTCCGCTTCTCCTTGCAGGTATACATGCCGGGTAGACTTGCCAAAACCCCATCTGGGGACTTTCAAAGTCGAGTTGGCATTCAACATCACTATACTGCTGTCGTCAAGACAAAACCTGTTCAGCTCTCCGAAGGCGGTTTGATACGTACGGTACATCAAAAAATCCCTGCCCAGGTATGCCCCGGACATCATCATGAACAGGCTGGCTGCCGCCCAGAGGATAACCGTTTTGGCGGAAGCTTTCCTGGCCGGAAATGCCAGCTGGCTTGGAGCGGGGTCATGCTCCCGGGCCAGTTTTTCCGTAACTGCCAGCAATGCAGCCGATGTATCGGGCTGAAACTGGAGCTGCGTTCTTTCCCATTCTTCCAGCCATTCAAAGTAGGTCTCCGCATTTTGCCCGTGCGCCAGCCAGTCTGCTATTATTTGTTTCTGCAGAGTGGTTGCGTCTCCCGAGAAGTAGGTGAAGACGGTATGTTTCGTCAATTCTGGTCTCATTTTTTTGTGTTTTTAAAACAATTCTGACAGGCCCGCAATAATCACCAGGTGGTAGCTTTTGAGTGCTTTCCGTAGTTCGACAAGTGCTTTGCTGATATGCGCCTCGACTGCTTTTTTTGAAATGTGAAGTTTGTCCGCTATTTCCTGATAGGACTTCCCGCCAAAACGGCTCATTAAAAAAACCTTCTGATTTTGAGGAGGAAATCCGGCGATGATCCGCTCGATTTTCATATAGAGTTCGTCAAATTCCATGAGACGATCCGGCTGCATATGGACTGACACGAGCGTTGCGTCTTCCAGTTCCTCGGCTACTTCATTCCTTAATTCCCATTTGAGATAGCTGAAACATTTGTTTCGCACCGATACGAACAAGTAAGCACGGAACGAAGTCGTGATATGCTCATGCACAGCCTTTTTCCAGAAGGACAGAAATGCTTCAGATACAATATCCTCAGCTACCTCTTTGGAATATACGTACCTGACCGCATGGCTGCATAAAGGCGTATAGTAATGGCGGAACAAGAGATCGTATCCCTTTTTGACATCTGTTTGAAACACACTCTTGATAAAAAACTCCTTGTCGACAGGTAACTCCGGACCTGTTTCCTGATTGTGCTCGGAATTTGCTTGCATCAAACTTCCTTCCCGCAAAGGATCAGTCAAATTCATATTCTGCATCTGTTCCAAACCGACGAATATTTAGTATACCATTTGTTACAGAGACAGAATTTTAAAACAATACCCTACCTGATTTTGGGAAATAAGTTAAAAAAATCTGAACCCTTTCGCTGCAACGAAAATTCACTTCATTGTGTCAGACATCGAAACTTCCCGCAAATGAACATTCGCTCTGCTAAATACCTGATATTGCTCGCCGCTGCATGTAGTTTTACATTTTCGGCTTGCGACAATTGCTCGGACATGGATATGCGCGCAACGGCGCCGATCGCATTTTCAATTGTCGACGACGATGGAAACGACCTGGTTGGCTCGGCCCAGGCCCGCTATTCCGTTGATTCTATCAGGCTTTTCGACGAAGACGGCAAGGCCAGCGTCATGGTAACAAATGTGTATTTTCCCGAATTAAAATCGTACGTATTTTATGCGGATTGTGATAAAAACAAGCAAGGGAAGTCGTCTTTAAGGCTACAACTCAACAGCCGGGATTCCGACACACTGGATGTATGGTATGAGCAGGAAAAAAGTGAATGCGCGAATATTTATAAGTATACCCAATTTCAACATAATGGCGAACCTGTACTAAAATCGCCGCTGACTTCCGCTTTGCTTATCGTTAAAGCAAAATAGCTTACTAGGCGAACGGGCCCTCCTTCTGACTGATTTCTTCAAAAGCCTCAAAGCGAACAGGCCGTCACACCAACCCCCCCCCCCGCGCGGGTGGCGCTGTGGGTGACGGCTGTAAATACGTTTCCGCGATCTTCTCGCGGCTGGCGCCGGCACGTACCATTGTGCGACTATCATCGGAATCGGCGCAGCAATCGACGTGTGCCGGAAGAAAAATAACCTTCGGAATATCACAGACCAGGGATATTAGCCTATATTTGAATATATCATATTCTTAAATATATAAAATATGAGACTATTAACCCCTGTTTTCCTGGTAATTACTACTTTGAGCGCTGGCTCGCAACAGGTCAGCCATAAAGCGGCTGAAAATCTGGACTTAGATGGCGTGATGACCATACATATCAAATCTGTCCCGCAATCGGAGAACGTTCTTGTGAAGTTAGGTACTTACCATAGCTTTCCAAAGGATGACGTGAGTATGTTACAGGACACATTGACACCTGATAAGCGTGAAATTTATTTGCAAGGCCCTTGCCGCAATTTGGGAGTCTCTTTCCTGCACATAGCCGACTCCACATACCGGGTTGTGGGTGCGCCCGGAGATACGATCAGCGTATTAATAGCTAATAGAAATGACGGAGCCGGACGGCCACTTTTGTCCTTTGTCGGGAAGAACAAAGAAATTCAACAGTATTATCAGTCAAAAGCCGGGGCCTTGAAAGATCCTGTCCAAGAATGTATGAATGTGGGTGTGAGCGCTGCAAACCTGGGCCGATTTCAGCAGGAAATGGATAAAAGCTATGCAGCTCAATTTGAGTTCTGGAAAAGTTTTCAAGAAGCCCATCGCCTTCCGGATTGGTTTATTACTTATGAGACAAACGCTTTAAACTACACCGACGCCTGGCTCAGGGTTTATATGGTTTGGTACCAAACGATATACCAGAAGAAGCAACAGGTGATTCCTGAATCATATTATTCATTCAAAAGCAGGATTAAAGTAAGGAACGAAGCCATCATGTATCAATATGATTACCTTCGATTCCTTCGTGAGCAACTCTTCTGGCAGATGCGTCAATCCGGAAAGAAATTGGGCTTGAAGAATCTGTACGATTACGCAAAACAAGAATTGGGCGAAAACCTGGGTTCTTTTTTCGAGATCTGGGAGCTGAGCGGCTCTGTCGATAATCCGAACTGGGTTGAAACAAAATTTGAAAAAGACTTTCCGGCAAATCATCAATACCTGGTTGACTACATAAAGGACCGTGCGAAGTCAAATATCAAACTGCTTAAATCCGGCGACAAGGCACCTAATTTCGCTTTGGTCGATTTAAATGATTCTCTGGTAACACTGAATCAATACAAGGGGCAGGTGGTTTATCTCAGTTTCTGGTTCACGACGTGCGGACCATGTATCAAAGAGATCCCCTATGAAAATAAGCTTGTAGAGCAATTCAAGGATCAACCGGTCAAGATCATCAGCATATGTACCGGCACGCCCGGCGTGGCTGATGATCAGCAGATTACAAAATGGAGAGCTACTTCCAAAAGATTTGGTCTAAAAACAATTGACTTGTTCTCCAACCGGGCCTGGACAAATACGCTGGCTAAAAACTACATGGTAAGCGTATACCCGCATTACGTCCTGATCGGCGCTGATGGGAACGTCATCGAAAACTTTACCGACCGGCCCAGCCAGGGCGTCGCTTCCAAGATAGAAAAGGCCTTGGCTGCAATCAAAAGGTGAAGATAAAAATCAGGTCATTTTGGGGAGTTAGCATTATATGTCCTGCTCATCATCGCAGCGTGCCTTACATGCGCGGTGGCGGGAGGGATGGTGACTAGCCGGAAAAATATATTGTGAGGAAGTTAACCGACCGCCGTATCCGTACGGCGGTCAACTGCCCGTACTGTTCGGTTTTGGACGGGAGAGGATGCTTATATGTTTGTCAAAATATTGATTATCAAGTGTTAATAATTCAGGTATGTTTATTTTACATACCTTGGCATACCGGACAAATACATTGGCTCCATGTTCCAAAGCTACTTTAAGATCGCCATCCGAAATTTGTGGAAACACAAATTGTTTTCGGTTATTCATATTGTCGGCCTGGGGTTGGCGATGGCATTTTGTTTTTTACAGCTGATGCAGGTGCAGACCAGTTTTGAAAAGGATTCATTTCACCCATATCCCGACCGGACGTACCGCATCATCACCGATGCGACGGCCAAAGACGATAAGCATTATTCGCTGGCGTCGTCTCCGATGCCCCTGGGAGAAAAACTGGGTGCCGGTCAAAGTGTGATCGAGAAGTCGGCCAGGGTGGTGCGGAATTTCGGAGGTAACCTCAATAATGGTATCAAATCGCTCAGGGTCAACGGAATGTACGTGGACCCTGCCTATTTCGATATTTTTGGCTTTAAACTCGAAAAGGGATTGCCTTGTATTGAACCACGGACGGTGGTGCTGACAAAGGAAATGGCCGAACGTTTTTACGGCCAGGCAGATCCGGTCGGCAAAACCCTTATCAGCCCGGATATGGGTGTTTTTACCGTTTCAGGTGTTTTCGCGCCCATTAAGCCTTTTACAACGCATTTGAAGTCAGATCTGGTGGTTTCGATGGCCAGCTTTCGTGAGTTGAACCAGGGCATTGATACCGGTAACTGGCAGGATTACAACACCTACACCTTCGTGCTTTTAACGAAAGGAAGCAACCAGGCGGCATTGGACGCGGCAACCGGCAAGATCGCCGCTCAAAACAATAAGCAGGTGGCTTTTAAAGACCTGAAAAAACATGCATACCGAAGCCAGCGCCTCGAAGATATTCCGCTGGATTCGGAAGGTTTGATCAACAACCCGTATGTGGAGCCTTACTGGAAAATCGGGGTGGGTTTGCTTGTTCCGCTGATCGTAATCCTGCTGGCAGGCTTCAATTATGTGAACCTGACATTGACGCGGTCACTAAGCCGTGGCCGGGAAGTGGGAGTTCGCAAGGTAGCCGGAGCAAAGCGCGGGCAGTTGATTTTTCAATTCCTTACCGAGACAGTTGTTATCGCTTTTCTGGCCCTGGGGGTTGGATATGTTGGATTGTTGTTCTTCCAATCCTACGTACATGTCGGTTGGCTGAACTACCAGGTGAACGGAACGGGGGTGCTTTGGCTGTCTTTCATACTTTTTACGCTACTGACCGGCATTTTGGCCGGCATATTGCCTGCCAGGATTTTGTCTGCCTATGAGCCCGCGCAGATTATCAAGGGAGAGCTGGGGCCGTCGGGTGTCGGAAAGATCAGTTTCCGCAAATCGCTGGTTGTAATCCAGTTCGTAGTGGCGCTTGTATTCATGACGTTTACAGGCATTTCCAATAGTCAGTTTGATTATATGGCCACTGATAATGAGAATTTTAACAGGAAAGGCATTCTCAATATTCCCGTGACCGCCGCAGACTTCAAATTGCTGGCGACGGAAATCTCAAAACTTGCAGATGTTGAAAAAGTCGGGCTGGCCTCGGCCACGCTTAATGAGGGGTCGGGAAAGGCGAAAATCAGTAATATTGGCGCAAAGGGACAGAAACTCGTCCCGCAGGATACCTATATCTATGCGGCCGATGCCAATTTTATCGATAATATGAAATTGAAGTTCGTCGCGGGTACAAACCTGCCCGAAACCTTTCGGGATACCACGGCCCGCTTTGTTGTGATCAATGAAAGAGCAGTGAAAATGCTGGGGTTCAATAACCCAAAAGAGGTCATCGGACAAACGATCCGGCTTAATGAAACCGACGTGCAGGTGGCAGGCGTAGTCAGGAACTTTTGTTTCATGCGTTACGAATTGCCGGTCGCGCCATTGGTATTGGCCTATGATCCCGCGGAAATAAAGGTGCTATCACTTAAAGTGGGGAACGACGCAGACAAGGAGCATATCGAAGCCTCGCTGGCAAAAGTCTGGAAACAAATTCACCCACGCGAATCTTTTGTTTTTTCATGGTACGAAAAGCAACTCTACGAAGATTATGCCGAAGGAGGCGACCAGCGCTTCACCTCTGTAATCGTTTTCATCGTCTTCCTGATCGCCGGCATGGGATTGCTGGGGATGGTTACCTATACCACTGAGAAGCGGATCAAGGAAGTAGGGATCCGCAAAGTGATGGGCGCAAGCGTAACGCAGATCATCACTTTGCTAAGTTCGGGTTTTGTAAAACTGATCCTGATTGCCTCGGTAATCGCAATGCCCCTGGGTTACTTTCTCGGAGGCCTTTTCCTGAATATTTTTACATATCACGCATCGCTAGGCCCCGGCGTGTTTCTAAGATGCGTCCTAAGTCTGTTGCTGATCGGCCTGTTTACCATCGGCGTGCAGGCCTATCGCACCGCTACCAGCAACCCGGCCGATACGTTGCGGTCGGAGTAGCTTATGCGTTCAGTGTACCGGGCCCGCTTTCGGGTTCAGAGGGCACTTCGTGGTCTGTACAGGACAGTGCCGTCACAAGGGCGCCGTAAACGAGTGTCAGTGAGAGCGAGGTTAAATTGAGTTTAAGTGATGGAAAAGTGAAACTATATGAAAATGATGTATTAATTTATCGGCAAGGCTGTTAAGCCATACCAAGCCTGACAGCAACTTTGGTCAAGCCTACTGAATTTTTTACACCCAGTTTTTGAAACAGGTTTCTCCGGTGCGTTTCGACAGTCTTGCCGCTGATAAACAGCTCATCGGCAATGCGGTTGGTAGAATATTCGTTGGCGACGAGCCGCAGAATTTCGAGCTCCCTTTTACTGAGAAAATTTTTTACGTCAGGCGAGGGCTCCCTCACATCGCGGTCTGCTGCAAATGGCCCGGCCAGTTGCAGCATCACTTGCTGGCCGAAATAGGTCTTTCCTTCCGAAAGCGATTTAATGGCCCATTCCCATTCCTCCACCTCTGCCGTCGGATCGATGTAGCCATGAACTCCCGAATGGATCGCTTCGCGCACCGAATCGAGGCATGATGTGGGTGCAACGAGCAGGAATTTGAGCCGGGGCTGGATTTTTCTGGCGGCAATGATCTCGCCGGCAATTTCGGCGGTGCGGTATTGGAAGACAATAACCATTTCAACTGCACCAGGTTCTGAGGATTGCGTAAATTTTTCCAGGCTGCTGCCCTTTCCGGTCAGTTGAACGTAAGTATTCTTCAATAACCAGTCAGCAACTGCTGCACATTCCAGGGGATGCGGATGGACAAGATGAGTAAGTATAACCGGATGATTCATATCAGATTGGCTGCAAAGGTTAGCGTTGATAGCTGTTGTTGATATGGGGACAAAACTATCGCCGTGAGAAGACAATGGCATTTGCTGTTGTTGCAAATGCTTTTGATATTGTGTCTTCTGCTTCTGACTGGAGGGAATGCCTGAGTGTCTTCCAGGAAGATCGTGC
>CBIHPQ010000266.1:0-9561 GCA_966211825.1 uncultured Dyadobacter sp. | reverse complement strand
GCGGAGCGTGAGCGCTTTGTGGCTCTGGTCGTCGATCAGTTTAGAGTATTTCTTAAACTGCTCGTAGCTCGCATTGCGGGTTGATTGTTGCAGCAAATGCACCGACTGCGGGTTAAAGATGTGTGCTTCACCACGTTGTTTCCATTGGTAAACACCACCCACTTCGAGTCGTGGCTTTTGCTCCGCGCTTTCGTGGTAGGCCACTTTGTGACGCACCAGGATTTCGCGGGCGATCTCAGGAATGCCCATACCGCTGATGCGCGAGATGGTTCCTGTGAAATATTTGTCGATCACATCCTTGTTCAAGCCCACGCATTCGAAGATCTGCGCTCCCTGATAAGATTGCAGGGTCGAGATTCCCATTTTCGAGAATATCTTCAAAAGCTCCTTGTTAACGGCCTTGATGTAGTTGTAATGCAGTTTTTCGTCAGTGAACTCGCCTTCGATCATGCCTTTGCGGTTCATGTGCGCAAGCGTTTCGAATGCCATGTAAGGGCACACGCCCGCAGCACCGTAACCGATCAATGTGGCAACGTGGTGGGTTTCCCAAACGTCTCCCGCTTCAACCAGCAAACCTACTTTTCCTCTCAATCCTTCGCGGATCAGGTGGTGGTGGATGGTTGCCGTTGCGAGCAGTGAGGGGATCGGCGCGTGGTCGGAGTCGATGGCGCGGTCGGAGAGGATCAGGATCTCAAATCCATCTTCGATAGCGTCTACCGCGTAACGGCAGATTCTTTCCAGCGCTCTTTCCAGTGCTTTTCCGCCCTGGTCGGCGCGGAAGTAAGTATTAATGGTTTTGGCCTGGAAGCCGTCTTTATCCACAAATCGCAGCTTATCGAATTCCTGCACCGAAAGGATCGGGTGCGGTAGTGCGATCTGGCGGCAATGTTTTGGTGTTTCAGTGAGAATGTTTTCCGTGCTGCCAACGAAAGAGATCAGCGACATGATCGCACGCTCGCGGATCGAGTCGATCGGCGGGTTGGTCACCTGTGCGAAGAGCTGTTTGAAATAGGTAGACAAATGCTGGCTTTGCTCCGAAAGCACTGCCAACGGCGAGTCGGTACCCATTGATCCGATCGCTTCAAGCCCGGTTTGGGCCATCGGTGCAAGGATCATACGCAGGTCTTCCGAAGTATAACCGAATGCTACCTGACGTTTCAGCAATGCATTGTCGTCGTAAGCGCGGTAGGTGCGGATCGGGTGGTCAAGCGCGTCTACGTGCAGTTTGTTGTCATCCAGCCATTGCTGGTAAGGCTTCGCTGAGCAGATTTGCGATTTAATTTCTTCGTCGGGCACAATGCGGCCTTGCTCCAAATCCACCACGAACATACGTCCAGGTTGCAAGCGGCCTTTGGTCACAACCCTTGCCTGGTCTACTTCCAATACACCGGCTTCCGATCCCATGATGATGGTGTCGTCGTCGAGTACCCAGTAGCGCGAAGGGCGCAGACCGTTACGGTCAAGCGTAGCGCCTACGATTTTACCGTCGGTGAACGAGATCGACGCAGGACCATCCCAGGGCTCCATGATCGCAGCATGGTACTCGTAGAAAGCCTTACGCTCGGCATCCATCTGGTCGTTGCCGTCCCATGCTTCGGGGATGAGCATCATCATGACGTGCGGCAATGAGCGGCCCGACAGGTGCAGCAATTCGATCGCATTGTCGAGGTTAGCGGAGTCGGACTGGTTCCGGTCGCAGATCGGCAGGAGCATATCCATTTCTTCCTTCGTGAAGAATTTCGATTCGAAGGATTTTTCACCGGCGCGGATCCAGTTCACATTACCTTTCACGGTGTTGATCTCGCCATTGTGCGCGATGTAGCGGAATGGCTGGGCCAGCTCCCATGATGGGAAGGTGTTGGTCGAGAAACGGGAGTGTACTACTGCCAATGCAGATACAACCGATTCGTTTTCAAGATCCGGGAAGTAATATTTCAATTGGGCAGTGGTGAGCTGTCCTTTATAGGAGATCGTGCGGCAGGAGAGCGACGAATAGTAAAACTTCGCGCCGCCTTGCACGGTGTCTTTAATCAAACGGGTAGATACCTGGCGCAGGATGAACAGCTTGCGTTCAAATGCGAGGTCGTCGGTAATGTCGTCAGGGCGTTTGATGAACACTTGCTCTACCGCCGGTTCAACGGAAAGCGAGCCTTCGCCCAGGGTATTGTTCAGGGTAGGTACCTCGCGGTAGCCGAGCAGTTGAAGGCCCAGCTTCTTGATCTTTCGGTTCAGGATATCCCTGCATTCTTCCCTGACCAGCTCATTGCCCGGGAAAAAGATCATCCCTACACCATACTCACCTGCAGGCGGCAGATGGAAGCCCAATTTGGTAGATTCTTCTACAAAGAATTCGTGAGGGATCTGAATTAAAATACCAGCACCGTCACCGGTGTTAGGGTCAAAACCAGTTGCACCCCTATGCTCCATCCTTTCAAGCATATGAATGGCATCAGCCACGATCTGGTGCGACTTACGACCCTTGATGTTAGCCCGGAAACCAATTCCACATGCATCATGCTCAAATTCCGGGCGGTACAGTCCCTGATTTTCTACCATTTGTTCAGACATTTGCGACATTTATCGAATTGTAGAGTAATTAACAAATTCGTAATTAGAATCTGTTTAAATAAGCACTTTAAAAGGAAAGCGAAACCGCCAGTGTGTGATGTTTTGGGTAAAGCCACGCAAGATACTCATAAAAAATATTTGGCTTATAATGGGAATGGCAAAATTTTCTATCACTAATATGCATTTGGCCGATTAATTACAATTATTATCGAAATATTGATAAACATGTAACGAATCCCGCGATTAGTTACCATTTTCCCATCACCGGAAGGCCGTTTTTCGCACCTTGGAGGATTACAAAAACCGTCTAAGGAAAATATAAAAAGTGTTGAAACGACAGCAAAAAAACGTCCCGCCGGGCTTCGGCGGGACGTTCTCGTAACAGGCTGAAAATTATACTATTCAAATATCAAGGCTCCTTCGATTCGCTCACGCCCTCGTAATCTTCATCGTCATAATCGTCGTCGCCGGCACCGAACTCATTTTCCAGGCTGTGCATGAAAATCGCGTCGATTGCTTCCTCTTTTGTAGGCAAAACCGTGAGGTCGGGAATGCGCAGGTCTTCCAGTGTATCTATAAAATCGTCGTCGCGGGTCACGATCGCGAGCATACCGAGGTCGTTCGCGCAGAGGCGGTTCACTTTCTTTAAGGTAGTAATTCCGGTTGCGTCCAGCGATTTTACTGTTTGCATATTAACGATCAGGCTGTGATAACCCTCTCTGAACAGCGATCGCGCCGTTTCTTCGAATGCGGCCGGAACGTCTTGTGCGAAGGCAGCCTCAGCCAGTTCCATGTAGGCGTATTGCTCCTTCTTTTCCAGTTTAAAATCCATTGCGTTTGTCGTTTTGTCGAACAAAAGTTTTGCATAAACAGATAGAGGCCAATGCTTTACGCTATCGCACGCAAAATAGCCTTTTCAATTCTTTCCAACGGGTGGTCCAGGTTGTTCTTCTGGAATTTCATCCCCGTTACTTTTTCGAACAGCTCAATATACCGATCGGAGATCGATTGCACGCGCTCGTCGTTCATTTCCGGCACAGTCTGGCCGTCTTTGCCCTGGAAGCCGTTCTCGATCAGCCATTCCCGTACAAATTCCTTGCTAAGCTGTTTTTGGGACACTCCTGCGCGCTGATTTTCCTCATAAGTGTCTTTGTAGAAGTATCGTGAGGAATCCGGCGTGTGGATTTCGTCGATCAAATAAATCGTGCCATCCAGCTGACCGAACTCATATTTGGTATCCACCAGGATCAGCCCCTGGTCGGCCGCCATTTCCGTGCCTTTCGCGAACAATGCGAGCGTATAGCGTTCCAGGTGCTCGTATTCATCCTCGCTCACGAGCCCCTGCGCGAGGATCTGCTCGCGGGAGATATCCTCGTCGTGGCCTTCATGCGCCTTGGTAGTGGGGGTAATGACAGGCTGGGGGAGCTTGTCGTTTTCTTTCAGTCCCTCGGGCAATGCCACACCGCATACCTCGCGTTTTCCTGACTTATATTCCCGCCACGCGTGGCCTGCCAGATAACCTCTCACAACCATTTCCACCGGGTAAGCCTGACATTTGATACCGATGCTTACATTCGGATCGGGCACTTCTTCGAGCCAGTTGGGCACAATGTCGGAGGTGGCGTTCAGAAAGTGGGCGGCGATCTGGTTCAGGACCTGGCCTTTGTAAGGGATAGCGCGGGGCAGGATCACGTCAAATGCCGAAATGCGGTCGGTAGCGATCATTACCAGACGTTTTTCAAAGGAGTAAACGTCACGGACTTTCCCTTTGTAAAAGGCCGTCTGGCCGGGGAACTGGAAGTTGGTTGCTGGTATGCTGTTCATTAGATTATTGGTAAAATTACCATTCGATTTCGCTCTTTTGTCCGGGCTTTTTATTGTACTGTTTGCGCCGGAGCTGGTAAATATATTGGGATTCGTTCGATTTCATGGCATCCAGGATGGCCCGTGCCTGCTCTTCGGTCATGTTCATCGCTTTGAGGCTTTTCAGTAATTCCTCCTTTTTAAAATCCTCCATCACTTCCCTGGATTCCTGCGGCGGTTCGGGCGGTGTTGCGGGCTGGCTCTGGGTAGTTTGCTGCTGGTTCGACCTCCGTTTCCGGGTAGTCAGGTCTGACGGCTGTTCCACGCCCGAGAAGCTCTTTTTGAGGATTATATAATTGGCCCTCGCAAGCCCGTTGGCGGGTTCGAGGCGCAATGCGGTCCTCAGGTTGGTGAGTGCGCTGGCCGTGTCTTTTTTGTTTACAAGAATTAATGCAATCTGTGCGTTCGCCACTGACGCGATGCTGTTATTGTCGATATCGCTGAGTAAGCGGTAATGTTTCAACGCCTGTTTGTAATCGCCCATTTTGTATAATGAATGGGCTAGGTTTAATCTGGCGGCGGGATCCGAAAAGAGCGAGCCGTAGGTGATTTGCCGGTAAAGCTCGGCCGATTTGTTAAATTCTTTTTTCTGGTAAGCCTGCTCGGCATCGAGCTTTCTCTGGTTCGCCTTGGTAATGGAATCGAATGTACGGTTATCCCAAAGCCAAAGCAGGACATAGAGGATCAGAGACGTCATATCGGTTCACATTTGCGTGCAAAAATAGGAAAATGATGCTTACAGTCGAAATGTTCCGATGGTAATTAGTACGTCGAGCAGGATCAGCACCAGTGCCGCGCCGAGGAAATAGTAGTACTTGTTGGATACGACAGTAATCGTCCGCGAATCCACCAGGGCACCTTCTGCCTGGTTTACATCACTGATCAGCCTTTGAATATCGTTCTTCGAGTTATTCAGTTCGTAATACGATCCGCGCGAAGAGTTGGTCACACCGCGCAGGAAATTTTCATCCAGTTTGCTGATCACCAGCTTGTCGTTTTTGTCCATCAGCGGCTTGCCGTTCTGCTGAATGCTGATCCCGACCTTCGTGCCCACCGCGACGGAATACACGCCGATTCCGAAGCGCCGGAGGTTGTTGAACAGCGCATTGCTGCAACCGGAGCTGTTTTCGCCATCGGTAAACAGTACCATTACTTTCGAGCGGCTGGTCGGGTCGGCGGTATTCATGAGTTTGTTATAAGCCATTTCCATAGCCCCGCACACATTGGTGCCATTCGTCGGCAGCAGGTCCGTTTGAAGCGATTGGATGAAAAGTTCGAGCGCAGCCGCGTCATACGTGAGCGGCACATGTATGTAGGCATCGTTCGAAAAGATGATAATGCCGATCCGGTTCGCCCGCTCGTTCTCCACAAAGCGGTTCAGCTCAAACTTCACCTTTTCGAGCCGCGATGGTGTTACGTCGGCCGCGTCCATGGATTTCGAAAGATCGACCACCATGAAAATGTCCTTGCCCTTCGCCTGAATGTCGCGTTCGGCTTCTCCGAACGACGGCCCGAGGAGGCTAACGATCAAAAGCAGGAAGGTAATGCTGCGTAAAAAGAGCTTGATGATAAGTGTCCGCGCAGTGGTTTGAAGCTGCCGGGCGATCCGGACAGTGCGTATTATGTAGGCTGTGTAGGCGAAGATGAAAAAAAATATAAAAAAATATTCGGTGGTCTCAAAGGGGTAATTCCAGTTCATAATGAACGTATTGTGGTAATTTAAACTTTGCCAAAAATAGGCATTTCAAGCTTCTGACGAAGTTTTTTTCTTGAAATGTTTGCTTTTCTGAAAACGAACCCGCTATATTTGCAACCCAGAACGACGGAAGAACGGAGGGATGGGTGAGTGGCTGAAACCAGTAGTTTGCTAAACTGCCGTACTCGCAAGGGTCCCGCGGGTTCGAATCCCGCTTCCTCCACGCGGTTTCTGAACGTTCTTAAAATGCTCTTTCTTAAAGTAGAAAGAGAAAGTCTCGGGGAGTGGCGCAGCCCGGTAGCGCATCTGGTTTGGGACCAGAGGGTCGCAGGTTCGAATCCTGTCTCCCCGACATGATTGAAATAGGAAAGATAGGTAGCGCATTTGGTTTGGGACCAGAGGGTCGCAGACGGTCGGCCGCTGCCGTTCGAATCCTGTCTCACCGACAACAAGCAAAAAGGCAGTAAGCCGTATGCAGTAAACCTGCACTGCTGACTGCCTTTTTTTATGACCGAAAAGACCAACAGCTTAGGCAGTACGTCATTTTCAAAGTTTAGGTCCCGTAGCTCAGCTGGATAGAGCAACTGCCTTCTAAGCAGTAGGTCTTGTGTTCGAATCACAACGGGATCACTTCACAATCAAGCACTTGCGAAATTTTCGTGAGTGCTTTTTTTGTGACCTTCCTACCGCTCCGGTATGTACCAGAACGGAATGCTCAGAAGCTTTTCATCCTTTTTGGTGGCTGCGTTGCGCAAGGTTATCGAAAGCTGGTTTTTGCCCGTTCTGAGGTTATTCGGGATCAGCACCGTTTGCCAGCCGACCTGATTTTGCGGGCCGCGTTGAGAAAACAGCAAGTCAGGCCTGGTGTATAATGAGTCGTTGATCTTCAATTGCACCGTTTCATTCAATTTCTTTAAGCTCCAGCTGGCAAAGAGCCGCCGCTTTTCCTCCTTAGGTAGCTGATCGGGCCCTTGTGGTTTGGCCCGGCCAGCCAGCAAGATGTCCAGTGTTTTTGGATAAGCACAGAACAAACGGATGAAAGGCTCCCTGATCACGTCGGACTGAATGCTGGCGACGGGTACAGAGGCACTCTCGCCCCGTTGATTATCGTACATCGCCGGCTCGGCAAAGTCTCCGTCGCTCCTTTCTGTAAACAAATGCCGTTTCCCGATCACGAGCTTGTGGCCGTCCATGCGCGACAGGTCTGAACCGATGAGAAAAGCCAGCAAAACAAAGAAGGCCGCCGTCATCAGCATCACGAACCGGATCATTTTTTTGTAGGAGATGTGGCTGTAAAAAGTGTTGGTAATGAAGCTGACAGGTCGATAAAAACCGAGCAGGAATATTTTGTTCAAAGAGCCCAGCCGGTGCTGGATGTGATTTAACGCGGGCTTTTCTTTGAGCTGCGGCAAGCTGAGAATGAGGCTGATCACCAGGTACGCGCCCATTAAAACATTGATTATGACTTTCAGTGTTTCCCAATAATGTACCGGCATCATCGGGCGCAGGACGGAGTGAATGAGCAGGACCGCGAGGTAACCAAAACCGATGATAATCAGCAGGAGCACAAATAGAAAAGCCGTTGCGAAAACAATATTGCAACGCCGGTCGAGTGCCAGAATGTAGCCATCGAGCGGCCCGAGTTCCTCTTCCATGCGCTTCTGGTTGCTTTTGCTTACAAAAGGAATGCGATCGTAACGTATCCCGCTGGGATACACGGCCAGGAGCCCAACGAGTCCTACCCAGAATGCGCGCATGATAAAATTGGCCAGAAACGCGATGAAAAGCACATAACACGACCCTCGCATGGTATTATACGCCAATAACGGAAGCATCCGGCCGGCACCGGCGTTGTCGGCGATCAGGTTATATTGAATGTAATCGAAGAGTCTTTCCAGCACGTCGGGCAACTGCAAGACGGCAAACAGCGCTGCGCCGGAAATGACGAGTTCCAGGTTCCAACTCTGATTGGTAAGATCGCTTAATTTTTCCTGTTGCCGGGTCGACAACGGTTCTTTCGGAGCGGGAGTACTGTTCATGCAATAAGTTGACGGATCGATTTGATAGCATCAAAAATGCAAAAAACAGTTACTACTGCCAACCCGAATTTGGCAAATACCTTAAAAGAGACCTGTTTAGTGGCACAAAATTTCTATTCATTATTTTAACAACCAAAACACATCCCACTTTTACCCCCGAACCATCGCATATGAACAAAATACTACCTTATTTGTTCGCATTAGTGTTGCTATCGTCTTGCCATGCATTGAAAGATAGCCCCAAATACAAGCTCACCGACGGCGTCTACAAAACCAAGGAGGGAGACCGGAATGCGCTGGTCTATATCGAAAATGCAGAAGATTCGGTGCTTGTGTACCGCTTGCAGGCCGGATGGAAAACTGCTAAACCAGATCGCAAAAACCTGAAACCCAAGGTCTATTCGTCGGGAGCGGCCGAGAAGGACATTGCTGCCAGCAAGTATTGGAAAAATACATTTGACCTCGACGTGCTGACGATACCGTTCAAATACCGCCCTTCCACGAACTCGTTCACACCCCAATTGAGTAATCATCTCAACGGAGCAGTGTATGTGGGTTACCGGAATGATACCTACGAGCTGTCATATAAAAGCAATCCGATCGGCAAAGTGAATCAAAGGGTAACGCATCTGGGATTTTCGGCGGGTTTTGCGACAGGCATCGGCGTTACACCGATGAACCCCTGGGTAACCAACGACAACATTAATGTAGAATATGACGGATTTATCTGGTCGAAGGCGGCCTGCATCCTGATGGCTGTCGAGAAGCTGAACTTCGGACTGGCGCTGGGTATCGACCACCTGCTGGATCATAACAGGCAATACTGGATTTACCAGGGCAAGCCATATATCGGTCTCACGGTCGGCCTGAACCTTAATTAACGGAAGCAGGGAGCTGATCCGTCAGAAACTCCTCTTTCAGAAATTTTTCCAGCGTGCGTAAATTTTCGAGCGCCGCACCCATCGTATTGTTAAAATACACGTACACTGTTTTTCCGTCATTCAACCATTCCGAAATGTAGCCGGCATATTCAAACAGCAGGCCCTGATCGTAGCTGCCTTTGTAATTTCCACCAGGCCCGTGGAAACGGAGGTATACGTGCGCGGCGTCCGGCGCAGGTTGCGGGGACGCGCTGCCTGCCTTATCATGAAATACCAGTGCCGCATCGTACGCATTTAACAGTTCGTACGTCTCCTCGGTATACCACGAATTATGCCTGAACTCGACGGCAATCGGCCAATTACTGCGGTTGGCCTGCTGCATGGAGGATAGCAGCGAATCCACTCTTTCGACCAATGCCTGCTTGACGGACCCTGGAAACTGCACGAGAATGCAGCCCCGCTTGTCACGGGCGCCGTCGATAACCTCAAAGTACTTCTCAATATCGGATTCCTC
>CBIHPQ010000265.1:0-9602 GCA_966211825.1 uncultured Dyadobacter sp. | reverse complement strand
AAATCGATACCATTCTCGCTGAATGCAAATTCGCATTTACCGCCCTTGCTTACTTTTACACGCAAATGCAGGTCTGTTTCAGGTTTGAATTCCGCTAACACGCGTTCCGTTTCAGGCTTCCCTTCCAACGCCTTTTGGCAGGTTGCGTAGATCAACTCCGTTTTATTCTTCCCGCTTTTGAGGTAGATGCTTGCATAACTTTGTCCCATGATCACCAGACCGGTCCTTTCGTTCACCAGATTTGCATTAGGGCTAAATTTTAGTTTGGTGGTAACCGTAAACTCCTCCGCCGGAAACTTTTGCAGGAGGACATTCGGCACATCCCAGAGGTTTTTGGCTTCCTCCGGTTTTTTGTAGGAATATAATCTCAAAAAGCCCGCCGCCGGCATTGCCCAGGTGCCTTTCGGGTTCGCCTGCCATTGCCATTGTTTTCCCAGAGCCGGTCCGGCGAATTCGTCGGATTCCGGAGGGGTTGCAAGCGGGTATTTTTGGGTGGTTAATGGTTTGTTATAGGTCAAAACGGGGTCTCCGATGCCGTCCCCATCCGGGTCGGTGCCGATGACCGGCCAGTCATTCACCCATTTCATCGGCTGCAAATGCACGACGCGGCCGTACTCGTTTTTGTCCTGGAAATGCAGGAACCAGTCTTCCGACTTACCATTAACAGGGCTGGTCGTCACCCACGCGCCCTGGTGCGGGCCGTTGATACCCGATTTCCCCTCCGCCATCACCACTTTTCGCTCATAAGGCCCGTACACATTTTTAGACCTCAGCACAATCTGCCAGCCCGTGGCGACGCCGCCAGCCGGAGCGAAAATGTAGTAGTAGCCGTTCCGTTTGTAAAATTTAGGCCCTTCTACCGTCGGGTCTATCTTGTGGCCGTCGTACACCAGCACACCGGGGTCTGTCACCTGCGTGCCTTCCGCATTCATCTTCTTGACGGTAATCACACTTTTAATACCCGCGCGGCTACCTGCCCACCCGTGCACGAGGTACACGCGCCCGTCGTCGTCCCAGAGCGGGCAGGGGTCGATGAGCCCTTTCCCGCTCTCCACGAGCACCGGTTCCGACCACGGCCCGGCGGCATTTTTAGCCTTAATCACATAAATACCAAAGTCGGGATCCGGATAATAAATAAAGAACTCGCCTTTGTGAAAGCGGATCGCCGGGGCCCATACACCGTTGCCATGCTGCGTTTTTTCGAAATGCGCGATGGGTACCTGCCGGGGCAATGCATGGCCGATCAACGTCCAGTTGACGAGATCTTTGGAATGCAAAATGGGCAGGCCCGGAACGGCATCGAAACTGGATGCGGTCATGTAGTAATCCTCGCCCACGCGGCAAGCGTCCGGGTCGGAGTAATCGGCATGGAGGACGGGATTTTTATAACGACCATCCTGCAAATCGGCGACCCAGGTTTCCGAAACGGATGTTTCCGGAATGGACGTCTGCGAAACCGGTGCTGGCCGGGATGCCTTCCATACAGTGTTTTTCTGTGCAAACGTGGTGGTCGCCAGCAACACGCCGGCGACCCAATAGTAATTATTTCCCTTCATGAATAATCAGGCTCTTCTCCTGTGCTCCCTTTGAAAATTCCTTCACTTTTTGCGCTTTGGAAGCGTCGGTATGCGCGATGCTGATGTTCTGGCTGCGTTCGCCGTTGACCGAAATGAGCGTTTCGCTGTGGTCGTTGTATTGCAGGTTATCAAATGTGATATTGGCGGCATTATCAGTGAAAATGACCGGTTTGGAGTGTTTTGTGATCAGTTTCACATTCTTGAAACTAATCTTGTCGGCATCGGTGAGCTCCACGCCGGTCTCGGCAGAAAGCACCATATTTTGCATAACGATATTCCGGACCGGCATTTCGGGCAAACCGCGCACAAAAACGCCTTTGGTAGCGCCATTGCACACGATATTTTCGAAATGCATATCCTTGAAAACCGGCGTGCCTTCATTCACCACCGGCCGCATATCGCGCTCACCATCCGTAGCGAACTTGACGAAATAGTAGAGGTCAAAAAAGATCGCTTCCTGACGGATATCCTTCATATTGATATTTCTTGCATAAATCTTCTCGACCACGCCGCCACGGCCACGCACCGACTTGAAACGCAGACCTTTATCAGTACCCATGAATGTGCATTGTTCTACAAAAATGTTCCGGGCGCCGCCGCTCATTTCGCTTCCTACCACAAAACCCCCATGGCCCTGATACACGATATTGTTACGGATAACGCCGTTTTCGGTTGGTATGCCGCGTTTGCGGCCTTCTTCATCCTTCCCGGATTTGATACAGATCGCATCGTCGCCCACATCGAGCACGCAGCCTTCGATAAGGAAGTTTTTGCAGGATTCGATGTCCATACCGTCGCCATTATGCGCATATTCCGGATTTTTGACGCGCACATTGCGGATCGTCAGGTCCTGGACCATGAGGGGATGCAGGCACCAGGCCGCGGAATTCTGAAATGTCACGCCTTCCAGCAATACCTTTTTGCAATTATTGAAAACCACCAGGTTCGGCCGGAGAAAATCCTTGATATCGGCAAAATCCGCAGGCTTTTTACCGGCCGACAGCAGCATGCTTTTGTTTTCGACGCTGGCCTTTTTGAACTGCTCGCTTGGATACCAGGTCTTGCCGTCGTCTTTGAGCACCCCGCCCGATGCGACTTTCTCCTTCCATTGCGGCTCGGTAAGCTGCGTTTTATGCACCGCGCGCCACACATCACCATTGCCGTCCACAATTCCGCGGCCGGTAATGGCCACATTTTCGAGGTCTTTTCCGGAAATGGGAGACTCGTTCCGCGCGGCAGCTTTTCCTTCATAAAAGCCCTCGGCAATGGCGTACTGCGACTTATCGGTCGTGAAAAGCAGCGTCGCCGCTTCGCTCAGGTGCAGGTTTACATTGCTTTTGAGCACGACAGGCCCGGTAATCCAAAGCCCGGCCGGTACCAGCACCACGCCGCCGCCTTTTTTGCTGCAACTTTCAATGGCCTGGTTAATGGCCTTCGTGTTGAGGGTGTGGCCGTCGGGCACGGCGCCGAATGCCGTAATGCGCACGGTATCCTTCCGGAAAACCGGCTGC
This sequence comes from uncultured Dyadobacter sp., assembly GCA_966211825.1. Lineage (GTDB taxonomy): Bacteria > Bacteroidota > Bacteroidia > Cytophagales > Spirosomataceae > Dyadobacter. Next base: position 6,514 of record CBIHPQ010000265.1, on the reverse strand, counting down.
TGGATCTTCGGCAGGTTCGACCAGCTGTATTCTGGGGCGGCCTTCTGGGCGGATGCTACCTGCGTGGGCGCGGCGCAATAGCCGAGCGCGGCGAGGGCAAGTGCCGCAATTCGTGTTTTGTAAGTCATAGCAAAATGGTCTTCCTGCTTTTCGGGGCAGGAAGACATTTAAGATGGATTATTGGTAACCGGCATTCTGTTTAAACTCATTTTTATTCACCACCGCATCCAGCTGCGTTTGCGGGATCGGGCGAATGGTGTGGTGTTCCTGGATATTCACTGCATTGTCGGGCGCATACTTCCGGATCCGCTCCACCAGCTTGCCCGTACGTTTCAGGTCGAACCAGCGGAGTTGCTCTCCCGCAAGCTCGCGTGCGCGTTCGTCCAGGATGAAATCCAACGTGATATCCGACGATTTTACCTGCATTGCGGCGGTTTTACCCGGCTTTGCAGCCCTCGTGCGTACCACATTCACATATGCGGCCGCTCCCGCAAGGTCGCCAAGCTGCATTGCCGCTTCCGCCGCGATCAGGTACACTTCCGCCAGCCGGATCACAAACACGTCGCGCGCGCTCTGCGCCTCGTTCAGGCTCGCGCGGGTGGGGTCCATGAACTTGGCAAGGGTAGGGTAGCGGAGGTTATCCTTCACGGTTCCGTCGGCTAGGTAAATGTCGCTGCGGTCGTAAGTCTGGTACTTTTTCGAAGTCTCTACGGCGTCCGGGATTTCCAGTTTTGTGCAATAAACAGCAGTATCCCCCTTGGCGATTCCCGTCGGCAATGTATTTGAATTGGCATACCATGTTTCCATGAAACTGCCCTCGTAACGCGCGTCGTCGGCTGAGAAAAGGTCGAGCAGGAAGCGTGTAGGCATGTATCGGTTGAACGGCCGGCCATTGTTAATGTCGCGGATCATGCCCGGGCGGTCGTCATATTTCATCAGGAAAAGCAAATGCGCGTTGTTGCTTCCGCGGCCATGCCCGTACGGGTTAAATGTTGAGTTGGCGAGGTCGTTCAGGGCCAGGTTCGAGGAGTAGTCCACCGTATAGATCACCTCTTTGGATTTAAGGTTGCCCATTTTCCAGAGATCCGCATAGCTGGCTTCTAGTTTGTACCCATAATTGCCGTCAATAACAGCTTTGGCCATTTCCAGTGCCTCCTTGTTCATACCCCGGGTGAGGTACATTCTGGCCAGGAACGCCTGCGCAGCTCCTTTGGTAACACGGCCATATTGCGGCTGGGTCGCCGGCAGGTTGTTAACGGCAATTTTCAGGTCTTCGAAGATCTGATTATAGAATGTCTCCACCGGCGTTTTGTTGGCCGTAGTCACAATGCCGTTGGTTTCGGTGGTGGTGAAATGCACTCCGCCCCAGGTTTCGACAATGTGCCAGTAATAAAATGCCCGCAAAAAGCGCAGCTCGCCTTCGCGCACGGGACGCAATGCAGCCGAAAGGCCCGCCTGTTCGATGCGGTTGATACCACCATTGCAGAGGTTAATGGCTGCGTAAAATTCCCGCCATTCGTTGGTAAGGGCCACATTACTGCCTTGGAGGTTGAGATATTGGGTCAAATCGCGGTATACCTCGCCTGCACCGCTCGTCCAGATGTCGGTGCCCGTTTCGGCGATGTTGTAGCCTTCTTCCTTCCCATACCACCAGCGCTGGTAGGAGTAGGCGGCATTGACAAGCGTTTCAAAACCTTCAGGTGTTGTGTAAACGGTCTCGGAGGTCAGGCCCGAGGGATTATATTCTTCCAGAACATTTTCACAGGAAAACAGCCCCAGAAGGGAAACCGCTATAAACCCTGTTTTCAATAGTTGTGATCTCATTGTTTTGACTGGTTTAAAGGGTTACAGGTTCACATTCAGACCAAAAATGAAGAGTTTGGTCATCGGGAAGTTCTCCGATCCGCCGCGCTCGGGGTCATAGTCGAGCTTGGTGAATGTGGCCAGGTTTTTGGCAGTCGCATACACGCGCAGGCCGCGGATGATCTTCCAATTGAACTTGTCGACCGGCAGGTTGTACGCGAGTGTCACGTTACGGATACGTGCGTACGAGGCATCGCGGTAACCCAATGTAGAGAGGTATTTAAGCCCCGCATTCTTGTTAGGCCGCGGATAATCGTTGGTCGGGTTCTCCGGGGTCCAGTAATCGAGGCCGGCGGTGCTGTTGCCCACACCCTGCTGATCGAAACGGGCATAGCGGTCGGAGTTGATCATTGAACCGACCCTTGCGTAGATCATAAAATTTAGGTCAAACCCTTTGTATTTAATGGTGTTATCCAACCCGCCGCTCCATTTCGGGCGTGGCGTGCCGAGGATCACCCGGTCGTTCACGGCGTCGATCTTGCCGTCGCCATTCTGGTCTTTTACCTTGATTTCTCCTGGTAACTGCGTAGGCGACATGGCTTTGGCCGCCTCTGCTTCCGAAGTTTGCCAGATACCCAGTTTCTCGTAATCGTAGAACACGCTGATCGGGCTGCCGATGAACCAGCCGTTACCGATGTCGTTGCCCTCGGTGACGAGTTCGGTGATCTCCTCCTTGTTTCGGGTGAATGTGAGACTTGAATTCCAGGTCAGGTTTTGGGTGCGGATGTTGGTACTTCCCAGCACGACCTCGAAGCCGCGGTTGCGGGTTTTACCGATGTTCTGCTTCACAGTCGTGACACCGGTGGTAGGAGGTAGCCCACGGTCGAGGAGCAGGCTGGAGGTACGGGTGTCGTAGTAGTCGATCGAGCCATTAAGGCGCCCGTCGAACAGTCCGAAATCGAGGCCGAGGTTTTGGGTAGCCGAAAGCTCCCAGCCCAATGCCGCATTACCCACATTACGCGAGAAGGTGTAGGCCGGATAAGCCACTTCGTCGAAACCAAATGCAATGCGCGTCAGTGTGGTCTGCGTTGCGTAAGGACCTGATGGGTCGTTACCGGCAATACCGTAGCTCACACGCAGTTTCAGGTCACTGAGCTTTTTGAAATTCTTCATAAAACCCTCGTCAATGATCCGCCAGGCGAATGCAGCCGACGGGAAGAACGTCCATTTGTTACCCGGCGCGAGTTTGGAAGAACCGTCCTTACGGGCGGTCAACGTCAGCAAATAGCGGTCTTTAAAGCCATAATTCACACGGGCAGCAAATGATACCAGGTTGTTTTTGGAATAAGCCGAATTGATTTTGATCTCCTCCGTAGCACTGCCCAGTGAGTAAAATAACTGTGCAGGGATCAGCTGGTTCACGCCGGATGCCGATGCATTATCCGAAACCGTTGCCAGTGAGCTCCCGATACCCGTGAATGTGAAATTGTGCTGTTCAAACGCCTTTTGATAGGTGACCACATTCTCCCAGTTGATCGTCCGGCCATTCGAAACATTGTAAGTGGCCAGCGATTTGCCGGTCAGCGAGCGGTCGATGGATTTCGGGGAAGAATAGGCCCCGTTGCGCGAATTGGAAAGGTTCGCACCCAACGTACTGCGGAATGTCAACCCTTTGAGCGGGGTGATTTCGACGTAACCGTTTGTGAGCGTCCGTGTTGTGAGGATATTGTTATTGAAAACGCCGGGCTGCTCGTCGGAGAGCGGGTTAGCAGTCTGCCCATCGAGCATCAGGAAGTTGAAATTACCATTCTCGTCGTACAAGGAGCCGAGCGGGCTGATCTTGTTGGCCTGGTTCAAAGGATCGCGGCGGACGCTCTGGTTGTAATACGTCAGCTGGCTTTGCAAACCGATCTTCATCCAGTCGGTAAGCGTGTAATCCACATTCAGACGGGCCGTGTAGCGCTTCATTTCGTCCAGTTTCAGGATGCCTTTTTCATTGAAATAATCCACTGAAACGTAGGATTTCAACTTTTCAGAACCGCCACGAAAGCCGAGCTGGTAATTTTGCTGGAAACCGGGATGAATGAGTTCTTTCTGGTAATCAGTCCAAATACCTTTTTGCAACGCATCGTACTCGGCCACGTTGGTAAAGATCGACGGATCGTCGGCGGGCGTATTCCACACGCCGGCTGCACGCCAGGCTTCCCGTTTGAAATCACGGAACTCGTTGATATCCATTGCTCTGGGGTACATCGTCACTTGCGAAATACCCGCGTAGGAGTTGAAAGAAATATCCGGACGGCCGCTTTTTCCCTTTTTAGTGGTAATCAAAATAACGCCGTTCGCACCGCGGGACCCGTATATCGCGATCGACGAAGCATCTTTCAAAACCTCCATCGACTCGATGTCGTTGGAATTGATATCGGCCAGGTCGCCATATTGCACACCGTCGACGATAATGAGCGGGGAGTTATTTCCGCCTATCGAACGGTTACCACGGATGGTAATGTTCACGCCCGCTCCCGCCTGCCCGCTGCTGCGTGTAATGTCCGCGCCCGCGATCTTGCCTTGTACGGCGTCGAGCACGTTATTGGAAGGCACCTGTTTCAGTTGCTCACTTTTAAGCTGCACCACCGAGCCGGTAAGGTCGCGCTTGCGTACGGCCCCGTACCCGATCACGACCACCTCGTCCAATGCGCCGACATCAGGTTTCAAAGAGATATTGAATGTCGTTTGCGCCCCGAGAACCACATCCTGGCTTTGGTAACCTACAAACGAGAACGTCAGCACCGCGCCGGCATCGTCGGGAACGAGCAGGCTGAACTTGCCCTGGCCGTCGGTGCTGGTACCGCGGTTGGTACCTTTCAGGATCACGCTTACCCCCGGGAGCACGGCGTTTTTTTCGTCGGTGAGCACGCCGGTTACGGTCCGGTCGATGGCCTGCGGTTTTGCAGGAATTGCCGATTCTTCGCGGGCGATATTTTCTAGCACGATTTGCCCGCCTACCAGGCGATAAGTGAGGTTTAGCGGAGAAAGGATCTCGTCCAGAACCGCATCCAGCCGTTTTTTACTTACTTCCACACTCACATTCCTGCCCACATTGATACGCTCGGAGCTGTACACAATGCGGGCTTTGGTTTGTTTTTCAATGCTGCTGATAACCTTCTCGAAGCGCTGGTTCTGGAATTTTAATGTGACAAGCCGCGACATTAGTTCCTGCTGGTCAGCGGCGAACGCGGTCTGGCAAGCCAGCACGAGCACCACCATTACCCGCAGCAGTAAACTCCCGGGCGCGGCTACGCGCCCGTAGGCCTTGAAAAGTAAAGGTTCTGTTTTTTTCATACCTTTAAATGTTTTATTGAATGGACATTTGATAAAATGAAGCTTCCGGGATGGCGCGATTCGCTGTCGGCCTCCACAGGATTTTTTGGCGCTGGTCCATGTTCGCTGCATGGCCAGCGTTTTCGTTTGCGGCTATGTATGCATGATGGAATGGTTGGGTTTACGTGTCTGAAAAGCGTGGCCGCCGCGTGTTTTGCAACCGGGACCGGAGATGCGGATCGTCGAGCCGCGTACTTTGTATTTTGCGCCCAATGCCGCGCAAATGATATCCAGCTGTGTATAAAGAGGTTGTCCGCTCAGGTCAGCGGTCAGCGGGCAGTTCAGGATCTGGCTGTTTTCCGCCTCCAAAGCCACACCCCACGCATCGCGCATATGCTGCGCGACCTGCGAGAGCGGCGCATTATGGAATTGGAATGACACATTTGCATTCAGCAGCCGCGGACGCTCCGAAATCCCTGCCGAAAACTTGCCCGAGTTCCGGTCGAATGTGGCGGTATGATTAGGAGTGAGGAGCATATCGACGGCATCTTCGCCCGTCTTCTCACTATAAACCGAAACCAGTCCGGTAACCACTTCCACGCTTGTTTTCTGCCCACCGGGCGCCGTACTCACATGAAAGCTCGTGCCCAAAACTCTCGTAGTAACACCGCCCGAATGCACATAGAATGGCTTTTTAGGATTTTTGCGAATGCTGAAAAACCCGTTTCCTTTCAAAACCACCTCTCTTTTACCGCTCTCGAAATGGCTTGGATAGCGTAGCGAACTTCCTGGCCGGAGCTCGACCACGCTGCTGTCTTCCAGCATTACCGGCAGCACATTGTTACCGTCGTTCCGCTTTTCTTCCCATGTGTAGGCTGTGAGCGGTACATTGCGGTCGAGCACTTTTCCGGCGAAAAACCAGCCGATCAGCAGCAGGGAGGCGGCCATGCCGGCCCACCTCAGGTAGATGGATCGAAAGGGGCTGTTACCGTCGCGTTCATGGAAGTCGGGGAGGGAGGCTTTTTGTTGCATACCGGCCCACATCCGCTCTTCGGCGTCGTCGAGTCCGCTTTCGGAAACATGATCAGCATTTTCATTGTCAAGAAGTGCAAACCAGTGCTCTACCAGTTGTTTTTCCTGCTCGGTACATTGCCCATGCTGATACTTCTCCAATAATGCTGCGAATTGTTCCCGGTTCATTGCCTGCGATGGCTGCTTGCTTTTTAGTGAGTAGTCAAACAGCAGCGCCGTCATCCGCAAAACTTTTTAGAATTTATTGGATAAGTTATATGGGATGGGTGGTTTGTTTAAAAGTATCTTTGTTTTGTTATAGGCAGGGGAGGAAAGGGAGGAAACGGAGGAAAGGGAGGAAGGGGAGGAAGAGAGGAAG
>CBIHPQ010000264.1:0-9620 GCA_966211825.1 uncultured Dyadobacter sp. | reverse complement strand
TGCCCAGGTTGTTGGCTGCTTCGATATGTACGGGGTTCACCTCGTTCCAGAGCTGCTCGGCTTTGGGGGCATATTTCAGCCTGATAATATATTTGCGGTTTTCAAGCGACGCCAGGCTGCCGTATGCTTTGGCGAGGCCTTCCACATTACCTGCACGCGTGTGCATGACCACCGCTTTGCCGAAATAGCGGCGTGAGGCGGCGGTGTCCTTCATGTGATAATAAATATTGCCGAGTGAATACAGGGAGTTGCCGATTTCCCGCGCAGTGTTATAAATATCTGATTTTTCGAGTTGCTCCCGCCACTTCAATGCTTTGGTGCTGTAAACCAGCGCCTTATGATAATTTTTCTGAATGAGGTAAACCGATCCTACATTGTCGGAGGCGTTGGCCATGAGATACTTATGGCCCTGCTTTTCTGCCTCTTTCAAACTCAAAAGATAATAGCGGATAGCCTCGGGGTAGTTGGAGGCCAGGTTTTCCTGCACTACTCCGATATTATTAAAAGTAGTAGCCATATTATAAGTATCCCCCATACTTCGAAACACTTCTAACCCGCGCTGGTTATAGTACATACAGGAATCGACATTACCCATGTCGCTAAATGCACGCGCCATCACGACATTGAACACGCCGATGCCCCGTTGCCAATGCATGGCCTTCACGTGCGCCAGCCCAAGCGTTGCATACGCAAGCGCGCGTTTCGTGTCGATAAAGAAGTATTCGTCCGCGATCCGTTTGTAAAGCCGTCCTTTGAGCGTATCGTCTTTCGTTTTGGGAAGTTCGGCCACCAGCGAGTCAATCAGCGCCTGCCCTTCTTTTTGTCCATGGGCATGGAACGAAAGGAACAGCAGAATGCAGGTGATGGCGCGCATGGAGCTATTTCAGGTTGGTCAGTACATTCTTGAAACTCCGGCCGACCGGCAGGGTATAGTTGCCGATATGCACTTCCTGTGCCGTGATTTTTTCGATATAATGCCGCTGTACGGCGTAGCTGCGGTGAATGCGCAGGAATGATTGAAAAGCCTTTTCGAGCAGCAGGTTGCCGATGGACGACAGCACGCTATATTTCCGTGTGGTCGTTACAATGCGGGTGTAATCTTTCAACGCTTCCAGGTATACGATGTCGTGCAGGTTCAGTTTGATCTGCTGATGACCGTCTTTTATAAACACGGTATTGTCGCTCCCCAGGCTGTATTCGAAAAGTTCTGCCTTGCGTTTCATTTCAAAATAATGCTGCACACGCTGCATCGATTGTGCGAATCGCCCGGCTCTGATCGGTTTGACGAGAAAATCAAATGCTTCCAGCTCAAAGCTTTCCGCCGCGTAATCGGGATAGGCGGTGATGAAAATGCAAACAGGCACCTGCATCATCTTCGACCGGAATTCCAGTCCGCTCACGTCGGGCATATCGATATCGCTTAATACCACGTCCACCTTGGTTTGCAGCAAAGCAGCCGAAGCTTCGTCCGCAGACCTGAAAGTGCCCACAATTTCCAGAAAAGGGTACTTGCGTGCGTACATGAGCGTCGTGAGGCGGTCGATTTCGTCGTCATCAACGATCACGCAGCGATAAACCGGGGCGTCGGTCATAGCGGAACAGCGGTTTTTTGTTTACCAAATTTAAAATAGTTTGTCAGAAAAGTACGTCACCGATTACTTGTTTTAGCTATTGGTCTATTTAAAATGTCGTTTATCGAACCGGCATTGTCAACGCCTTAACTCCCTGATAAATTTGGTCTATACCAATATCAGCACATTTTCCATGAAAAAGCTCATCATCCTTCTCTTAGTCAGCGCCCTGGCCAGCTGCTCCGGCTCGGGAACAGACACGCCCGCACCCGACGACACCGATAAAGACCCGACCATCGTTACGCCTCCGGGCTCGCCCGGCATCGTGGGCAGCGCGGGAGTCAAAGCCTGGGACGACCTCGCCACTGCCGAAAGGGATAAGATCAAAGGCCGGAATACGATTTTCATGCACCAGTCGGTAGGCACCGACCTCGAAGACGGCGCTGCGGCAAACGGTTTCGGGTTCGAATATTTTGATATGAGTGAAAAACCGGATAAGGGGCTCAGCGGCAATGTGTTCAGCGCGTCCAATGGTATGCCGATGGAAAAAATCGCGGAATTCAAACGCAATGCGCTGGCGCACAAAAGCATTTTAAAAATAGCCATATTTAAATTCGGGTACGCGGACATACGCGACGACGATTTGGAAGCTGTGAAAATCGCTTACAAACAAATGGTGGATGACCTTCGCGCCCAGATACCTGGCCTGCGGTTCGTCCACATTACCCCGCCGCTGGTTTACATTGCAACCAAAGATGAAGGGAACGAGGCAAAGATGAAAATGGGCGAATGGATGAAAGCGACCTTCGCGGAAAAGGACGTGGTGTTCGACCTGCAAGCCGTGGAAAGCAACGATGGGGCCTGCAAACTGGGTAATATATGGCGTATATGCGACGAATACCGCTCGACGGCATCTTGCCCGAGCAAGAGCCAGGGCGTGGACGCGCCGGAAGGCCAGGGCCACTTTTGCGAGGCAGCCGCCACCAAGATCAGCAAGGCATTTCTAATGAGCATTTATAACACCGGCAAGTGATAGCTACCGCCAGCGCCTGATCGTGGCTGAGCCCGGACCGTCGTTCGTTAAAACTTTGTCGCAGAGTGCGATCTGTTTTAAAAACGACTCCCGATCCGGAGCCGTCAGCACATTCCCGCCCGAAAGGTATTGGTAGCCCGTCAACTGGTCCATGCAGGAAACGACCATTTGTTTTTCGGCATCGCCGCAAAAACTGGTGTCGCATTGCAGCGCGTACCTCAGCAGGTCGGTATCGAGGATACCCGTCCGGAATTGCCCCTGGTGACCTCCCGGGCCGTTCGTTTCATGCAAGTTATGAATGAGCGTAACCGGGTGGCTTTCAGCCGACATCCAGCCATTACCGTGGCGGGTTTGGTAAGCCCTGGTCAGGTAATAAACGGTGGGGCGGGAAGCGAGGCCATTTCGGCGGAGTATTTCAAATGCATTTTTACTGGTGGTGTTCGACCGTGTTACATTTGGAAAAATACCAAAATCCATATCCAGCAAAATCCCCTGCCCACCTTCGAAAATATGGTTTTTAAAATCCATGGAGATCAGCTGCTTTTCGGTCAGCAGGCGGACTATGTCGCGGGCGATCTCGGCATCGCGAAGAAAATGGTCCACGCGCATTATTTCCAGTTCGAGCGCTTCCAGGCAACTTTCCAGTCCGCGGGCTTTTAGTTTAACGCGGTAATAATCGCGCACTGCTTCCAGTTTCCGATGTAGAACGGCCGGAAAGAACAGGTCCTGGGCGTAGAGCTTGCAGGGGCCCTGGTTTCGCTCGATGGTCGTGCCGAAGCCCACGCCGACCGTACCGTGAGCGAGATTGGCGCGGTCACTGATATTATAAAATTTATCGAAAGGCGTGGTCACCATGGCGAGCGGGTCTGCAAACAGCACCGGATTGGCCCCAAGCCGCTGCAACGCCCGGAATTCCCGGACAATGCCAGTGGGGTCGATGGTACAAAAGCGGGAGAAAAAAGTGGGTACCTGCCGGAAAGTGCCTGCGCCGAAATTGGAAAACACATGGAAATGGCCATCGGCATGCAGCACCGTGTGCCCGCATTGGTGCCCGCCATTGAAACGGATCACCACCGGATGATCCAGCTTGGAGGAAAGGTAGTCTGTAAAGACGCCCTTTCCTTCGTCGCCATAACCCATTCCTAATACAATATGAATACCTGCCATTATAGTGCGATAATACCAGACGTGCCGTGATCGCGGCGGACGAGTGAATCTTTGACTGCAACCAATGCATTGGAAACGGATTGCCGCGTTTTGGAATCAAAACTGCTCATGGCAACGTCGGCGCTAACCCCTTTAACGAGCGCTACCGTAGTCGCGATGAGCTCCGCAATGTTGTTTTGATCTTCGAGCACGAGGAAACGCTCGCCCAGCAGTGTCTTCCATTGTGAAAACACAAAAGCGTCGTTATGATAGCTGGCTTCGTTGGCATGAATGTGGAAAACGGAATACGACCGGCCAACTTCATTCAGCAGCGACGGCACGTTCAGGTTTTCCCTTCCTTTATACCCGCATTTGGCCTGCAAATGATCGGCCGCCATCTGATCATGAAAGCCTTCGTCGCCGATCGTGAACAGAAAGCCTTTTTCCTGTCTTTTCTCAAAAGAATCGATCGACGTGTGCCGCGCGGCGAAATACCAGGCAAGCGGGTAGCTTTCGCGGTTCTGCCCGCCCCCACCCCGCTCTATGAAAATTTTGGAAAGGCAGGCGTCCAGCTCCATTGTACCCGATTCGAACTGGCCTACCTGCAAGGGATAATCGTCGGAAATATGGTCGCCGATGGCCATAAACATAATTTGCGGGTCAAGAATACCATTCTCGATGAGGGTGTTCATCAATGCCCCCAGCTTGTTTTTGATCAGGTTTTCCGGGATCGAACCCATTGAACCTGTCACATCGAGCGCCACGATGATCGGCACCGAGTTGGGATGCAAATGAGAGTCCCTCGATTCGCGGATGTCCACATTGACCGGCGAGAGATCCGGATGTATTACGCCCAGCTTGTTTTGGGTAAAGTTGTCGTCGATCGACTGTGTCCTTCGCACGCGGCTTACGCTGTCGTAAGCATCATTACTCCATGATGAATAGCCCATTGTTTCAGATATTTAAGTGAATGAATTGTGATGGAAAGTTTCTGTCGAGCATTTCGCGGTATTTCTCGTAGCAGGCCACCGAATCGTCGTCGGAGCTCAGGAGAAATTCTATAAACTCCGGGTGGTGGGTCCGCCGCAATGAAGTACCCAGCCCCGACCGGTCGCCGAGAAGGTAAGCGCCGATGCGTTTCACCATTTCGAGGTCCGCATGCTCAACGGCCTTTTTGTCCCTCAGCATTTGCCCCGGGTACCAATGCCGGTAAGCGGCCGATATGGTCGAAACCCGGCCGTTAATTGTGGTTGTGTGATAAAAACCGGCTACGGCAATCCCGTGCGTGTCGGGCACGAGCATCACCTGCGCAGGCGTAAGGCCGAGGTGTACGCGTCCCGTATGCCTGTGAAGGAGCATGCAAAATTCCAGCAAGCGGGAGACTACCCAATTCACGTGGTCCTGCGGTAATGTGAGGTTAATCAGTGGTATTGCCCGCTGGGAGAGCAAAAGGCTGCATTGAGAATCCCAGGTGTAGGGCATATAGCGCCTGAAATGCTCCGGCGCGCCGGCCGCGACCGCCTGCTGATTCAGCTTTGCGTGCGCAATCGCCTGCGGTTCGCCTTGGTAGCGCACCCAATGGTCATTGGTAAGGAAGTTGCCGGAATCGTCGGTAAATGCGGAGCCGTTGGTAAAATGGCGGTGTAATGCCAGCAAATGGTTAGTAGCCTCCTGGGCCTGCGGGTGCCTGCACTTATCGGGATGCACGGCTTTCAGCATTTCCCGGAAAGGCAAAGCGGTGCCATCCGGGGATTTCAACGCATTATAATGAGTGGCCTGCAAAACCTGCCCGATCATCTCGCTTTCGTATGTCATCGATCGTTCTTCTGGCTAGTGTATACCCCTAAAAAAGCTGTGAGAAAGCCAAGGTATCAGAAGTAACGGCACTGAGATCGTGCGATTGAGCCTGTGAAGCGTATCGATTAGCAATCGGCGCGAGTATGTGTCGACGCAGTCAATGGCCGGGAATGTCACCCCCAACGTTCCCGCGATTGTCACAATCCCCCCCTGATAATGTCGCAAATCACATCTGTTTTTCTTGGTGGAACCCGCTTAGTTTGTAACATCGGAAATATGTCGGGCAGGGTGTTTCAGCGACCCCAAAAAACTGATCGGAAACAAATGGTAGAAGTATTCAAAACAGATGTAGAGAAACAAAGCCAGGCGCAGTTGTTGGTCGACCTGATTTGCCTTGCATTCACCGGCTATCAGGCCAGTTTCGACCTCGAAGATTGCGACAGGATATTACGGATCAGTTGCGACGGCACCGAAATCTGCAATGCCAGCATCATCAGCCTGCTCGAAAGCTTTGGTTATGAGGCTATCGCATTGGAAGATGACCTTTCCGAGGATGTGTACGCGGGCATCGCCATTGGGGCTGAATACTGACCGAACCAACTTAACGGCGTCGCATAGCTAATGCTTTCCAGAGAATATGCGGCATGGCCGCGTATATAGCGCACCGCTATGCCAGATTTTTGCAAATCCAGTTCATCCTATAAACCATTAAACCACATCAACTATGAAAAAGACAAAGATCATTTTCTGGGTCGTGACGGGGCTGCTGGCCGTAATGCTGGGCATCGGTTCGGTTTTCGATGCCATTTCTGCCCCGGAGGCTGTGGAGCACGTGACGCGCATCGGCTACCCGGCTTACATTGTTCCGTTCCTGGGAGTTGCCAAAATCCTGGGTATTATTGCAATCCTCGTTCCCGGCTATCCAAGAATCAAGGAATGGGCTTATGCAGGCATCTTTTACGATTTGCTGGGCGCTTTTTATTCGCATTTGGCATTTGGCGACGGTCCCGATATGTGGGCAGGATTTATCGTCGGTTTTGCACTCATCGCCGTTTCCTACATCTACTACCACAAATTGCAGAGACAAACCCTCGCAACCGCTTAGCATTACATCTCATTTATTATTGATTCCACTACCTAAACATTTACTTAAATGAAGATTATCAAGAAAATCCTGTTCGTGATCGTGGGCATTATTGTGCTCGCGCTGGTGGTTGCACTTTTTGTAAGCAAAGAATACAGCGTCAAACGGGAGATTACCATCAACAAACCCAGCCAGGAAGTTTATGATTATGTCAAATTCGTTAAGAACCAGGAGCATTATAACAAGTGGGTGATGATGGATCCCAACATGAAAAAAGACTATAAAGGCACAGACGGCACCGTGGGTTTTGTGTACGCCTGGGACAGCATGAAAGATGACGTCGGAAAAGGCGAAGAAGAAATCAAGACACTTGAAGACGGCAAAAAAGTTAACCTCGAAGTGCGGTTTATTAAACCTTTCGAAGGATTGGCTGTGACCGAAATGACCACCGAGGCCGTCTCACCAACGCAAACCAAAGTGTCCTGGGGCATGAGCGGCCAAAGCGCCTACCCGATGAACATCACAAATACCTTCATCGACGGTATGCTGGGCCCCGATATCGACGAGAGCCTTCATACCCTCAAAGGCATTTTGGAGAAATAAGCACCTGTTTTAATTTTAACGAAGATCTCACGCTTACCTGTACCGATTTCGAATTCCCGCAGCTTGCAAATCTCGCACGCTGGGAATGGCTGCAATTTGTACCAGGCCATTCGAAAAGGCATGCCCGCCAGCTGCATCACATTTTCGACAAAGTTACCGGGCAGGCCGGGGCGTATTCGTTCAAACATTTGATAACTTGCGGAATCATTTTACTCGTTTGTTTTATGTTCCGTAAGTTATTATTCCTTTTTTTAATGCTCGCTGCAACAACCGGCTTTGCGCAAACGGCCGGCAGCGCTAAAAAAATAGCCCCGTTTCAGATCAGGCTCGTGAATGGCCAGCAATACACATCGTCCCAGCTCGCGGCAGGGCCGGTAGTGCTGATCTACTTCTCCCCCGACTGCGACCATTGCCAGAATTTCACGAAAGATCTGGTAAAGAATTACAGTGTAGTAGCTAATAAACAGGTAGTTATGATCACGTTTCAGGCGATGGACATGCTGAAACCTTTTGTGAGCCAGTACAGCCTCGGCACCTACCCGAATTTCAAAGTAGGCACCGAAGGCACTTCCTACCTCGTGCAGCGCTACTATCAGATCCGCTCGTTCCCCTACATCGCCATTTATGATAAAAAAGGAAACCTGGTAAGGACATTCGAAGGCGAGCAGCCGCATTCGGAAATTTTCAAAGCCCTGAAACAAATTTGACGGCAGTAGTTTCCCCGCATTTCAGACAAATGCATATCAACTGCTGAACATCGCGTCGTAATGCGCCGAAGGGGCCAGAATGCCGCCGCTTTCAGTGTAAAATGATTTGTCGGTGAGGTATACGCCCTTCTGCGTTTTCGTCCAGCTGCCGTTCTGCATCGGATGGAAAGTTACCAGTTTGTCCCAATTTTTATAATACTGGTGGCCGTTCGTTTCCTGCAAGCCTACCGACATTCCGGGAAATGGCTGCAAACGGGCGGCCACATTCTTGTTCCAGTCCACCAGGATAGGGTTCACAGTAAGATCGGCGCAGAAGCACGGGACTTTTTTCTCATAGGCCAGCTGGGTGATTTTCATGGTCATACTCAGCGTTTTGGCAATGGCTTTTACTGCAATAGCCGAGTATCCGAGCTCAATGCGGTGCGCGGCGTCCTCCACGGTATGCGCGCTTTCGTCTGCGGCCACACGCACGCCCAGGTCGCCCACAAAAGCCTCGTTACTTTCCTCAAACGGCTCCTCGATCACCGCGATCTGCTCAAATGCGCCGATCTTTTTGGCGTGGTCGAGAAAACGCAGCAGCGTCTCCTTCTTCTCATAGCGCCCGTTGGCGTCGAAATAGTAGGGAATCTTCCCGTTTTGGGTATAGGGCGTTTCGTAATGTCCGATCGCCTTGTGCACTGCGGTAAGGAACGCAATGTCCTTCTCGATCATCTCCTGCTGCGTGCCCGCGGCGCCGGTTTTGAGTTTTAATATAAAATATCCTTCGTCCGCTGCCTGTTTGATACGTTCAGGCGAAGTACCGACGGCAAACGACGGGATGCTGGCCACTTTTTCGTGCCGGTACGAAAGCCCGGGGCGGTAGGCGGCAGGCACCATTTCGTCAAACTGTTTCATGCCGTTTTCCTGCGCGTAAAGCAGCCACGCGGCATTATCCACGCATACGAGGGCATTCAATGCAAAAGTTTTCCGAAGGTCCGCATTGCCGGTAATCCTCTTTCCATAAGCAAGCACTTCCGGCAGCATGTCGTCGAGCAGCTGCACCGGGTCGGTGAATGACGTTCCTTTGATCATTTGCAAAGCCCTTTCGCTCATTGCATACATTAATGCATTACCCGCACTTTCCGAATGCGCTGCGAAGACCTTCGAGTCCGACCACAAAACGCCCTGCGTGCCCAAGCCAACTTTGCGGATACCCGAATCGGATTCGAGCATTGCAATCGCCTGCCAGCTGTCGGTGATCGCACTGCCTTTGAAACGGTACGGGTTGAGCGGCTCCCTTTCAAAGTTAGAGCTGACATTCTTGATGGTGATCTTCTTCACGGCAGGTTGTGGAAAGGTGTTCAGGATAGGATTCTCAGGCGCAAATATACCGGCGGCAGCCAGCATACCCGCGCGTCGGGCAAATTCGCGCCGGGAGAAATGTTCAGGTTTTCCGGAAATCATAGTTTAGGAATTGTGTTTCAAATGGTCAGACTTTATAACAGGCCACTACCCTGACCCAATATCTGCATTTTATCCAGTTTTTGTAAACTAAAATACCAATACAACAAAATCAGCCCGCTTCTGCAACTGCTCTGTAAAAGTACCAACACATTCTTTGGAGACACGGTAGGTGACCTCGGAATATCGAGGTATACAGTCTCAGTTTCCAAACGGCAGAAGGCCAAACTGACATGCAG
>CBIHPQ010000263.1:0-9693 GCA_966211825.1 uncultured Dyadobacter sp. | reverse complement strand
CTACATTTTGCATCGAACAGGACGAATAACATAATATTATACAACCTGAGCATCCCGCTTTTTTACGCACTACTTGGCGGGATGTTTTATTTTAAGTTCACGGAGAAGGGGCAAAGGCGGTTTCTGATAGCCTCCATTTTCGGGCTTTTCTTTTTTTGCGCCTGGGATGTGGTCAACTCGAATGAAGACCTTCATAATATGAGGGAACACAGGGTCGTGCTTTATTCCAAAACCATCGAGGGAGTGTTGATGATCTTACTAATCTTGTCATACTTTTACGAGATCATAAAATCCCTTCAAATACCCAACCTGCTGACGTTCCCGTTCTTTTGGGTCTGTTCGGGACTGTTGCTTTATTATTCGAGCCTTATATTTATAGCACCAGTTATCCATTATGCATACACCTGGAACAATACGATGGACCTGGGAATAACCGAGTTCATCCCCAGTATTTTTGAAATTATTTGCGCCCTGCTTTTTAGTATCGGCATCTATCATTACTCCCCCAAGGATTATGCAAAACAGTGAAGAACTAAAATGGGCACTTTTAATAGCCTCCCTGGCTATGCTGGCCATGGCGTTTTGCATGATTGCCTTTGTGATGTACTACCAGAAGCGCAGATTCGAAGAGGAAAAGAGAATCAACGACATCGAAAAAAATTACAACCGCCTGCTCCTTGATACCGCACTGAATTCCGAAGAAACGGAGAGAAGGCGCATTGCGCAGGACCTGCATGACGACATCGGCACCATGCTTTCCCTTACCAAATTGAGCCTCAACCAGCTCAGCAAATTGGTAGGCAATTCGGGAGATGAGAAAGAGGAGAGCATTATGAAGAAATCGCAGTCGCTCGTCGAGGAGACGATCCTGCATGTGCGGCGCATTACGCGGGACCTCGTGCCCACTACGCTGGAACGGTTCGGGTTGATGGAGGCGATTGAGGAGTTTATTCATAAGTTGGAAGAGGATAACAACCTTGTCATTGCATTCCAGTCAAATACGGAAGAATTTCCGCGTCAGGGCCAGAAACTGGAACTGACGCTTTACCGCATTATGCAGGAGCTGGTCAACAATGCGATCAAGCATGCGAGTTGCACAAAAATCGATATTGTGCTGGAAATTGATGAAGAAATGATAGGTTTGCGGGTTACCGACAATGGCGTCGGTTTCGACCCCGAAAAAATAAAGGAAAGTAACTTGGCCGGGCTGGGTTTGCTTGGAATTGAAAGCCGGTTGGCTATTGTAAATGGAACGGTACAGTATGAACAGCCGGCAAAGGGCGGTTCCAGTGCCATCGCGAGGATACCGGTGAACCCGGCATCCGGTAACAAACCTGAACCATTGCATCCATTCCGCCGGGAACGAGTGAATATTTAATGCTATGAGCACCCTTAAACTAGGAATTGCCGACGATCACGAACTGTTCAGAAAGGGGTTCATCTCCATGCTGAGCGGCATTCCGGATTTCGAATTTATTTTGGAAGCCGGCAACGGCCAGGAGCTCCTGGACCGCCTGCCTGCCAATACGCCCGACATCGTTTTCATGGACCTTCAAATGCCGGTAATGGACGGTATCCAGGCCACAGAAGCCGCTTTCGAACGCTTTCCCAACATTAAAATCATCGTCGTTTCGATGTATAATGAGGACCGCTTCGTGATACACATGCTCGAAAAGGGCGTCCAGGGCTATCTCCTCAAAGACACCAGCCCCGATGAGGTCGAAAAAGCGATAAGAAGGGTGCACGAAGAAGGTTTTTACTACAACGACTTCGTCTCCAAGGCCATGCACCGCAAAATGGTGAACCGGCAGGTCAACAAGCACCCGTTCTTCCCGAATGCGTGTAACGTAGCACTTTCGTCACGCGAAAAAGAGGTGCTTCAACTGATCTGCGACGGTCTTTCGACGACCGAAATCGGCGATAAACTGTTCATCAGCGTGCGCACGGTCGAAGGGCACCGGTTGCG
Organism: uncultured Dyadobacter sp.; assembly: GCA_966211825.1. Classification (GTDB taxonomy): domain Bacteria; phylum Bacteroidota; class Bacteroidia; order Cytophagales; family Spirosomataceae; genus Dyadobacter. Next base: position 7,727 of record CBIHPQ010000263.1, on the reverse strand, counting down.
GGTTTTGGAAAAAACAGGGACAAAAAGTACCGCAGCGGCCGTCGCATTCGCTTACAAAAACCAGCTGCTGAGCTAAGCATAATGCTTCATGATGGGAAACTTCCCGGGTTTATGCTATATTTCCCGGAGCCATTCCATGGCCGCCATGGAATGGTGGCCGTTTCCATATATAGCTATGAAAGTCCTGATCGCCTGCACCAACCACGACACCTATCCGGCCAAAACCTCAAAAACAGGTCTATGGCTAAGTGAACTGACCCACTTTTATGATGTAATGGCCAAAAGGCGCATCATTATGGATTTCGTGAGCCCCCTTGGCGGTGCCATACCGGTGGACGAAAGGAGTTTCGACCTAAAAGACGAATGCAATGCGCGATACTGGGAGGAAACTGCTTTCCGCCAAAAGCTGCAAAACTCGCTTAAACCATCGGACGTAACGCCTAATGATTACCGCGTGATCTACTTCGCCGGTGGCCACGGAGCAATGTGGGACTTTGCCGAAAATGCCGCGTTACAAAACATCGCAGCGAATATTTACGAGCGGAATGGTATGGTTACGGCCGTTGCCCACGGCGTTTGCGGGCTACTCAATATCCGGCTTTCCGACGGGTCCTACCTCATTCAGGACAAATATGTGACGGGCTACTCCAATGTCGAAGAAGCGCTGGTAAGCTTCGTGAGCGAGGTACCCTATTATCTGGAAGACAAATTGAAGGAACGTGGCGCGCATTATACCAAGGCCATGATCCCTTTCGTGGAATTCATCGAAATGGACGAACGGCTCATCACCGGGCAGAATTCGCATTCGGCCCGGAAAGTGGCAACCAAAGCCCTGGAAGAGCTTTTTGAAAAATAAGGCCTGGAAACTATTTGATCAACTCCCCGAAAAGCGAACGGAAAGTCGGCAGGATCAGGTCCTTTTCCGAAACGATCGGATCGGAAATGCCCCAGTCGATATTCAAATCAGGATCATTCCATAGGATGCCCGATTCCGAAGCCTTGTTGTAAAGGTTCGTGCATTTGTAGCTGAAAACCGAATCTTCCAAAGCCACAAATCCGTGCGCAAAACCTTCCGGAATGTAAGCGATATTGTTCTGCTCACCGCTTAATTCAAAAACTTCATGCTTTCCGAAAGTTGGTGAGTCCGGACGAATGTCTACGGCTACATCCAGTACCCGGCCCGAGATCACGCGGACCAGCTTACCCTGCGCGAAAGGTGCATTCTGGAAATGCAAGCCCCTGACGACCCCTTTTTTGGAAAACGACTGATTGTCCTGAACAAAGTTTACAGGCAGGCCGAGTTTGATAAATGCCTCCTCATTATACGATTCAAAGAACATTCCGCGATCGTCACCGAAGACCCTTGGAAAAATTTCAACTAGACCGGCAATGGAGGTGTCTCGAATCTGCATATATCGTTATGTGTTGGTTGGAGCAAAGTTTAATGTTGTGGCAAATTTATGAATCTATTGCCAGAGGTTGTAATTTCGTCGCAATATTTACAAAATCATGACTTATCAAGAGCTCTTCCAGCAAATTTCGACTAAAAGGTCCTATTTGTGTGTGGGTTTGGACACCGATATCCAGAAAATCCCGGCGCATTTATTGAAAACTGACGATCCTGTTTTTGAATTTAATAAACAGATCATCGACGCTACAGCCGATTACTGTGTTTCCTATAAGCCGAACATCGCGTTCTACGAGGCATTGGGGCCGAAAGGTTGGGAGAGCCTCCAAAAGACCGTCGAATACATTCCAAAAAGCCATTTCACGATCGCGGATGCCAAGCGCGGCGATATCGGAAATACCTCCGGTTTGTACGCCCGGGCATTTTTCGATCCGTCATCGTCGGGTTTGGATTTCGATTCCATCACCGTAGCACCTTATATGGGCAGCGACTCGGTGACGCCGTTCCTCGCATTCGAAAACAAATGGGTAATTTTGCTCGCATTGACCTCCAACCCCGGCAGCGCAGATTTCCAGCGGCTCGACGCGGAGGGTTCGGCATTATACGAAAACGTCCTGCGTACCTCGCAGACCTGGGCAGGCGCGGAGCGTATGATGTACGTGGTAGGCGCTACGCAAGCTTCCGATTTTGAGAAAATCCGTACGATTGTCCCCGATCATTTCCTGCTCGTACCCGGCGTAGGCGCGCAAGGCGGTAACCTGGAAGAAGTTTCAAAGTTTGGTATGAATAAAAGCTGCGGCCTCCTCGTGAATGCGTCGCGCAGCATTATCTACGCCGGCAATGGCACCGATTTCGCCGAAAAAGCGAAGCAGGAAGCCGCGGCGCTCCAACAGGAAATGGCCATTTACCTCGATAAATATTGTAATTAATCATTCCGGCACATTCCGTGTCACCCCAATTTCCAAATGCAACTCTCTGACCATTACCCATATTCCATCCAGGGAATCGACCCTACCCAGTTAATTGATCAATACGGAAGCCCCCTGTATGTCTACGACGGTGGCACCATCCGCCGGAAAGCCGAAGAACTGCAACACGCATTCGCTGGCGTGAATATGAAGATCAAATATGCCTGCAAAGCCAACACGAACCTGGCGATACTGCGACTTATGCGCGAAATCGGGGTGGAACTGGATGTGGTATCCCCCGGTGAGCTGGAAATGGGAAAACTGGCGGGTTATGAAACCAATCAGATCACATTTACGCCCAGCGGCGTGCATTTCGAAGAAGTCCGTGAGGCGGTGGAGGCTGGCGCGATCGTGAATGTCGACAGCATTCCTTTGCTGGAATGGTTCGGCCAGACTTACGGCAATACCAAACCCTGCATGATCCGCATTAAGCCCAACGTAGCTGCCGGCGGCCATGCGAAAATCATGACGGCGCACGCCGATTCTAAGTTCGGGATTTCAGTATTGCTTCTGGACGAAATTCTGGAAGTGATCAAAAAGCATGATATTAAGGTAATCGGCCTGCACCAGCACACTGGGTCCGACATTAAAGATGCCGAGCCGTTCCTGAAAGTGGCGGATATTTTGTTTGAAACCGCTAAACATTTTCCCGATCTGCAAGTGGTCGACCTGGGCGGCGGGTTCAAGGTTTCCTACCTGCCGGGCGATGCCATTACAGACATGGATTTGCTGGGCAAAAAGATTTCGAAACGCTTTCAGACTTTTTGCCAGGAATACGGCCGCGAGTTGCAGCTCTGGTTTGAGCCGGGCAAGTTTCTGGTAAGCGAATCGGGTTTCCTTTTTGTGACAACCAACGTAGTGAAAGAAGATCCCGCGCGAAACTTTGTCCACGTGGATTCGGGGCTTAACCACCTGATCCGTCCGATGATGTACGGTTCTTACCATCACATTCTCAATATTTCCAATCCTAAAGGCGAGCCGAAACACTATAATGTTGTAGGGTACATTTGCGAAACCGACACGTTTGCCTCCGACCGCGAGCTTCCGGAAGTGCGCAAGGGCGACGTGCTTGCGTTTCTGAATGCAGGCGCGTACGGCCTGACGATGAGCTCGAATTATAATGCCCGCTTCCGCCCCGCCGAAGTGCTGATCGATAATGGCAAAGCAAAGCTGGTAAGGCGCCGTGAGACGATGGAAGATTTGCTCAGGACACAAACAGAAATTTAGGATTTATTTAAAATATGAAACAAGAAGCTGTGTAGAAACCATCTGCACAGCTTCTTGTTTTTGGCCCCTAATCAGGCCATTTTGTCCGAAACGCCACCCTTATCCTTCCATTTCCAGACAAAATTTCCGGTTTAACGAACCGGCATACCATTTTCATGAAGCGTTATATCATTAACAAAGCGATCAACGCCATGAACTTTAACCAATATACTATTAAGGCGCAGGAGGTGATCCAACACGCAGCCCAGATGGTCCAGGGCAACCAGCAACAGGCCATCGAAACCGGGCACGTGCTGAAATCTATTTTGGAGGAAGATCCGAATACGTCGTTATTTTTACTGAACAAACTCAATATCAGCGCAGACGTCCTCAACAACCGTTTGCAGAAAATATTGGATGGTTACCCGCGCGTGAGCGGGGGCCAGCCCTACCTGGGCAACGATATGGCCGCAGCCAGCGGGAAGGCACAGAACTATCTGAAAGAATTCGGCGACGAGTTCATCAGTATCGAGTTGCTGCTACTGGGGATACTCAGCGGAAAAGATTCCACAGCCAACCTGATGAAGGAGCTGGGATTCAATGAAAAGGAACTGATCAATGCTATTAAGGAACTTAGAGGAAAGAATAACCCTGTGAAAGATCAAAATGCAGAAGCCAAATACCGCTCCCTGGAACGGTACAGCAAAAATTTAAATGAATTGGCCAAAGCCGGGAAAATCGACCCGGTGATCGGCCGCGACGAAGAAATCAGGCGGGTGTTGCAGATCCTCAGCCGCCGTACCAAAAACAACCCGATCCTGCTCGGTGAGCCGGGTGTCGGTAAAACTGCCATTGTGGAAGGGCTCGCACAACGTATCGTGCAGGGCGACGTTCCCGAAAACCTGAAATCGAAAACCATCGTGTCGCTCGACATGGGTTTGCTCATTGCAGGTGCAAAATATAAAGGTGAATTTGAGGAGAGGCTCAAAGCCGTAATCAAGGAAGTGACTGATTCCGAAGGCGAGATCGTCCTTTTTATCGACGAAATCCACACGCTCATCGGCGCTGGCGGCGGCGGCGAAAGTGCTATGGATGCTGCCAACCTGCTGAAACCGGCTTTGGCGCGCGGCGAGCTGCACGCGATCGGGGCTACCACGCTCAAAGAATACCAGAAGTATATGGAAAAGGATAAGGCTTTGGAACGCCGGTTCCAGGCTGTGATGGTGGATGAGCCCAATATCCCCGATGCGATCAGTATTCTGAGGGGTATTAAGGAAAAATACGAGTTGCACCACGGGGTCCGCATTCAGGACGATGCCGTAATCGCCGCCGTAGAGCTTTCCAACCGCTATATCAGCGACCGCTTCCTGCCCGACAAGGCCATTGACCTCATGGACGAGGCCGCTTCGAAACTGCGCCTGGAAATGGACAGCGTTCCCGAAGAGCTCGACGAACTGAACCGTCGGATCATGCAGCTTGAAATCGAGCGCGAGGCAATCCGCCGTGAGAATAACAAGGACAAAGAAACTGTCCTGAACAAAGAAATTGCCGACCTGAGCGAGCAACGCAATGCCCTGAAAGCGCAATGGGAAAATGAAAAAGGCAAGGTGAACGAAGTACGCACCCTGAAAGAGCAGAGCGAGCAGCTCCGCCTCGAAGCCGAGCAGGCCGAACGTGCCGGCGACTTCGGCAAAGTTGCGGAGATCCGCTACGGCCGCATTCCGGAAGTGAATGCCAAATTGGAGGAACTGCAAAAATCGGAAAATGCGGAAAGCCTGATGCAGGAGGAAATTACACCGGAAGACATCGCCGAAGTTGTGGCCAAATGGACCGGTATTCCTGTGAGCAAAATGCTGCAAAGCGACCGCGAGAAGCTGCTGCAACTGGAAGAGCACTTACACCACCGAGTAGCCGGCCAGAATGAGGCCATTGAAGTGGTATCCGACGCCGTACGCCGCAGCCGCGCAGGCTTGCAGGATGCGAAAAGGCCGATCGGCAGCTTCCTCTTCCTCGGCCCGACCGGTGTAGGTAAAACCGAACTGGCCAAAACCCTGGCGGAATATCTCTTCAACGACGAGAATGCCATGGTGCGGATTGATATGAGCGAGTACCAGGAACGCCATGCGGTAAGCAGGCTTGTGGGCGCGCCTCCGGGATACGTGGGTTACGACGAAGGCGGGCAGCTCACCGAAGCCGTGAGACGCAAACCTTATAGCGTGATCCTGCTTGACGAGATCGAGAAAGCGCATCCGGATGTCTGGAATATCCTCCTGCAAGTGCTGGACGAAGGCCGGTTGACGGACAACAAAGGTCGTGTGGCGAACTTCAAGAACACGATCATCATCATGACGTCCAACATCGGCAGCCACATTATCCAGGAGAAATTCGCGGAAGATGAAGGCTGGAACCATACGCTGGTCGTCGAAGAAGCCAAACAGGCGGTACTGGATCTGCTGAAAGCTTCGGTAAGGCCTGAATTTCTGAACCGGATCGACGAAATCGTGCTGTTCGAACCATTGACACTGAAAAACATCCGCAAAATCGTGGATATCCAGTTCAAAGGCATTCAGAATATGCTGAAAGAGCAAGGGATCACGCTTGACGCAACCGACGAGGCGCTTACCAAACTCGGTGAAGACGGCTTCGATCCTGCATTCGGCGCACGTCCGCTGAAACGGGTACTTCAAAGAAGAATCCTGAATGAATTGTCGAAAGGCATTCTGAGCGGACAGGTTGCGAAGGATTCGGTGATCATGATGGAGCTCGATTCAAAAGGCGAGCTGGTGTTCGAGAATGTGGGCGGCGTAGAAATCTAGAACAAGGAATAATGCTAATACGGGGAGCGGCAGAGATGCCGCTCTTTTTGTTTTCCCCAATCTGTGAACCCTCCCTTTGCGCTTTCCCATGTTGTGGAAGCGGCGCACCGCCCGCATATTGCGTGCTCGACGCAAACGCAAATCGATTTATTGGCATAATTTTTGTACAATTAATTATCCTAATAATCTAACCTTCTAATCTACACCTAAATCCATGGAACAATCACTGAATTCAATCAAGGTCGCTATACTGGTTGCCGATGGATTTGAGCAGGTGGAAATGACCTGCCCCAGAAAAGTCCTAAACCAAAATGGAGCGACGACCCACGTTATCTCCCCGAACAAGGACATCGTCAAAGGATGGAGTCATCTGGATTGGGGTGAAAATCACAGGGTAGACGTGCCGCTCGACATGGCGCGGCCCGAATATTATGACGCATTGCTGCTTCCGGGCGGAGTAATGGGCCTCGATGCGTTGCGAATCAACCAGAAAGCGGTTGATTTCGTCCGGTCGTTCTTTTTAGCAGGGAAACCGGTGGCAGCGATATGTCATGGCCCGCAGATACTAATCGACGCAGACGTAGTCCTCGGCCGAACGCTGACGTCCTATACCGCCATCCGCCACGACCTCGAAAATGCGGGGGCGATATGGGTGGACCAGGAAGTTGTGACCAACAACGGCCTCGTCACAAGCCGCACCACCGACGACCTTTCCGCTTTCGTAGAGACGATGATCAGGGAATTCAATATGGAATTGCACCATTAACCGCACCAGCCAGTCATTCAAACGCTTAGCAAGGGCATCCCGCAACGGATGCTCTTTTTGTTTCCTTTTGAGACTAAAATTTTGGAATTTGCCCTCTCATTACCTGGCTTTCGCATGACACTCATTTCGCTTCAAAACGTTACCGTCCGCAAAGACGAATCAACCGTCCTTTCTGAAATCAACTGGAATATCGAACAAGGGGAAAATTGGGCCATGGTAGGCCCTAATGGCTCCGGAAAATCAATATTACTGGAAATAATCGCGGGAAAATGGCCCGTACTGTCCGGGAAGGTGGCTTACGGCTGGAACACGCCTGTCCGTGAGAATATTGAACTTGCGTCGAACGACTACTCTTTTAACCGCATTGTAAGCGCAGGCGCCGAGTATTATCAGCAACGTTTCCACGCATACGAGTCCGAGCGTGCGCCCAGCGTGCGGGCGATCCTGACCGACCAACTGAGGCCAGTAGGGACTGTGGATGATAAATCTGTGACGTTGGCGCCATCCAAAGTGAGTGATGAAGAATTGGCGCGGGTGAGCAGCCTCCTATCCATTACCCATCT
>CBIHPQ010000262.1:0-9917 GCA_966211825.1 uncultured Dyadobacter sp. | reverse complement strand
GTATTGCTCTACCAGCTGAGCTACGGAATCATTTTTCTGGTTTTTATTTCCCCCCAAACCCAGGACCCATACATTAAATGCGGCCGGCGTTCCGGGGTATTGCTCTACCAGCTGAGCTACGGAATCGTTTTCTACTTGCTATTGCTGCTTTCGAAGTTTTGCAGTCTTGGATTACCCGTGGCCTTTTCCGTAATTGCGATGCAAAAGTAGAATTCTTTAAAGTATAATGCAAGTACCCTACAAGAAAAACCTGATTTTTTCGTTTTTGTTTCTGGCCTTTTTTGCGCCGGGCATTGCCTTTTGTGCCAATCCCAAAGAACTCAAAAGAGCTGATTCTCTGTTCGCTATCGCCAGGTACGCCGAAGCACAAACACTCTACAAAAAAAATTTCAGCCTCACTGAAAAAAATAGCCAGCCGCTGCTTTTAAAGCTCGCTTTTCTCGCCGAAAAGACCAATAACTACACCGACTGCCTTTTTTACCTCAGCAAACTGGCCCTCACGCAGCCTTCCAGGCACCTTTTTGAAAAAATGGACAAGCTGGCGAAAGAGCAGAATCTAAGTGGCTATGAATTCGACGATTATAACTATTTCATAATATTTTATCGAAAATATGGTGATTACATTCCAATATTGCTTCTAACTTTGGGCACCTATATAGTTGTCATAATGGTTACAAAGACACGTAGGAAGGAGCCGATTTTACCGATTCACAAAGTTTCAATTATTGTTTATCTGTTGGCGTTATTGGGAATATTAAATGTACCTTCCCTTTATCAAACGTGCATCATCGTGAATGAAAACACTTTCCTGCGCGATGAACCTTCCTCGGCTGCCGGGGTCGTTGAAAAGGTGGGAAAAGGGCATAAACTGACTATAATCGGTTCTGTCGACCACTGGGACAGGGTGATCTGGAACAACCGGATCGTTTACATCCGGAAAAGTGATCTTTGGAATATATGACAGCAAACTGGTATCATTTTTGCAGCATTTAAGTTTGTATGTATATTTAGGGGTTAAATTTTTAAATTTAAATTGTATGAAAAAGCCAATGAAACGTTTTTTACTATTAATCGCGGGGGTTTTAATGTTAGGATTTGTAACTTCCTGTAAAGAGGAAGGGCCTCACAAAGATGACATTGTGAAGTTCTCGGCTGTAATCAATAGTAGCCCAACCGTTCCAAAGGCTACCTCATCAGCACAGGGCACAGGGGTGTTTGAATACAACAAAAACACCATGGAATTGAAATACAACATCAATTTCCAGAACATCGTACCGACTTCGGTAACACTTAATGTCGCTACCCCTGCATGGGAAAGAGGCCCGATCGTCCAGACTTTGACCGAAAGCGCCGCTACACAGGTTCAGGGCACCGTAAAACTGAATAATGAGCAGCAAACACAGCTGGTTGTAGGCATGATGTACATTAATATCCCTACCGAACTGTATCCATACGGGGAGATCCGTGGACAGATCCTGGCGGACAAATTCGAAGAATAGAACAATCCACCATAAAAAAAGGCTTTCGGGAGCGATCCTGAAAGCCTTTTTTGTTGCCTTATTTCTTGCCTTTTCGTTTTTGCCGGGTCTCGAACTCCTCAATTTCCCGCATCAGCGCCCCAAGGTCGTCGGGGGTATCGGTCGTGAATTCGATCGTCTGGGCGTAATCGCCGGCGCTTAGTTTCAACACGGCAATGGGCTTGTCGAGATATTGCTGGATCTCTTCAAGGACCGGCTTTTCCTCGTCGCTGCAAAACGAGACCGCAATGCCCTTCTGCGTTCCGCGACCGGTACGGCCTACACGGTGAACGTAATTCTCAGGCTGCTCCGGCAAATCGTAGTTGATCACATAATCCACGCTCGGGATATCGATCCCGCGCGAGCTGACGTCCGTGGCGATCAGCACCTTCACATTGCCTTTCTTAAACTCGTTCATCGCAACGAGACGGTCGGCCTGCTCCTTGTCGCCGTGGATAGTCAGGCTTTTGATCTCCATGCGTTCGAGCGCGTTATATACACGTTCCGCGCGCACCTTCGTACGTACGAACACGAGGATCTTTTTGTCCACATTCTGTTTGATTACCCGTTCCAGGAAAAAGCGCTTGTCGTCCATGGCCACAAATGCTACCGAATGGTCGATATTTTTCGCAACAGGATTTTTCGGGGAAATCTGAATGCGGATCGCGTTCCTTACCAGGGAATAGGCCAGCTTCTTGATCTTCTCATCGATCGTCGCCGAGAAGAAAAGCGTTTGTCTTCTTTTAGGTAAATGCTTGATCAGGTCCTGAATATCTTTGATAAAGCCCAAATCGAGCATGTGGTCGGCCTCGTCGAGAATGAGCGTGTCGACGCGGTCGAATTTAATATAGCCCTGACTTACCAGGTCGAACATACGGCCGGGTGTCGAAACGAGAATATCAATCCCTTTTTCCAGCTTTGCGATCTGAGGCCCCTGCTCTACCCCACCGAACACGCTGAATGTCTTTACTTTGGTATATTTAGCAATGCTCGTAAAAACCTCGGCGATCTGAATGGCCAGCTCACGCGTAGGAACCATCACCACACACTTAATCCCCTCGGAACGGCTCGACGACTTCTGCTTATGCAGTTTATCGATCACCGGGATCGCAAAAGCGGCCGTCTTGCCGGTGCCTGTTTGCGCGATAGCCAGCACGTCCTCCCCTTTCATCACCGCCGGAATGGCTTTAAACTGAATATCAGTAGGCTTTTTAAACCCGGCTGCGTCCAGGCTCCGCTTGATCTCCGCGGCAATAGGGTAATCTTCAAATTTCATAGGCAAATAATGGGGCAGACCGACGCCGGCCTGCCCTTGGTTTTAATGGGAGTGCAAAGATAACCGGTTATCCGGCAATGCATGATTTATTATACACCCGGCTCGTAAAAGCGCAGCCTGTTCCGGAGCGAGGCAATCTCCCGGTCGAGGTGCTCTATACGGCCAAGCAGGCCCTGGATGGCCTCGATACCTTCCAGGTTAATATCCAGGTCGTGGTAAAGGCGGATCACCCGCTCAATGCGGTGCAAGTGCGGGACCTGCAAAAAGCGGGCGTTGTCGACGATCACCGTTTCGATCAGGTCGTGTTCCTGCAATGACTCTACAAATGAATATTCCACGTCGTAGTTCGTGCAGAACACTTCGATTGCAATCAATTGGTCATTTTCCATATCGTTTTCAGGATTTAGACAATTCTGTAAACAACTCTTTTTGCCGCTCAGTCAGGTTGGTCGGTATCTTGACATCGAAAGTCACATACAGGTCTCCGAACTGACCATCTTTTTTGTAAACCGGAAATCCCTTGCCTTTCAAGCGCACGACGCTCCCATTCTGCGTTTCAGGTTTGACGGGTAGCTTCACCTTGCCGCTCAATGTATCCACCACCAGCTCGCCACCGAGCACTGCTGTGTAAAGATCCAGGTCGGTTTTCAAATGCAGGTCATTGCCCGATCTCCGGAATTTCTCATCGGGACTCACCGAAAAAGTAATGAAGAGATCGCCATTCGGCCCGCCGTTGCTGCCCGGACCTCCATGCCCCGCAATCTTGATCGTCTGACCGTTTTCAACACCGGCCGGCACGGTAATGCGGATGTTCTTACCATTCACTGTGAGGGTTTGCTTATGCGTATCGTACGCGTCGCGAAGGCCCAGATGGATTTCTGCCTGATAATCCTGCCCGCGGAAGCGTGCCTGGCGACCGCCGCCGAAGCCCGAACCGAACATCGATTCAAAAAAGTCGGAGAAACCCTCGTTACCACCGCCATACCACTGTCCCTCCTGCCCTCCCGCCTGGCTGCGCGCCTGCCTTGCGCGCTCGAATTCCTCGCTATGCTGCCAGTCTTTGCCGTACTTATCGTATTTCTTCCGCTTTTCCGGGTCGCTCAGCACCTCATTCGCCTCGTTCAGCTGCTGGAATTTCTTTTCCGCTTCCTTGTCGTTCGGGTTCAGGTCGGGATGATACTTCCTCGCCAGTTTTCTGTAAGCATTTTTAATGGCCTTATCGTCGGCATTTTTATCGAGTCCGAGTATTTGATAATAATCTACAAAAGCCATAAATATTCAATCTGTTGAAGTGAATAACTGTTTCAAAAAGTCTTCTACTTTCGTGCCAGCATTTCCAGGTACAAATCCTCCACTTTCTTGCGCGCCCAGGGTGTTTTCCGGAGAAATTTGAGGCTCGATTTCACGCTGGGATCGTGCTGAAAGCTGTTGATATTGACATAATAACCCATTTGCTCCCAGCCATAATAGTCAACCAGTTCATTCAGAATGGCTTCGAGTGTTTTGCCGTGAAGCGGGTTATTCGGTTGTAATTCCATGCGTACCGTTTGAAAATGTTGCTGTCTGTTTTAAAGTAGATTTCTGTTTATAAATAATTATTATGCAGGTTGATTAGTTCAAAACCTAAAACCTGTCCGATGGATCAGATAAAATGGGGTATTATTGGTTGCGGCAATGTGACCGAAGTCAAAAGCGGCCCTGCGTTCAACAAAGTACCCAACTCGTCGCTCGTGGCGGTAATGCGTCGCGACGGCGCCCTGGCGAAAGATTATGCCGAGCGCCACGGTGTTCCCAAATGGTTCGACGACGCCGAAGCGCTCATTCACGATCCCGACGTCAATGCGATCTACATCGCCACACCGCCCGATGCCCACGAAAGCCTCGCTTTCAAGGCAATGCAGGCTGGAAAGCCGGTTTACATTGAAAAACCCATGGCCCGTACCGCTGCCGAATGCGACCGTATCAATGCCGAAAGCAAACGTACTGGCGTACCGGTGTTCGTGGCTTATTACCGTCGTGCATTGGATTACTTCCTGAAAGTAAAGGAACTGATCGACAAAAAGGTGATCGGCGACATCCGTTTTATAGATATTTGCCTCCAATGGCAGCCTTACGACGAAGAGGTTGGGCCCGATCCAAAGCCGCGCTGGCGTGTAAAACCTGAAATTTCCGGGGGCGGGCATTTTCACGACCTCGCTTCCCACCAGTTCGACCTGCTGGAATTCATTTTTGGGCCTATCCGTTACGCGTCGGGCATTGCCCGCAACCAGGCGGGCCTGTACGAGGCGGACGACATTGTAGTCGCCAATTTTGAATTCGAATCGGGCATATTGGGCAAAGGAAGCTGGTGTTATACCGTCGACCAGGACCAGCGCGAGGATGAAACGCAGATTATTGGCTCCAAAGGCCGCATTACCTTTTCATTTTTCGAAAAATTCGACATTCACGTTGAAACTTCGGAGGGGATCGAGGTTTTCCATGTCCCTTATCCTCAGCACGTACAGAAGCCATTGATCGAATCGATCGTGCGGGAGCTTCGCGGCGAAGGCAAGAGTCCCAGCAGCGGCGATACCGGCGCGCGGGCGAACCTGATCATGGACAGGATCACCCAAAAGCAATAATTTTCCGGGTGCGGGGATACAAATGCGCAGGTTATTGCTGTTATTTGAAGGATTACACAACTCTAAAATTCAATAGTCATGGCCAAAGGAAAAAACCTGGACAAAGGGAGCGACAAAAAAGAGGCTACGAAATCCCTGAAAGAAAAAAGAGCCGATAAAAAGGCCAAAAAGGATGGCAAAAAAGAATATTGATCCATCCCTACCGACATTTCTCATGGCTCCCGCAACATAATGCAGGAGCCATTTTTTTAATAGATCTCCCTGTTTGTCTTATATTTCGCCAGCCTCTTCCGCGAACGGACAATTTTTGAATGGATCTTGTTCTTCTCGTCGGGTGTCAGGATGTCGTCTGCCAGCGCCTTGTCGATCGACAGCTGGATCACCTCCCGTTCGCGTTTCAGTTTCGCGTATTCGTTGGGTGTAAGTTTCTTGCTTTTATAGGCCGCTTCTATCTGTCCGTTCAACTTGCGCAGGTCGGCTTTGAAGTTCTGGGAATAGGCCCCGTGGGCAATGAGTAGGATAATGAAGGTTACAAAAAGTAATTTCATGGCTGTACAGAACGTGGTAATGTTGAGTGTGAATTGGATGCGAATATAAACCGCCGTGCATAAACAGTGCCAGAACGGCTTCGTGACTGGCGCAGATACTTCCGCAACTTTCGGGTTGGCTACCCGGCGCGCACAGGCCAAATTTGTATCAACAAATTAAAAAATCCAATGGACCAGCAAGCTTATAACTACGACAAAATCGCCAAGGCCATCGAATTCATCGTGGCGAATGCGAAAGACCAGCCAACGCTCACCGAGGTTGCCGACGAGGTCAGTATCAGTCAGTTCCACTTCCAGCGCCTGTTTTCGGAATGGGCCGGCGTCAGTCCGAAGCGCTTCCTGCAATACATTACGGCAGGTTACCTGAAAGACAAGATCAGGGAATCGACCAACCTCTCCGAACTCGCCGAATCGGCCGGGCTATCGAGCCAGAGCCGCGTGTACGACCATTTCATTTCGATCGAGGGCGTTACGCCGCAAGAGTTCAAAAGTGCAGGTAAGGGACTCGTAATCAGTTACGGATTTCATAAGACACCATTCGGCGATTGTTTCATCGCCGCTACCGATCGGGGCATTTGCGCCATGGCATTTGTGGACGACGCTACCCGCGACTTTCAGCTCATCGAACTGGCGCGCAAGTGGCATTACGCCACCATCCGTCCCGATCAGCAACTGACGGAAGGTTATATCCAGCGCATTTTCAGCCCGGCAGCGCAATCGCTCGAAAAGCTCCCCCTACTCGTGCAGGGCACCAATTTCCAGCTGAAAGTATGGGAAGCATTACTCAGTATCCCGCAAGGCGCGGTTACCACCTACCAACAGATCGCCGAGCGCATCGGCCACCCGAAAGCCGTCCGGGCTGTGGGCTCAGCCGTGGGTGATAACCCCATCGCCTACATTATCCCCTGCCACCGCGTGATCCGCAAAGAAGGCGTCCTGGGCGAATACCGATGGGGCAGCCTGCGCAAAAAAGCATTGATCGGTTGGGAGGCAGCCCGTCAGGATGAGGAATATTTTGCACAGAAACAACCCGTTTGAAATAGTACAATAAATATAAATTGTTACTATAATGGATTGTATGACAACTTAATAATTACCCGGCAATGCAATTTTTCCGTGTTGGACTGATTATGGATGCATAGTTTGACAACTATTAACCAAAATCCATACATCAACATGAAAAAGAAACTAATCCTATCGCTGGCAGTCTTCGCACTTATTGTAACGGCAACGTCAGCAAGTTTTGCGCAATTCTCGCTGGGATTGCAGGGTGGAATCGCCAAATCCAACGTGGAAGATTCCAAGACAGTAGCAGGTGGAGGGGTGAACCTGCGCGTATTCGCTTCGCCGCAGTTCGCGATAGGGGTAGCAGGTAAGATCTACGCCGATGGAAGCGATTACACCGTAGCCGGCCAGACGCTCAGCAGCACAGGAACCCTTACCCCCGTAACCGGTACACTCGATTACTTTTTTACCAAAGGAGCTATTCGTCCTTATGTCGGGGGTGATGCAGGTGTCTATTTCTCGAAATACAAAGCGAAATGGAACGGGGAAACCATTCTGGAATCGTCCAAACGAAGCAACTTCGGTGCTGCTCCCAGGGCTGGTATCGTGTTCGCATTCGGAAACCTGGGTATTCAGGTAGAGGGTATTTACCATTTCGTATTTGGGAACAAAAACCACAGCTCCGAAACCGGTAATGTCGACAACATCGACTTTGAATCCACTTCCAAATTTGGGGGAGTCAATGTCGGTTTAATATTCGGGCTGGGCGGCAAGTAAGCGTCCGCAAAGCATTTCAGACCTAAACGCGCCACTACGGCGCGTTTTTTTGTTGTGAGGGAATCCCGCATTAACTTACCCGCTCAATCACCCGCTTCCCATTGGCAGAAACGCAATCATTTTCAGAACAACTTTGCAACTGGCTGGCTTCCATCAAGTTTGAATGCAATGCAGTCAACGAGCCTGGTTTCGTATTGCCGGTCCTGGAAATAACGGGTGAGGATCGGGTAGTCATGAAGGTGATACCCGTTGAAATGAATATCTGGCAAACAGCCGATCAGGACGAACTGTTAAACCAGGTAAGCCAACGGCTGGAAACTTCCCGTAGCGAGGGGCTCTCCGCCATTGTGCTTTGGGAAGATTATTGGCTGGCTAAAAAATCCATTGTACAATCGAGGTTGTCGGCAATGCTGGGCAGATCAGCCAAAATCCCCGCACGCCTGACGCTCGCACGCAGGGTCGACAATGCTACGACAACGGAGTTTCTGGAAGCTAATCATTTGAATGGAAGCACTATGTCGAAATTCCGGTACGGCCTCTTTTTACCAAAACGCTATTATCGTGTTTTACCGGCGGGTTTCGTTTTCAACCAGTCGGCAGAAGAATTGCTCGTTGCCGTGGCTACTTTCAGCAATGCACGCATTTTTGAACATGAGGGCGCACCATTCCGGTCGCACGAGCTGATCCGGTTTGCTAGTGTAACCGACACCAACGTCGTCGGAGCGCTGGATAAGTTGCTGAATGCATTCATCCGCGAAAAATCACCGGACGATATCATGACCTATGCCGATCTCGAATGGTCGGACGGCCGGAGCTACCGTCGGCTTGGATTCGAAGCAAGAGGAAATATGCCCCCGCGGGAGGCGTATGTGGACGTATCGACTATGCTTCGCACACGAAACCCGCATAGAGCAGTCGGTTCGCCGGAACAATCACCGATTGAATATCTAACAGTGTACAACTTGGGCAGTATCAAATACGTGAAGGACATTAAACCCGCTGAAACTAATGAGCGCTGACATGCCATTACTGGTTATCCTGGGGCCCACAGCCTCGGGCAAAACGCGCCTCGCCACACGTGTCGCGTACGAGACCGGTGGCGAGATCATCAGCGCCGATTCGCGCCAGGTATACCGCCAGATGGACATTGGTACCGGCAAAGACCTGGACGAATACGTCGTGAATGGGGCCGGTATCCCCTACCACCTGATTAATATCCGCGATGCAGGCGGACAATATAATGTCAACGATTTCCAGCACGATTTCGCGGATTCGTACCGGAAAGTACTTGCCGCCGGTCACACTCCTATCGTTTGCGGTGGAACGGGGTTCTATATATATGCATTACTGAAAGGCCATGCGCAAGACACGGTGCCGGTCAACGAAACGCTCAGGGCCACACTGGAAGCGCTTACGAATGAACAGCTTCTGGCGAAATTTCACGATACCAATTCGCGCTATCATGCATTAGCGGACGTTTCCACACGCAAAAGGTTGATCCGCGCATTGGAAATAGCTGCATTTTTGAATGAACATCCGGAAACTGAAATCGATTTCGGTTCTGGTACCAATGCCTATCAGGCTGCTATATTCGGCTTGTCGCCAGCAGTCGAAACACGACGGGAGCGTATCAGCCGGAGACTCTCCGGCAGGTTGAAGCAAGGTTTAATAGAAGAGGTACAAAACCTTTTGAACCAGGGAATTACGCCTGAGTCATTAATCTATTATGGTTTGGAATACAAATATGTAACCCTCTACCTCACGGGCTTCATCACGTTCGAGGAAATGCATGTGAAGCTCGAAACCGAAATTCACCGGTTCGCCAAGCGGCAGATGACTTTTTTCAGGAAAATGGAGAAGGATGGGCTGAAAATCAACTGGATACCCGACGAATGGCCGGAAGGCGAAAAAATCCATTTTATAATTCAGCATTACCGGGAATTTAAAAGCGGTAATGCAGGTAATATGTAGGTGTAAGCCAACTCAAAAACCGTCATTAAAACAAATGAATCGTAAATGGAGCAGCCTGCTGTTGCTGCTGGTACTCAGTGTTACGGACGCCTACCTCCTCGCGCATCCGAATCTGATCGGCAAAATCGGGGTATTGGTATATAGACACCACTATATCCGCAATTTCCCGCGGGCGCTGCTTACCGTGGTGATCGTGGTGGCG
>CBIHPQ010000261.1:0-9923 GCA_966211825.1 uncultured Dyadobacter sp. | reverse complement strand
AGGCCCGCTTCCATTGGAGGCGGGCCTTCATTTTGTATGGGATCCTTAATGTGCTCCCACGGCTTCCACCTCGCCGATTCCCCGTGTCTCCACGGTAATATCGCGTAATGGCGCCTGGTGCTTTCTGAAATCCTGGATGATTTCGAGCACATCGTAATCGATGTTCATCGACTTGCTGCCGTCGATCACCACCTTAGAGCCGTCGGGCAGGTTGTCCAGCGTAGCGCTGATGCTTCCCTTGTTGAGGAAAGTTACCTCCTCCGAGAGCAAAAGCGTGATCACCTCGCCGTTGCGATGCTCCTCTTTGATATAATGGTAAGAATGCTTGTAGTTCTTCCTCAGGATAAAATAGATCGCGACCACCATTCCTATACCGATGCCTTTCAGCAAATCGGTGCTGAGAATGGCAATGATCGTCACTACGAACGGGATAAACTGTTCGAGGCCCAGCTTGTACATTCCTTTATACAGCGAGAATTTGGACAGTTTGTAACCCACCATCAACAGGATCGCTGCCAGCGATGCGAGCGGGATGTAGTTGAGGTATTGAGCAATAAATACTGCCGAAATAAGCAGAATGGTGCCGTGGATGATGGTACTCATTCTGGTGCGGCCACCCGAATCGATATTGGCAGAGCTGCGCACGATTACCTGCGTAATGGGCAATCCGCCGATGAGGCCGGAAATCATGTTACCTGCGCCTTGTGCCAACAGCTCGCGATTGGTGGGCGTGCTCCGTTTGAACGGATCGAGGCGGTCGGTCGCTTCCACCGAAAGCAAGGTTTCAAGGCTCGCGACGATGGCCAGCGTCAATGCAACCGTGTAAACTTCGGGCCTGCTGAATGCGGAGAAATCAGGTGTTTTGAAAAAACTGAAAAACTCCGACGCATTGGAAGCAACCGGAAGCTGCACCATATGCTCGCCCGCGAGTACCCACTCAGGTGCTACTGACCCGAAAATAATGTTCAGGATAACGCCGGAAAGCACTACGAAAAGTGCGCCCGGAATGTACCGGAACAGCTGTATTTTCTTCATGAAAGGCTTATCGAACAGGATCAGCAATGCCAGCGAAACGATCGAAATGATGATCGCGCCGGTGCTGTTGTACCGCAGCGAATAGTAAACCTCCGTGAACGTGTTACGGCCATCTTTCTGGGCAAAGGCCTCGTCACCCATGAAGTCGGCATCGTAGCCGAATGCATGCGGTATTTCTTTCAGAATGAGCGTGATACCAATGGCTGCCAGCATTCCCTTGATCACCGAGGAAGGGAAATAGTAGCCGATAATACCCGCTTTGAGCAGACCGGCGATGATTTGTAATACCCCGGCAAGCACAACAGCAAGCAAAAACGCCTCAAAGCTGCCCAGCGTATCGAGCGCATTGAGTACAATCACAACCAGACCCGCTGCCGGACCTGCCACACCCAGGGAGGAGCCGCTCAGCGAACCTACTACGATTCCACCTACGATACCGGCAATAATACCCGAAAAAAGAAGATCGGAGCGCCCGGTCGAGGCTAGCGCGATACCGAGGCATAACGGCAGCGCTACCAGGGATACGACAAGCCCGGCAGGTAAATCGTATTTAATATTGGCGAACAAACTTTTATTCAATGACATACGATTGATTCAATAAGGATCATTAATTGGACTACTCGGAGTGCAAAACCGCTAATCAGACAAGATAGGGTATCTCAAGACGGTACACATCGTCGGCGAAGTTGCTCGCATCGATTGTCACGTCCATGTCTTTCAGGATACCATTGCTGATATCGTACACGACACCATGCAATTGCAGTTTTTTGCCATTCGCCCATGCCGTTTGTACGATGGTCGTCTTGGCAAGGTCGCGCACCTGCTCCTGAACATTGATCTCCACGAAGCGGTCGGCCCGGAGTTTCGGGTCTTCGATCTGGTTCAGTTCCTGTGCGTGCAGGCGGTACACGTCTTTGATATGACGTAGCCAGTTGTCGATAAGGCCTACCTGTTTGTTGCCCATCGCTGTGATCACCCCGCCGCAGCCGTAATGCCCGCACACGAGAATGTGCTCTACTCCCAACACGTTTACGGAGTAATCGAGTACGCTCAGCATGCTGATGTCCGTGTGGATCACCATGTTAGCGATGTTACGGTGTACGAAAATGTCACCGGGCTTGGTACCGGTAAGCTGGTTTGCGGGAACGCGGCTGTCGGAGCAGCCGATCCAGAGAAATTTCGGAGCCTGCCCTTGTGCGAGATCAGAGAAAAACTCCGGGTTTGCCTTCGTTGTTTCTTCCGCCCACTTTTTATTGTTTTCAAATAACTGGTTATAAGCCCTGATCATGATTTCTTGATTAGAATGATGGAATAAATAATAGGAAGTTATCCGCGCAGAGACACGGAAATACCGCATCGTGTTACGACGGCAACGTACTCGAATGAGTTGGGATCAATGAAATCAGATGAGCTCCGGAGGCGGAGATAGAAGGTTGCGATAAATTTCGTTATCGAAATTCGCGGTGTAGAAGAATGAGCTTTTGACCGGTATTAAGGTGACTGAGCGGTCAAAATGTACGCTATGTGAAATCAGTAGCTGGTCGTCGTTCAATTTCTCGACCTCTGTTTTTTCTTCGTTGTCACAGGTTCCTGTATCACAAACCACAGATGCCTTTTCCTTGGCCAGCAGCAAGCTAGCAACATCTGTGGCTTTGCAGATGAGGAAGGCCGTAAGTAGTATGAGGCAAAGTGTTCTGAACACGGAAAAAAACAGTTTTTTAAGAACCAAGGTAACACCGAACGCCTCTAAAACGTTCAGCGGGTCACTTTTTAGTGTGGCTTTGAAATGAATTTTCTGTTAAATATTCAAGCCGGGCAAATAAAAAAGGGTCGTATCAACAACCCTTACTTATTCGTCTTCCATTGCTTTTCATTGTTCTCCAACCAACGCCCAACCAGGAACGCGGAGCTTAGGAGAACCACATAAAAGGCAATCATAATAACGGTCATCATCATAGTTGTACTCGATTATAATGCAATGTAAGATGCGCAAAAATAGCTAAAAAATGCTACATCGGCTCGCTGTCACGAAAAATTAAAGTACTCCTTTCGTCGACGGCATGAAATCCAGCGCTTTAAGGTCGCGTTTCACAGCCATTTTGATCGCCTTGGCAAATGCCTTGAAAATCGATTCGATCTTGTGGTGCTCGTTATCGCCCTCTACTTTGATGTTCAGGTTGGAAAGCGAAGTGTCCGAGAACGACTTGAAGAAGTGAAAAAACATCTCCGTCGGCATTTCCCCGATCTTCTCTCTTTTAAATTCCGCATCCCAAACGATCCACGGGCGGCCGGAGAAATCGATCGCTACCTGTGCCAATGCTTCGTCCATAGGCAGCAGGAAGCCATAGCGGCTGATTCCGCGCTTGTCGCCGATTGCCTGGCGGTAGGCCTCACCCAATGCAAGGGCCGTATCTTCGATCGTGTGGTGCTCATCGATATGCAGGTCGCCTTCCACGTGGATCGACAAATCGGCACCGGAATGGCGGGCGAGTTGGTCGAGCATGTGATCGAAAAAGCCAAGGCCGGTATGTATGTCGGAGCGGCCGCTGCCGTCAAGGTTCAAGTCGACTTTGATCTGTGTTTCTTTGGTATTTCTTTCCACAAAAGCTTTGCGGGAAGGGAGTTTCAAATGCTCGTAAATCGCATCCCAGTCGCTGGAAACCAACGCCGTAGTTGCATTCAGCTGCCCGGTAATGCCTTCTGCCGGCAGTTCGGAGCGGAAAAGGATCGCTTTGGCGCCGAGATTTACAGCAAGCTGGACGTCGGTAAGGCGGTCGCCGATGACGTAGCTGTTGGCCAGATCGTATTCATTGGAAAAATAGGAAGTCAGCATTCCGATTCCCGGTTTGCGGGTAGGAAGGTTGTCTTCCGGAAAGCTGCGGTCGATATGCACTTCGGTGAAATGAATGTCTTCGCCTTCCAGGGTTTTGATCATTTTGTTCTGGGCAGGCCAGAAAGTGTCTTCTGGAAAAGAGTCGGTGCCGAGTCCGTCCTGGTTGGTTACCATGACCAGTTCATAATCGGTTTCATCCGCTATTTTGCGCAATGCCGAAATGGCTTTGGGCAGAAATTCCAGTTTTTCCAGGGAATCAACCTGAAAATCGGTTGGGGGCTCAACGATGATCGTGCCGTCGCGATCAATAAATAGGACTTTTTTCATTAACAGATTTGGATTACAAGCACCTTGCCGGGAATTCTTGGCGGTGATTTCCCGCAAAGTTCGCAAAGAATGCCTAATTGAAAAGCAGTTGGACACGAATAATGCCTGATACGGGAATTTTACGGAGTGGGAGAGCGGTTGAGAAATTGTAACTTTGCATTTTAAATCCCACATCAGAATGTTTACAGGAATAGTCGAATCAGTCGCAGAAGTGGTAAATGTCGAAACGGAGGGTACCAACAAGACCTTCACATTCCAATCGGCCCTTGCCAGAGAGTTCAAAATAGATCAGAGTATCAGCCACAATGGTGTTTGCCTGACGGTGGTGGCCGTTGAAGGCGAAGAATACAAGGTGACGGCCATCGAGGAAACCCTTTTAAAAACCAACCTGGGCGACCTCACCGCGGGAAGCAAAGTAAATCTGGAACGCTGTATGCCGGCAAACGGCCGTTTCGACGGGCATATCGTGCAGGGGCACGTGGACCAGACCGCCCGGTGCACGCAGGTACAGGAGCGCGACGGAAGCTGGCTTTTCGATTTCGAGTATGACGCTTCTACCGGCAATATCACCGTTGAAAAAGGCTCTATTTGCATTAATGGCGTGAGCCTCACGGTTTTCAACTCCGGCGAAAATGCATTTCGCGTCGCTATTATCCCGTACACCTATAACTTTACCAATTTCCATTCGTTAAGAGCCGGGGACACGGTTAACCTGGAATTTGATATTTTAGGTAAATACATCAAGAGAATTCTCGGTTCTTATGCGGTTTAGCATATTTGCATCTTGGAATATTACGTTTATTTTTACCCGTTTATAATACCAAAGCGCATCAAATACTTTCATGGCCAAAATAAGTACACAGTCCAGAACTGATCTTTTCATTCACATCGGAATCATTGTCTCGCTGCTTTTGGTCCTTTTTCTGGGGTTTTTCTTCGTCTACCTTCCTTTCACAACCAATCACGGTGAGGCTATTACCGTGCCCG
Source organism: uncultured Dyadobacter sp. (assembly GCA_966211825.1). Taxonomy (GTDB): domain Bacteria; phylum Bacteroidota; class Bacteroidia; order Cytophagales; family Spirosomataceae; genus Dyadobacter. The sequence goes on along the minus strand of CBIHPQ010000261.1, from coordinate 4,741 downwards.
ACCTGAAAAAGAAAAGTGTGGAGGGGCTCGAAGACTTCCTTGGCGATCGTGACCTACGCTACGAGGTTGACTGTACTTTTGTGACCAATGTACCGGCGTTGACCATTATTTCACAGTATCCACTGCCGGGCTCGAAGGTGAAGGAAGGACGGAAAATTTATGTTACCGTCGTCTCACGCACCGCGCCGCTGATCAAAATGCCGAAACTGACGGACATGACGCACCGCAGCGCCCAAATGCTGCTGAAAAGCGTCGGTTTGGAGGAAGGAAATATCTCCTATGTTCCGGATATGGCGCAGAACGCGGTTTTGAGGCAGTTGTATAATGGCAAAGAAATCCTGCCGGGCCAGCCCATCGCAAAAGGGACCAAAATCGATCTCGAACTTGGGGAGGGATTGGGTACCGCGCAGTTTGAAGCGCCGTCCGTGATTGGAATGCCTTTGGACGAAGCGAAAATAGCGATCGTGGGAGCAGGCCTGAAAGTCGGACAACAAATGGAAGTGCCTGCCGAGGAAGGCCAGGCGCCGGGCTCGATCGTGCGGCAGAACCCCGACGCGGGCAATAAGGTAAGAATAGGGGACGTAATCGACTTGTGGGTCACTCCGCAGGCGCCTGAATCGACGGATAATGAGAATCAACCGGAGCAGTAAAAAATTCTTCACACACAGGATTTTTATTTGGGTTTGTGTGCTGGCCATGGTGCAAAGCCAGGCCGTGCGTGCGCAATTGCGCATCGTGCCGATCGATCAGGCCAGGTATAGCGTGGCCGATGATGAGTCAGAAACACAAAACCTCCGTACGCAGGCTTCGTTGACGCTACCTTTTTTTGATGATTTTTCTACTACCAAAACCCTCGCACCAAATAACAAATACTGGTTGCCGGGAAGCGGGGTTTATATCAATAACACACTCACTAGCTCGCACCCGTCTGTCAATGTAGCTACATTCGACGGCTTGAATGCCAATGGTGTCCCTTACAACCTGGTGAATCCGCTGACGCAGGGCTACACGGATACGCTTACTTCGCAGCCATTAAACCTGGCCGGCAGGGTAGCGGGAGATTCGGTTTACCTGAGTTTCTACTGGGCCGCGAAAGGGCTGGGCGAATTGCCCGATTCCAGCGATTTCCTGAGTTTGGAATTTTATAGTAAAACAAAAGAATGGCTGCCGGTATGGAAGCAGGTGGGCTATCAGGTCGACACGCTGTTTCATCAGCAATTCATTGCTATTAAGGATACCAGTTACCTGCACGATGCATTCCAGTTCCGGTTCAGGTCCTATGGGAGGAGTTCCGGGCCCTACGATACCTGGCATGTGGATTATGTGTATTTAAATACAAAAAGGTCGGTTAAGCAGCCCTATTTGTTTGACGTGGCCATGCGGAAGCCCGTCTCCAACCTCCTGAAAAAATATACCGCGATGCCTTTGCGGCAGTACCGCGTTAATCCGGCCGGCGCGACCGCCGACTCCGTGAAGACCGATATTGTCAATCATTTCAACAACTTCAACATTCTCACGAGCACATTCACAATCACGGACGCTCAGCGCGGGACCGAGTTTGCACGCAATGTGCAGCGATCTATCTACGTCGACGCATTGAAATCGCAGGCACTGCGAGTTAAGGTTGCACCCATTAATGCAGCTGCGCAGCTCGACAGCCTCCATTTGATCAGCAAGTTCTTCATCGCGACCACCGACACCATTCCCGGTGCCAACCTTAAAACAAACGACACCATCACTGCAAGGGCAGCATTAACAGACTATTTCGCTTACGACGACGGCAGTGCCGAATATGGCGTTCAGGTAAACCAGAAACTCGGTCGAGTGGTTGTGCAATATGTACTTGCCAAAGCTGATACAATCGGGGGAATACGAATGTCGATGGTTTCCTTCAATAAAGACATTTCAGGACAAGGGTTTACCATCCAGATTTATGGTAACAAAGGCGGCAAGCCCGACCAGGTGATTGCCCAGCGTTCCGTAGCAGTACGTTACCCGGCCGTGCGTGACGGTTTTGTCGATTACGCATTCGTGAGTCCCGTAGCGGTGCCCGATACCTTTTATGTGGGTTGGTTGCAGATCAACGACCAGCCGGTAACCGTAGGCTTCGACCGTAATTCTTTTTTAGGCAGAAATGCGGTGTACTACAATCTGGGAACCGAATGGGCGAAGGAAACATCGCTGAAAGGCTCGATTATGATCCGTCCGTATCTTGGCAAGAAGGCGCAAGGGGTGATCACGGGCAGTGAACCGGTTGACAATACCAATGCTATTTTTTACCCCAACCCGGCCAAAGGTGAAGTGCGCTGGAACAACAAGTCTCTCAGAAAGATCGAAGTTTACAGTACGGCCGGCAATCTGGTGCATTCTTTGGAACCCGGGCGTGATCAGCAAGCCGCGCCGGTTGATCATTTGAACCAGGGCATTTATATTTTTAAAGCCACCGACGGGAAACGTTCTTTTGTACAAAAAATGTTAATCTCTAAATAGACTCAATCGTCACAAATTTTTAAAATATGGATATTACCGTTGAAGAATTGAAAGAACGTCTTGAAAAGGGCGAAGATTTGCACTTTTATGACGTTCGCGAAGAACATGAATACGAAGAGGACAACCTCGGCGCAATATTGATCCCGCTTGGCGAGCTACCGGATCACCTTGATGAGCTTGAAGCTCTGAAAGACGAAGAAATCATCATTCACTGCCGTTCAGGCGCGCGTAGCGGCAAAGCTGCCCGTTACCTCGAATCGCAGGGCTTCTCGAATGTACGTAATGTACTGGGAGGTATTCTGGCCTACCGCGAACTCGAAGACTAATATCCGTTTCATTTGACGGGGCCGATGCTCCGTCAAATGCTTTTACTGCAATCCGGTTTGCTCCCGCACATATTCCAGGATACGCCCGTATTCTTCGGGATGAAACCATTCGAAATTCCCCTGATGCCTGAACCACGTAAGTTGACGCTTCGCGTAACGGCGCGAGTTCTGTTTTAAGAGCCGCACCATTTCCTTTTCATCATATTCGCCGTCGAGGTAGCTGTAAACTTCGCGGTATCCCACTGTTTTGAGCGCATGGTGATCTCTGTATGCGATCACGCTTTTCGCTTCTTCTACGAGCCCTTCTTGCAGCATGGTTTCCATGCGTTGATCGATTCTCTGGTATAGCTCTGCACGATCGCGGTCCAATGCGACATTAACGGCCCGAAACGGCCTGCTGCGGGTGTTCTTTATCTTGAGCTGGCTAATGGGCGTTCCGGAGGTATGAAACACTTCCAGCGCCCTTACAACGCGCTGCGGGTTGGCTATTTCCGTAGTTGCGGCAAAACCAGGATCGATGCGTCGAATTTCTTCCTGCAACGAGGGAAGTCCGTTGTCGTTCAGTTTTTGCATCAGCGATTCGCGCAGTCCGGGAAGAGGGGCGGGCAGGTCGTCGAGGCCTTCCAGCACAGCTTTCACATAAAAGCCGGAACCGCCTGTCATCACTACAATATCATGTTTTTGGAACAGGTCGTCGAGCAGCAGCAATGCGTCGCGTTCGAAATCCCCTGCACTATATACTTCCGAAATGGAGTGGGAGTCGACGAAATGGTGCTTTGCCTGCATCAGTTCTTCGGGCGTAGGTTTTGCCGTGCCGATGCTCAGTTCGCGAAAAAACTGGCGTGAGTCGGCGGATATGATTTCAGTACCGAGGTCGCGGGCGAGCCTGATCGACAATGCGGTTTTCCCGACGGCCGTGGGGCCTGCCACGGTTACCAGATATTTCTGCGGGCTATTTGGCATTGTGCCGTTTTTATTTGAATTTTAATCAGTACAAAAATAGAGATATGGATTCCTCTACACTATTTTTTTTGATCATTACCCTTGTTGCCGGTGGCCTGGCCGGTGCTGCGCTCAATACCTGGTTGCAGAACAGGAAGTCGAAAAAATTTGTATCTACCCAGGAGGCATCCGTCCTGATCGAGCGGATCGAGAAGGTTTTTAAAGTGGTAATGGCCGAAGGCTATTTTACCGAAATCTACAATTACCAGAATGACAAGAACATCTGGAACCTGATCAACGACAAAAAGAAAGCCCTGATCATCGCCAAAGCCAAAGTATTGGTGGGCTATGATTTTGGTAAAATGAAATTTCACCGTCCCGATGGCGAGCGCAAGCTGGTTATCGATTTCTTCCCCGCCCCTGAAATCCTTTCGATCGATACCGATTACAAGTTCTACGACATTGAGCAAGGCTGGCTGAACCGCTTCCACAGCGACGATTATACCGCTATTCTGAATGAGGCCAAGCAAACGATGAACGACAAGGCCATGGAAAGTGATTTGCCGCGCATAGCAGGCAATCAGGTACAGCTGATGATCTTCCAACTGGCTGCCTCAATGAACTGGTCGGTGGAGATGAAGCTCCCTGATGGCAATGTGGCAATGCTTCGTGAGTTGGAGAGTTACCGTACACTGGAAGCCCAAATCGATTCTTTGGATACCCGAAAGGAATAGTTGTTTTTTTTATATAATTTATGCGTTAATGGCCTCTGGCTTCGTCAGAACGGAATTTGACTGCGTATTGGCTCGTACAGTTTCTTATTAATCACTTTCTAAACTTTAACAGTTATGTTCAAAAGATTATTACTATTTGCCTGTGTTGCGCTGATGATAGCCCTCGTGAGCTGCGAAGGAAAGCAGGGAGATGCAGGTCCGGCAGGCCCTGCGGGAGCCCAGGGCCCAGCAGGGCCTGCCGGACCTGCG
>CBIHPQ010000260.1:0-9979 GCA_966211825.1 uncultured Dyadobacter sp. | reverse complement strand
GGCCGGCGTGCGTTTCGCGTACAGCCGCAGCATTATCCCCGTGCGTACCAAAGTGAGCATCAATGCAAGTAACGAAAAGCTCTCGGCCGTGCTCGACCGGCTCCTGGCACCTTTGCAGATCGACTACCAACCCGGCGACGGACAGATTATCCTCAAACGCAGCCGCAAAGTGTCGTTTTCGGAAGATCCGCTCATGCCCGGCGCCGCCCGCACGATGGCTGAGGCGAACGTGGCCGAAATCCGGCTCACAGGTACGGTCGTCGACGATAAAGGCGACAAGCTCCCGGGTGTGAGCGTGGTCCTGAAAGGCACGCAGCGCGGCACGGTAACCAATGAAGAAGGCACGTACGCACTGGATATTCCCGACCATCAATCCGCCGCGGGCGTAGCGACGCCCGAACCGCCTGTGCTGATATTTTCGTTTGTCGGCTACCTGTCGCAGGAAGTGACGGTGGGCGCGCAGACGGTCGTGGATGTGACATTGAAAGTGGATTCAAAGTCGCTGGAAGAGGTGGTGGTGGTGGGATATGGTACGCAGTCAAAAAAGAATATTACGGGCTCGGTAGCGACCGTGCAGGGTTCTGAAATCACCCGCAGCCCGCAGGCGAACGTCTCCAACTCATTTGCAGGCCGCCTGCCCGGACTGATCGCCAACAACCGGTCGGGCGAGCCGGGTTCGGATGGTTCGAACATACTGATCCGCGGCCGCGCGACGACCGGCAACAGCAACCCGCTGGTCGTGATCGACGGCATCGCCAATGCAATAGGGGGGCTCGACCGCCTGAACCCGAACGATATTGAAAGTATTTCGGTGCTGAAAGACGCTTCCGCAGCCATTTATGGTGCGCAGGCAGCGAATGGGGTTATTTTGATTACCACTAAAAAAGGTTTGGCTGGAAAGCCGCGCTTCGATTATTCCTTCAACCAGGGCTTCGTGCAGCCTACGCGCCTGCCGAAGTTCGTGGACGCGCCTACGTATGCGGGAATCCTGAATACGATCGACTATTACCGCAACCCGTCGGGCGGGATGAACCAGCGGTACACCGATGCCGAGATCCAGAAGTTCCGCGACGGTTCCGACCCCATCAATTACCCTAATACCAACTGGGTGAAGGAATTGATGAAGCCGGTTGCATTACAGAACCAGCACAACCTCTCCGTTTCGGGCGGTACCGAGAAGATCAACTACTTCGTGTCGGCAGGGACCTTGTACCAGGATGGCCTGTACCGCGAGGGGGTGAATAAATACCGCCAGTACAGCGTGCGTTCGAATGTGAATGTCAATGTAAATGATAAACTGAGCTTCGGCATTCAGCTGGCAACCCGGCGCGAAAACCGCAGCTACATCGCCGGTTTCGGAGCTAGTAATGTGTTTGAATTTTTATACAGAACTTATCCGACCTTGCCTGCCTACTACCCCGACGGCAAACTGGGCGCGGGCGTAGAACAGGGCAAAAATCCGATCGCGATGGCGACGCTGGCAGGCACCAACAAAAGCCCTACGACGGTTTCAAATGGTATTTTAAGGGCAAGTTACCAGTTACCGATCGATGGTTTGTCGCTCGACGGCTTCTTCTCGGCCGACCAGAGTTTTGCATTCACCAAGGAAATGAAAACCAACTGGATCGTTTATCAATACAACAAAACCACCCAGCAATACAGCACCGTACTCGGCGGCCCGGCGCAGGCGCAGATGTACGAGAGCCAGACGAACCGGGCATTGCTGACGGGGAATATCAAATTGAATTATGTCAAAAACTTCGGCGACCACGCATTCTCGTCTTTTATCGCCTACGAGCAAAGCCGCGAGACGCAGGAGTTTTTCAGCGCGTCGCGTAACAATTTTATCACTACCCAACTGCCCGACCTGAGCCAGGGCGGTGCACAGCCGGTCGATTTCGGCAACAGCGGCAGCAGCTACCGCACCTCGCGCCGGAATGTGTTCGGGCGGTTGAACTACAACTATCTGGGCCGCTACCTGGCTGAAATTCAGCTGCGCTACGATGGGTCGTCGGTATTCCCTCCGGGCAACCGCTACGGATTTTTTCCGGGCATTTCATTGGGATGGCGCGTTTCGCAGGAACCCTGGTTTCGGACGGGCGATGCGGTCAATGATCTCAAAATCAGGGCTTCGTACGGAGAGCTGGGCAACGACCGCGTGAACCCGAACCAGTTCCGCGATAACTTCCAGGTGCGCAATGGCGCATTCTCGACGGGCAACAACGCCAACAATGTGCCGCTCATTCAGTATTCCCTGCTCGCCAACCCGAACATTACCTGGGAGGTGGCCAAGAAATACAATGTGGGCCTCAACTCGACGCTCTTCAAAAAGCTGACCTTCGACCTCGACCTGTTTTACGAGAACCGCACCAACATTCTCGCCAGCCGCAATGTGAGTATTCCGGCGCTGACGGGCATCAGCAGCGCGCAGATCCCGAAAGAGAACATCGCCGAAGTGCATAACCGCGGTCTGGAAACGCAGATCCAGTACGCGGGAAGCCGCAACAATTTCAACTATACCGTCGGCGGTAACTTCGCATTTGCGAAAAGCGAGGTGATTTTCATCGACGAAGCCCTCAACACGCTCGATTACCAGCGCGCTACCGGTATGCCGCTCGGCTCTGACCTGGGCAATCCGAATGCCGACCTCATGTATCGCTCCATCGGCGTGTTCAAAACCCAGCAGGAACTCGACGCTTACCCGCACGTATCGGGCGCGGGCGTGGGCGATCTCAAATATGAGGATTACAATGGCGACGGCAAGGTGGACGCCGCCGACCGCATTCGCTCGGAGTTCAGCAATGTGCCGCAGATCACCTATGGCGTGAACCTGGGCGGGGGCTGGAAAAACCTCAGCCTGAATATCCTTCTCCAAGGCCAGGCGCGTGTAGCGCAATATGTGGTGGTGGAAGCGGGCGAGTTCAGCAGCGTGATGCAATCCCGTGCCGAAGATGCATGGAGCCCCACCAACCCCAACGGCAACTCGCCGCGCATCGATTCGCGGACCGGTACAGGGGTGAATGGGAGTTATAAAAACACGTTCTGGTTTCAGAATACCGCTTTCCTGCGCCTGAAAAACGTGGAGCTCGCCTACAATGTGCCTGCCAAGGTTATTTCAAGGATAGGACTGGGCGGCTTGCGGATCTACACCAATGGGTTTAACCTGCTCACATTCACGAAAGTGAAGGATTTCGATCCGGAAGGGGATAATGGCAATGCGTTCTTCTATCCCCAGCAGAAGATCTATAATGTGGGCGTGAACGTGACATTCTAAACTGACAAAGACATGAGATTGAATAAACTGATACTAAGCTTGCTCACCGGTGCCGCAGCCTGCCTTACCGCCTGCGACGACGCGTTCCTCGACACCAACCCGACCGACATTATCTCCGACCAGGCCATCTTCGCCGACTCCGCGCTGGCCGATGCGTATGTGGTAGGCCGTTATGTGGGCGTGCAGCTATCGACCGAAGGCGATAAACCGGGTTTCGGCCGCGGGTTCGAGGACGCCTGGATGAGCTCCGTGACCGACGAGTCGATCTGTAATTTTGATAACGACACCTATTTCGTGCAGCAGGGTAATGCCGCCGCTGACCGCACCGGCTGGATTTCCAACACCTGGACGCGCGGCTACCGGAGCATTCGCGAATGCAACTACGGACTTGCCAACCTTGATAAGGTGCCCATGAGCGAAGCGGGTAAAAAACGCCTGAAAGCCGAGTTGCGCTTCATCCGCGCCTATCGTTACCATGACCTGATCCGTAATTTCGGCGGCATTCCCATCATCGGGGACAAGGTTTACTCGCTCGAAGACCGGGACTATACCGAGCTTTACCAGCGTAAAAGCATCGAGGAAAGCCTTACCTACGCCATTACCGAGCTGGATGCAGCCGCTGCCGGTCTGGCCGGCTCGACGGTAGTCCCCGGCCGTGGCTCTGAAAACGCGGCGTTGGCATTGAAAGCGCGGTTGTTGCTTTACGCGGCGAGCCCGTTGTATAACAACAGCCAGAACGACGCCGCCAAATGGCAGAAAGCCGCCGACGCCGCGAAAGTGGTGATGGACAAGAATGCATTCTCGCTGCATAATGACTACCGCAAGCTTTTTATCACCAATCATACTTCAGAAGATATTTTCATCCGCCTGTACTCGCCTACCAACGAGCATACCAACCTCGAACTCGTGAACGGCCCGAACGGCTACGGCGGATGGGCGGGCAATACGCCGCTGCAAAACCTGGTGGACGATTATGAAATGATGGATGGTACTAAAATCACCGATCCGAAGTCGGGGTACAATCCGAAAGAGCCTTACAAAAACCGTGACCCGCGCCTGACGATGACCGTTTTGTACAATGGCGCAGCTTACCGAGAGCGCAAAGTGGAGACATTCCTACCCGGCGGGCAGGACAGCAAGGACGGCAACGAAAACTGGAACACCACCAAGACGGGTTATTATGTTTACAAATTTATTAATGACCAAAACCCGATCCGCAACGCCAACCAGACAGCTACCCAGCCCTGGAAATACCTGCGTTACGGCGAAATCCTGCTGAACTACGCCGAAGCGCGCAATGAAGCGGCAGGGCCGGATGCGACAGTTTACGGTGCCATCAACCAAATCCGCAAACGCGCCGGAATGCCCGATTTACCTGCGGGCCTCACACAGGCGGCCATGCGCGAGCGCATACGTAACGAGCGACGCGTGGAGCTGGCTTTCGAGGAGCACCGGTTCTTCGACGTCCGCCGCTGGAAGATCGCCAACATCACCGAAAATGTGCCCGCATATGGCGTACGGCCGGAAAAGAAGACCGACGGATCGATCGAATATGTGAAGATCATCGCATTGGAAGGACGGAAATTCCAGGACAAAAATTACTGGCAGCCGATCCCGCAAAGCGAGATCCAGGCATCGGGCGGGGCGTTGAAGCAGAATGCCGGGTATTGATGCCCCCTTTTAAATCTAACATTAACCTGAAAATCACTTGATATGAATACTATATTATCAGTGCGGCGCATGCGTCGCAGGTTGGCAACGCTTTGTCGGGCAACGCTTTGTCGGACAACGCTTTGTATAGGTATGCTTACGCTCTTGCAGGCAAATGCCTGGGCGCAGAGTTTCGAGGCCGAAAGCGGCGTGGTTTCCAACGGGGCCGACATCCAGGGTTGCGGAAGCTGCTCGGGCGGGAGCCAGGTGGGGAACCTTGGTAACGGGGCGGTGGTCATCCCGGTAAGCGTGGCGACGACAGGGACTTACAACCTCACGGTCACATACAGTACCGGCGATCCGCGGACGATCAATGTGACGCCCAATGGCGGCACGGCGATCAGCGTGTCGTGCCCAGCATCGGGCGGCTGGTCGACCCCGGCCGCCATTACCGTGAGCATCGTCCTGAATGCAGGCAGTAACAGCATCCGGCTCGACAATCCGAACAGCTACGGCCCGAATATCGACAAAATCGCCTTTTCACTCGCCAATGCGCCTGCCATTCAGAGCATTGCATTTGGTGCCAACAACCGCATTGAGTACGATCTGGCCAACGGGCATTACACGGTTTTTTTCAATAATAACAAAATCATCGGCGAAGCCACCTCCACCGCATACTCCGATCAGGAGCATCAAAGCACCGGTTTTACGGGCCGCACTTACTCTTCGACACCCATTACCGATGCATTCGGGAGCGGCACGAAGCACGTGATCACGATGACCAAAAGCGGGGCGATCGGTATGCAGCAGGTATTTTACACCTATCCGGGCAAGGAGCATTTCTTCACCGAGCTCGTGCTGACCGGCAATGGCGCCAATTGTTACAAAATGGCCCCGCTGGTTTCCAACTATGTCGATATTCAGTCCAATACCGACCGCCGAGCGCTGTTCGTACCGTTCGATAACGACGCCTGGGTGCGTTACGACGCGAAAGAGGTTCGTTACGCCAATTTTTTCAGCTCGGAAGCAGGGGCGATCTATGATAATGCCAACCGGAAGGGGCTGGTCATCGGCTCGGTGGAGCATTCGGTTTGGAAAACGGGTGTGAACCTGGTGGGCGAGGGCAGAGGTACGACCAATTACGTGGCGGTGGTGGCCGGCTGGACGCAGGAAAGCATTACCCGTGACAAACGCGGCCACGGCTGGGTGTCGGTAGGGCAAACGGCCTGCCGCTCGCCGCGGATCATGGTCAGCTACGATGCCGACTGGCGCAATGGATTCGATACTTACGGACAAGCGAATGCACTGGCCGAGCCGAGGTATATTTTCAACTGGACGGCCGGGACGCCATTTGGCTGGAACAGCTGGGGCGCCATTCAGTCGTCGATCAACTTGCCCAAGGCCAAATCCGTCGTCGACTTCTTCTCGACCGGCGTGCCGGATTTCCGGAACGGCGATAATACGCTGTACATCGACCTGGATTCTTACTGGGACAATATGTCGGGCGGTGGCCTGAACGGCAATTTCAGCGAGTTGACGGAATTTGCGAATTATTGTAAATCCAAGGGTTTCAAACCGGGCATTTACTGGGCGCCGTTTGTGGACTGGGGCAAGTTTGCGCGACAAATGGAAGGCAGTACCCATAATTACCAGGACGCCTGGACGAAGGCTAACGGCAACCCCGTGGAACTGGACGGCGCATATGCATTGGACCCGACGCATCCGGGAACGAAGGCGCGCCTGCAAATGGTGATCGGCAAGTTCATTGCCTGTGGTTTTGAAATGATTAAAATAGACTTTCTCGGTCACGCGGCGCTCGAAGCGGACAGCTATTACGACAATACGATTCATACCGGAATGGAAGCCTACCGCAAGGGAATGGAATACCTGACCGACCAGCTCGACGGCAAAATGCTCGTGTACGCGGCCATTTCGCCCAACCTCGCGACCGGGCGCTACGCACACATGCGCAGGATCGCGTGCGACGCGTACAAGGACATTAACGAGACGTCCTATACTTTGAATAGCACCACTTACGGCTGGTGGCAGAAGCACATTTATAACTATCTCGATGCCGACCACCTCGTTTTCGGTGCTCAGACAGATGGTGAAAACCGCGCCCGGCTCGCATCCGGAATTGTAACAGGCACGCTCATTACGGGCGACGATTTCTCGGCCACCGGCGCTTGGACTGCCAAGGCGCAGACGCTGCTGCAAAATGACGACCTGCTCAACCTCGCAGCCAGCGGCACGGTATTCACACCTGTGGAGGGGAATACCGGTAATCAGGCCAATGAATTGTTTGTAAAAAATGCGGGTAACAAGTCTTACCTGGCGATTTTCAATTACGGCGGCACAGCCAAAACTTTCAATATCGACCTGCAACGCGCTGGCATGAGCGGCTCCGATAATTACGCGACGCGGGAGCTGTTCAGTGGCGCCCAAAACGCCCGCCAAACCGCAACGCAGGTGCAGGGCACGTTTTCAATTACGATACCTGCCGCAGATGCCGCCATCGTGGAGCTTAGCAATACCACATTACCCGTGACGCTCATCGGTTTCACGGCTGAAAAATCGAATACCGGCACATTGCTGCAATGGAAAACGGCCGATGAGACCAATAACAAGGAATTCGTCATCGAGCGCAGCACCGACGGAAAAGCTTTCAAGGCAATCGGCAAAGTGGCGGGCGCGGGCGACTCTTCCAAAGAGCAAACCTATGCCTACCACGACCTTGCGCCGGTTACAGGCGCCATCAATTACTACCGTTTGAGACAGGTCGATTTCGATGGCAAATCCGAGCGCTCGACCATCCGGCAGGTGAATTACCGGGATGCGGACGATGCCAAATCCCGCATTAATATTTATCCGAATCCGGGTGCGGATGAATTGAATATCAGGCTCGGCGAGTCGCTGGAAGGGAAAGTAATGGTGAGGCTGGTGGATATGAACGGCAAATGCATGCTTTCGAGGAGTTATACCAACCCGGCGGAAGTGATTTTGGTGCCAGGTATCAGGCCGTTGCGTTCGGGAACGTATGTGGTGGAAGTAGAGTCGGCCGACGGCGTGGTGCAGAACACGAGATTTAATAAAAATTAAGTAGCAGTAGGTTAAATAAGTAGTGAAAAAAGGTCTGTAAATTACTTACAGACCTTTTTCGTTCTTTGCGGTCAAACGCAGCGTGTAGTACTTCTCGTACATTCAAAAGTAGTATATCTTTAATCGCATATTTTAGTAATTTCATAACCATTACCCTACGCGCAATAGCATTGACCCCATGAGAATCTTCCTGATCGCGTTGATTTCTGTCTTCCTGCATCGCTTTCCCGCAGCAGCGCAGCAGGAACGGGTCATTGTTACGCAATACAATACCGACAACGGCCTGCCCCAAAACAGTGTCAAGGACATCGCATTCGACGAATGGGGCTATTGCTGGCTCGCTACGGAAATGGGTATGGTCCGCTACGACGGCCAACGTTTTGTCACCTACGGTATCTCCGAATTGCCTGGCTTGAAGTCGGCGCGCGTGGAGGGGCTCACTGCCGACGCACGCGGCACGCTGTACGCACGTATGTATGGCGGGCAGATCATCAGGGTGGCCGTCCCGTGGAAGCACGCGGCGCCCGTGCCTGTGCTGCTGCCTGCATGGTCGGTACATGTGGGGCTTCAGGGCGCGGCCCTTGACGACGAGGCGACACGCCGCAAGCTGGCCGATTTTTACGAGAACCTGGGGCCCAGGCCGTTCCTGTTTTCATCGAGTATCTCCAACAATGAAGTCTATTTGCGCAATGACGACGACCTGCTCTTCCTGTCCGAACGCCTGAAAGCGCCTGCGAAAATTGCGGATTACAGCGGGCGGCGGCCGCAATACGCCCTGTTCGCCGGAAGGTTTCTGGCTTGCATTTTACCCGGAAATCAGGTTGAAGCGTGGAAAAACGGTCGTCTGTTACCCGGTTTCACATCCATCGGCGGGCCGTTGGCTGCCAATGCCCGCTTTCTGGCGGGGGATTTTCAAAGCTTTCCGTGTCCCGACGGTTTTTTCGTCTATGCTGGCGAGGACCTTTATAAAGTAGTGCTCCGCGGCGGCCGCCTGGATTCACAAACCGAACTACAAGGCATTCGCATTCCTTTTCTAAGTAGTATCCGCTTTCTTCCGGGGCAGGGGACGTACTACCTCGGTTCGGCTACGGACGGGCTGTTTGTGATCGAAAAAAGCAAATTCAGTACTCCGCCATTTTCATCACCGGCCCTCAACCAGAGCCTTTACGCCCAGGCAAATGCAGGCAACAACCGGTTGATCGTCAAAAATATGGTAGTTTCCACGGACGAGCCACCGCGACCATTGCCATTTGACTCAGGCATTGCATCCTGGTTTTTCGCTCCGGGTAACGGGCAGCTGTACTATGAGCAGAACTACAAGCTCCGAAAGCTGGACATTGCGACGGGCCAAAACCGCGTGGTAGCATCCCAGCACAGGGTGGTGCATATGAGCGAGGCCGGCAAAGGGGAGTATTTTTTTGTGTCGAGCGACGGGTTCGGTAAGCTGGTAAATGACAGGCCGGTAGGCTTCAAAAAATTTCCGCAGAATGCCGAAATCCTGTTTGTGAAGCAGATCCGTCCTTCCTATTTCCTGGTGTGTACGGAAAAAGGACTGAAATGGTACGACTACCAACGCAACCGGATCGATAAGTCGGTGCTGGAATCGATGCAGATACGGACGATACACGCGGAAGCCGCCAACAAGATATGGATCTCGACCTATGGAAAAGGGTTTTATCTGTTACACAACAAGAAACTTTTCCGGATGCCGTTCGGGCCGCGACAGGCCCTGAAAACCGTCCATTCGTTTATCGAGGACGGTCACGGGTTCTTCTGGCTACCCAGCAACAACGGCCTTTTCAAGGTGAGGAAAAGCGAGCTGACGGACTATGCAGAGAGGCGGTTGGACAAGGTCAACTTTTTTCGTTTCGACCGTGCCGACGGCCTTCCTACCAATGAATTCAACGGAGGTTGCGATCCTTCTTTTGTGTGGTTGAAAGACAGCCTTCTCTCGCT
>CBIHPQ010000259.1:0-10004 GCA_966211825.1 uncultured Dyadobacter sp. | reverse complement strand
ATTCGGTGACGGCAAACATTATGAAGATGGTGAAGGCCAATACGGTCGTTGACTATGCCCACAAGCTCGGCATTACCAGTGACCTGCCCGCCACGCCCGCGCTTTGCCTCGGTACAGGCGAAGTGTCGATCTACGAAATGGTATCGGCATATTCTTCTTTTGCTAACGGAGGTTACAAGGTGATGCCGATGACGATCCTGCGTATCGAGGACCGGCATGGCAAGCTGCTGGCCGAATTTCATGAACAGCAAAGCCAGGAACTCAGCGCTAATATGGCCTATAATATGCTGTACCTCATGCGCGGCGCGGTGGAAGATCCGGGTGGTACGGCGGGCCGGCTGCGGCAATACGGCGTAACCGACGGCAATGAGATCGCCGCCAAAACGGGTACTTCCCAAAACCACTCCGACGGCTGGTTTATGGGCATGACGCACAACCTCGTAGCCGGTGTGTGGGTGGGCGGCGAGGACCGCAGCATTCACTACCGATCGCTCGCACTCGGGCAGGGCGGGCGCGTGGCCATGCCTGCGTGGGGTGCATTCATGCAAAAGGTTTACAATGACGAGACGCTCATCCAATACCGCAAGGGGCCGTTCCCACGCCCGGAAGGGTACACAGGCGAATGCGTGGCAGATACAACGGTCACTTCCGAAGATGTGTATACCCCGCCGGCGAAGTCGGATGATGAAGGGGTTTTGTTCTAAAATAATCGAGGCAGGTCGGCAAAGGCCTGCCTCGATTATTTTATGCCGGTTTGATATTCTGGTTGACGCGGAACAGATTGTCGGGATCGTATTTGGCTTTGACCCGCGTCAGTTTCTCATAGTTGCTGCCGTAGGTCGCCTTCACGCGGTCGGCGCCTTCATCCATCATAAAATTAATGTAAGCACCACCCGCGCCATACGGATGCAATTCCTGCCAGTATTCGCGGGCAAAGTTGGTAACCATCTCCTTTTCGGTAGGGTCGGGTGAGATGCCTACGATCACCATCGACCAGGTCGCGTCGCGGTAGTTCCACGCCGTGTCTTCGTTGCGTACCCTGCCGGCGGCCCCGTTTATCGGGTAAAGGTGCATCCCGGAGAAGAAGTTAGGGATTTTGTGCGCATGCCTGACGTGAACGTCTATGACTTCGGAGCTCATATGCTTGACAAAATCGCCTTTCCAGTACCAATATAACCCGGGTGCGAAGAGATCGTCGAACATCGTTTGCAGCATCGGAACAGGCAGCGGGCCCGTGGCGTCGATCAGTGGCTTGCGGAACGCCCTGACCATATCGAACACGGCCGTTGCTTCTTCTTCATCTATGCAGCACCACACGATCCCGCACATGGTCTCGAGGTGGTATTGTTCGGGGAACATCGGTGCGGGCGGGATTTTATGGAATGCGAAAAAGCCGTTGACGGTGTCGGGTGCCTGTTTGATGAAATCCTGGTACCAGGCCATCATGTCCTTCGCGTCATCCATATGCCAGAACATCGGCCCGCCGTAAACAGTGTGTACCTGGTGCGCCCGGAAAAGAAAGGAAGTGACAACGCCGAAATTGCCGCCGCCGCCGCGGAGCGCCCAGAAAAGGTCCTCATTTTCAGTAGGCGAAGCTTTCACGACATTTCCGTTGGCGAGCACCACATCCGCTTCGAGCAGATTATCGATCGTCAGCCCGCCGAAGCGCGTCAAATGTCCTAAACCTCCTCCCAGTGTGAGACCTCCAATACCCGTTGTGGCATTGATCCCCGTCGGCACTGCCAGCCCGTACGGGTGACCGGCAGTATCCAGATCTCCCAGCAGGCACCCGCCTTGCGCCCGTATGGTCCGGGCTTCCGGATCTACGGTCACATTGCGCATGGCCGACAGGTCAATGACTAACCCTTGGTCACATACGCCGAGCCCCGCTCCATTGTGTCCGCCGCCGCGAACGGCAACCAGCAGGTTGTGTTCACGGGCAAATTGCACTGCTTTGACGACGTCTGACTCGTCTGCACATCGGATAATGAGTTCAGGGCACTTGTCCACCATGCCGTTGTGGACTTTTCTGGCGGTTTCATAGTCGGCATCGCCGGCGGTGATCACCCTGCCCCGGAACTGCGGGACTACTCTGGAGGTACTGTTTGTTTCCATCTGAAAAGGGATTTAAATAAAC
Organism: uncultured Dyadobacter sp.; assembly: GCA_966211825.1. Lineage (GTDB taxonomy): Bacteria > Bacteroidota > Bacteroidia > Cytophagales > Spirosomataceae > Dyadobacter. The sequence continues at coordinate 7,867 of CBIHPQ010000259.1, read as the reverse complement.
AACAAGAAGTTCTTGCGGCCCGGGAAGGTCGTAATTCAGATGATTGTGGTGTAGCAAAGCGTAAGAATGCGTGACGGGCCGGTATCCAGCCGTTGAGTATTGAAGTTCCGGCTATAGTAAATATAACATTTTTTTGCTGTTAAGCTTAAAACATACTTTTTAACTGGCAAATGCTTGTGAAAGAGCTTGATAAATCGCTGCGGCAGGTTTAGTTTTACATTGGAATGTAAATTAATTGAAAAATCCATCGCAATGGAACTGGTTCCGTCCGCATTGCGTGCAACAGCTCATCCATACTTCAATAATAAGATCAAACCTGCGCTCACGCCTGCGCCCGAGAGCGAAGTGATCATCAGCCGTGAGAAGGCGATGGACTTTAAGAAGTGGCTTGGCAAGTAGCTTTTTTTACAGTTCATGCGGTCATTATGACGCTTCGTGGGATTTGACATTGGGAATAGCTGGCCGGAAAGGCATTTTTGTAACGTCGGCCCAGCCGGCAGTTTTCAAACTGTTATTTCCAAAAAGCCATGTTAAAAAAAATCCTGAAATGGACCGGCCGTGCGCTGCTGGTCGTGATCCTGCTTGTAATCGGTTATTACACCAAAGCCTACATTGCCGTGGACAGCCGCCGCACCAAAGTGTACCGGGTAAACCCCTTAAAACTCGACTTTCCCACAGAATCGGCCAACTTTGCCGTCGTTAAACGACTCGTCACGACAAAGGGCTGCAACGATTGCCACGCAAAAGACCTCGGCGGCCGGGTCCTGTTCGAACAAAAAGGAGTAGGCCGGCTTGTGGCCAGAAACCTTACCAAAGGAAAAGGAGGTATTTCCCAAGACTACGATACCGACGACTGGGTAAGGGCGATCCGCCACGGTCTGCAAAAAGACGGTACGCCACTGATTTACATGCCATCGGCCGGTTTTAACCAACTAAGTGAAACCGATTTGAAAGCCGTGATCGCCTATTGCGCGCAGGTCCCGCCTGTGGATCGCCTGAACCCGCCGAGCGAGATCGGTGTGGGTGCAACCATTCTGGCCGACCTCGGAGAACTACAATTGTTTGAAGCCGAAAAAATCGACCATAATGTAGCACCTCCGTTGGTGGTCCGGGAAGGTGTCACCGCCGATTTTGGGAAATATGTATCGCAAATTTGTACAGGCTGCCATAAGCCCGACATGAAAGGTGCGCCGGGAGAGGGTGGTACGCCGGATATTTCATCCACCGGCCAAAGCGCCCGCTGGTCCGACGAGCAGTTTTTCCAGACACTCCGCACGGGAAAACGGCCCGACGGCACCGAATTGAAAGCGCCCATGCCCTGGCAGATGACCGCCGCCTTTTCCGATACCGAAATGCGGGCATTGCGGGTTTACCTGAAAAGTATCTGATCGCCAGCCTGTCGGCAAACTTGTGAAGGACCGTCACAACGCCCTCGCGGATTATTTTGCCCTCTGAAAGGACCTTGTAGGGATATACACCCGGTTGTAAACCATCACACTCAGCTGCGGCAGCGATTCGGTGTTAAAAAATTGCCAGGTATCATTCCTCCCGCCACGATCCGGTGAAAACGCGAAGGATGATCAGTCGCCCCGGGTCGACGGGGGCCTGGCAATATCGCAACCCGGGGAAACCCATAAGACTTAGGGTAAATGTTAAACCGGTATAATTCGGCAGACCACCGGAATTGGCCCCTGATTTTTTTATCAACAAGTAACCAGGGGTTAGCGTTGGAGTTTTCCCGAATTATTTGGAACTTGAACGCCATACTACTCAATTCGCTTCCCCTCATTATTTCGCCGGTTACTCTACCGGAGCGGCCTCCTGTTCAATGTATCCCGCCCTTTTTGGGCTAGTCTTTTGAAATACAGTCATTTGGCCGGATTACTTCTATGAACAGAATCAAATGTTTGATCATCGACGATGAGCCTTCTACCGCGAGCATTCTCGAATCCTACATCAAGGAGCTGGATTCGCTCGAACTGGTAGGGACATTCTACAACGCGGTCGACGCGCTGATGTACCTTCAGCAGAACAAGATCGACCTCCTTTTCCTGGACATTATGCTTCCCAAAGTTACCGGGGACGCGTTCCTGAAAATGCTGCCCAGTCGACCCAGGGTCATTTTTCTTTCCAACAAGCGAAAACGGTGGTCGCCAGGCAGCGACGAATACATCCTCGGCTGCCTTTCAAAACCTGTCGCATTTGAGGAATTTCTGAAATGCATCGACCGGTGCTATGCGGCGATGCCCCCTGTGGTACGGCGGAATTTCGAGCAGAAACCCAAGCGGACAGTTCCGGACCCGGGACCTTTTGTGTACCTCTTTTCAGGCAAATCGGCCGTCAAAATATTTCTTCGGGTGGTGCTCTACATTGAAGGGGTCAAAAATTTTTCGAAGATCAAAACAGCCGAAAGGGAAATCATCGTCTACCAGGGGCTGGCGGCCATTGAGGCGCGGCTGTTCGGAAAAGGCTTTATGCGGATCCACCGTTCGCTGCTCGTGGCGGTCAATAAAGTAACGGGGTTCAGTGAATGCACAATCGAGATCGGTACGCATATACTGCCTGTGAGCGCCCCCTACCGCGGGCAGGTGGGCCGGCTCATTCGCGAGGGCATCAGAAACGTATAGCGGATTTTCGGTGACGTATAATATTGGATTAAGAAAAGTTAGTTGTACTTTGAAAGCCTAATCCAATCTTTTCAAACATGGGAAAATTTGTAATTACAAAAAGGGCCAACGGAGAATTTCAATTTAACCTGAAAGCCGGAAACGGTCAGGTTATCCTGGGTAGCGAAGGTTACACGACCAAGGCTGCCTGTGAAAACGGTATCGAATCGGTGAAGAAAAATTCGCAGGACGATGCCCGTTTCGAACGCCTTACTTCGAAAAATGACAAATACTATTTCGTTTTGAAGGCCACCAACGGGCAGTCGATCGGAAACAGCGAAATGTACGAAACCGCTGCCAGCCGTGAAAACGGCGTCGAATCCGTTAAGAAGAATGCGCCGGAGGCAGAAGTAGATGATCAATCGGCGGCATAGGCTGCTCGGACATACACAAAAAGCGCAGGGCATCCGTTGTCCTGCGCTTTTCTTTTAAGGCACCCCCTGTCACTGGTACGATAATTGCACTGCGTATATAGCTCAAAATCACTCATTCATGGTTTCAGACTTTAATAACAGGATCCGGCAGGTAAGCTTTCTGCTGATTGTCACTGCATTGGCAGTAATCGTTTTCAAGCAGCTTTACATTTTCTTCCCGGGATTTCTGGGCGCGCTCACGCTCTACATCCTCTGCCGGAGGTACTACTTTTACCTCACCGAGCAGCGTAAGTGGAAGAAGGGCCTCACCGCGATCCTTTTTATGGTCCTTTTTATGGCATGCATTGTAGCACCGGTGTATTTTGCGATCCAGATGATTTTCCAGAAGGTGAACATGATCATGGAAAATCCGGAACAGGTAAATAATGCCATCGATGCCATCTCCAAGCAGCTTCACGAATGGACCGGTCAGGACCTGCTCACCAAGGAAGCGACCGCCGACATTCGCAAAAAAGCAACGAGTTTCATTCCCGGAATACTCAACAGTTCGGCCACGATGCTCGGCAACCTGCTGATGATCCTCTTCCTGGCCTTTTTCATGTTCACGAACGGACGGTTAATGGAAGAAACGCTCGACAAGTTCATCCCTTTGAAACACAAGAATATACAGTCGCTCGCGGATGAAACCTGCGGCATGGTACGCGCAAATGCGCTCGGTATACCGCTCATTTCATTGATCCAGGGATTAGTAGCGTTGCTCGGTTACTGGATCGTCGGGATCGAAGACTTCGTGCTGCTCGGGCTGATCACGGGTATGTGCGCATTCTTTCCGGTAATAGGCACGGCGATGATCTGGCTGCCGCTGGTGATATTCCTCTTTTCAAAAGGAGAAAGCGGAAAAGCGATCGGTCTGGCCGTTTACAGTGTGACCATCATCGGAAACATCGACTACGTAGCGCGCATTACCTTTTTGCAAAAAGTTGGTAACGTACATCCCGTGATCACGATCCTCGGCCTGATCGCCGGTCTGAAACTGTTCGGCTTCTGGGGTTTCATTTTCGGCCCGCTACTGATCAGTTACCTCTTGTTGCTGGTGAGGATTTATCAGAACGAGTTTGGCGGGGGAGCCACTAAATCTCCGCATCCGCCTTCGACTTGATCTCGTAATTGTGATGACCGTCGGGGGCGTCGGACCATTTGTAGACGATCTTTTTAAACCGCAGGTCATTCACGATGCCATAAATGTTCTTCATGAAGTCTTTCTGCACCTGCTCCGGTTTGAACATGTCGCCTTCGAAAGTGAGCACATCCTGCTGCTCGCCCGTCAGGCCGATCGCCACATGCTGTTCATCTAGCGCCTCCTTCTTGGAATCGACATAGGCAGTGCGTAATTCCGGGAAGTCGCGTTGCTGTACCTGCACCATTTTCTTTTTCAATACCTCGCGCTGCTGTTTGATCGCTTTGTCGGAATTGTCCTTGGCCTCGTTGTACAATGCGGTGTTCGACTTGTGCCATGAAAGCCGGGTAGCAAGGTCGGTGCCGTCATCGCCGTGTTTGAGTTTCAGGTCGATGTCGCGGATCGTGTTTTTCAGGAAGAGCGCCATATTCTCGTTGGCCGCTTTATTAACCGGCTTCGGAGCGTAGAAATAAATGCTGATACCCGCGGCAACCGCTGCCAGTACCAGGTATACGATATACCGGCCCATGTTGGCTCGGTGTGATCGGGTTCGTTGATGATGATGGATTTCCATGTCTGTTGGGTTTTTTACTTGACTAATAGGGAAAATGTGGATCAAAAAATATGCCAGCAACCTTTGGAACAGATTTTTTTCGCGAGGCGGTATTTCAAGTCAATGCACTCAAATCATGAAAATTCAGCAGTTTTATAACAAGGCCTACGCTTGGATCCTGGAAACGGGACCGTCTGTTATCACCGGTATAGGAGTATTAATTATAGGATTCTGGCTCATCCGCGTGCTATCGCGCTGGCTCAACATACACATGTACAAGCGGGACATCGACCCGTCGCTCACTCCATTCCTTCTGAGCCTGGCGGTGACTACGCTGCGGGTGTTGCTCATCGTTTCAGTAATGCAGATAATAGGCATCCAAATGACCGTTTTTGCGGCATTAATAGGTGCAATAGGCGTTGCGGCCGGCCTGGCATTATCGGGTACCCTGCAGAATTTCACGAGCGGGGTGCTTATCCTGATCCTCAAACCTTTTCATGTAGGCGATAACATCGTAGCGCAAGGGCAGGAGGGGACTGTGGAGGCCATCAAAATATTTTATACGGTGGTCAAAACCTACGACAACCGTAAAGTGGTGATCCCGAACAGCAAGCTGTCCAATGAAGTGATCATTAATGTGAGCGGTTCGGGCAACCGGCGGCTGGATGTAGAGATGAAGTTCAGCAACAGTATTGATTTTCCGGAGGTTAAAAAGATCGTCAACAATGTCCTTGATCATGCCCAAAGTGCCCTTAAAGTCCCCGCAAGGCGCATAGGGGTGTCATCCATCGAGCCCGACGGCTACAAAGTGATGGTCAATGTGTGGCTCGACGCGCATGGTTTTGTGGATACCAAAATGGAGATCCAGGAGAAACTGATGGAAGCCCTGAAAGGCTCCGGTCTCAAACTTCCCGGAATGGGCTAATATTTTTTCCGCTCTGTGCAGCGATTTTTTCAAAGTGCGTGTCTTCCTGCATGTTCCGCCCGGCGGGATGTGTGGGAAGATACTTTTTTGTTTCGTACTATTAGCCATGGAAAAGATAGTCGGACAGAGCCTGGAAAAAGCCGGATCACGAAAAAGCCCAACCGGCAGGGCCCGTAAATTGAATTTTAGAATGGTAATGAAGGACGGAAATGCCGGACACAAACGGCGGATCGGGATAGGCCTGGTGAACAGCTTCCTTTTGGTAATGCTTTCACTGCTATCCTGCGATACGGATCAGAACATTACACCGCGACCCGGCCAGGGGCTTACCAAAGCCGAATTCCTGGGCAGGATGATCGTGCAGGAACGGTATTGGCGCATCGAGGAAATATCCCGTCAGGAAGAAGATCAGATCGCGACGGTGAACGTACGGGAGCAACCCACATTACTCAACAATCATTTCCTGAACGAGGTGGTCCCGTTCGTGGCGGTGCAGTTTGGCCGGGGGTATTTTGGAAAAGGCACAGTGACCGAATCCAAAATGACAGGAGCCTACGGTAAAGTCCCTTTTGGTGAGTTTCAATGCATGGTGATGCTCAAATCGGCGAAGGAAAGCGGGGAATGGACGTGGGATAGCGATCGCAAAGTGATGAAACTCCCCTTACCCGAAAGCATACGGTCGCTCGCCTCGGCACTGTCGGGCACGGACTGGCGCCCCGATAGCGGTTACGTCGCCAGCGAGCCGGCGCCCTTGTTCAGGGGTGTGGAGGAAGCGCGCAGAGCGGCCAGCCCGGAGCGGATCAGGATCGTAGCGGAAGAAAAGACGAAGGATGGAAAAATTACCTACGCTTTTATCATGCGGGCAGCCTGGATGACGGATGTCGAATACCGGGATGCGGAACACAAATTTGGAGTATCCATATATTAATACATAACTGGCACCCCGGCGATCAAATTATTTGATGCTATGAATGAAAGAACGTTTACTGACAAATTATTCCTTTTAATTGTTTCCGTCCTTTTTCTAAACGGATGCAGCAATTACAAAGATCAACAGGTTGTCCCACCGGAAACATTACCGGAATCGATCATCAAAGTGATGTCCGATGCCTATCCGGATGCTACCGATGCTACTTTTGGGGCCATAGAAAAGGATAAGCTTTATGAGGTTTATTATAAATTGAAAGGCGATTCTTTTTATGCAGCACTAAATACAAAGAAAATACTGAGTGTATTCCGGATGTACGGTGCACTTCCCGATTCAATGCGGCAGGCATTACCCAACCGCAGCGTGACCGGTGGAACGGTTGATGTGTACAAAGAGCCTGTAACTCAGGCAAATGCGAAGGTGTTCAACGGAAAGTACACCTGGAACAACCGCGAATATCTTATCACGTGGATTCCTTATGACTCGGCTGGTAATGGGATCAGTTTTGCGGTGGGATTGGTTCCCTATTACAAATTTTCCTATGTTATTGGTAAAGAAGAAATGACTACCCTGCCTGCTCCGGCGGTAAGTTTTCTGGAAAGGGAAAAACTTAGATTCAAAGCGGCGACTGTGTCATTCAATGAAAAGAACGAAAAAAAATATAATGTGAATGCCTTTACCGCATCGAATACGAGTTATGATTTCACTTTCGATGCTACGGGTAAATTGATCAATACAATTTATCGGGCCGAGGCTTTTTATTACAATATGGATGAATACCCTGAAAAAATACAGAACTTTGTAAAAAGCTCACCCGTATTTACGCCAATGAAAATATCCGAAGGATATAAATTTTCGGACCCTGTCGGGACGGGTTATGTGATGAAGTTGCAGGGGACACTGGAAAATTGTGAGCTTGTTTTCGACCAGGACGGAAACTTTGTGAGCATGGAGTACAATTCCGCGATAGAGCGCTGAGCGAAAACTAATTGTTTCAACGATACACCTCTTAACCCCTCTGAATGACCTTTTTCCGCAATAAGAAATACAGTTCGCTTGCCGATCTGGTACGGGCCTGTCAGGCTGGCGATACCAGGGCACAGACTGCATTCTATGAACGGTACAAATCCAGGCTGCTGGGGCTTTGCGTGCGCTATGCGAAAACGAAGGCCGAAGCGGAGGACATTTTTCAGGACGGGTTTATCAAAGTTTTTAAAAATATCAATGAATTGAGAAACGTGGAG
>CBIHPQ010000258.1:0-10023 GCA_966211825.1 uncultured Dyadobacter sp. | reverse complement strand
AATCCAGGCCATTAGGGGCAATGTCTTTTTCAAGGACCGTATGCACAAAAAGCGATTGCCCGACCACATCGTGTTGCCAGGCCATCGGCATGCCGTCCGTATCTGTTCCTGCTTTCACCCGGTGCAAATACGCCGGCCGGTAGTAACCGCCCCGGATGTCGTCTTCCCGCGTCCAGATCAGCTTGATCGCCTCGCCCGTAGCCCGGGCAATGTGTACCGCTTCCATCACCCAATCATTCCCGAACGAGCCGCGCCGCCCGAAGCTCCCGCCCATAGCGGGTGTGTGAAGCGTCACCTGCTCGTCGCGGAACCCCAGCTGCCGGGCCACTTCCTGCCGGTGCAGCGACGACGATTGGGTCGCCGTCCATATTTCGCAACGGCCGGGCGACAGCTTTACCGTGCAATTGAGGGTTTCCAGCGGCGCATGGGCGAGGTAGGGGAAGCAAAATTCCTGCTCGTAGACTTTTTCGGCCCGCCGCCACGCATTTTCGACATTGCCTTTGGCTTGTCCGCTCATGCCCGGTTGGCCGGCCACGACCCGGTATTGTTGGATTTGCTGCGCGGTATCAGGGTTACTGCGGCCATCCGTATCCCATTCGATATGTAACATTTGTCGCCCCTGCATGGCCGCCCAGAAATGGTCGGCCACCACGGCTACTCCCTCGGGCACCTGCACCACCTTTCGCACGCCCGTAACGCGCAGCGCATCCGACGCATCGAAGGATTTGACCTTCCCGCCAAACACGGGGCAGCGTTCGAGCACGGCGGTAAGGAGTCCGGGAAATTGAATGTCGATGCCGTACCTTGCTTTTCCATTTACCTTATCGGGAACATCGAGCTTGCGTGGTGTTTTACCAATAAATTTCCATTCGTTGCGTCGTCGGAGCTTTACTTCCGGGACTGGTAACAGGGCAGCATCGGCAGCGAGCGAACCGTAGCTTAGCCGCGTGCTACCGGCCTGTACGAACCCCTCGCCGGTAGTGCATTGCGCCGGGGAAATACCGAGCCGTTGCGCGGCTGCGCGTACGAGCATCGTACGCGCAATGGCACCCGTAGTGCGATAGCGGTCAAACTCGGAGCGGATGGTATCGGAGCCGCCGGTGGAGAGCACGTAAATGCTTTCTTCGGGGTGCGGTCCCTCGATCACCCGGGTTTCCACACGGATGCGCGCCCAGTCGCAATCCAGCTCTTCGGCAATGAACATCGCGAGCGTCGTGCTGATTCCCTGGCCCATTTCAACTTTGTTAAGAATAATGCGAATGGTACCGTCTGCATCGATATGCAGCAGCGCATTTGGAGAAAAGCCCTGCGACGGTACTGCATTTGCAGCGGTTTTATCAGGTATAAAAAAAGAAAGCAAGAAGCCGCCGGAAGCCAGCGTGGCTGTTTGCAGAAAATCGCGACGGTTCATCAATGAGCATACCAAAGTTTCGCTGCAAAGGAATGGGGCGGAATGTCCACGGGAAAATCGTATTGACGACCGGGCAGTGAAAACGGATCAAATGCAGTTGTAGCGGCAGATTAGCAGCGATCCGGCAGTTTGAATGCAGTTGGTTTGATTTTTGATGTAACCGCGATTTTCTAATTCAAACTGAAAATTCTGGATCATGGCACATATCATTCTGGGCGCGTCGGGCCGGGTAGGTTCGGCGGTAGTGGACCAGCTTCTCGAACGCGGGGCCGCAGTGAAGGGAGTTGTAAGAAGTGAAGAAAAGGCCGGACCGCTGAAATCGCGGGGCGCCGCTGCTGCCCTTGCAGACTCGCACAACTTGCCCGCATTGAAAGTTGCATTGCGAGATGGCGAGACGCTTTTTGCATTAACACCCGAGACCGGCCAGGAAGAAAACGTGCTCGGCGACACCAACGATATTCTCACCAACTACCGCGCCGCACTGGCCGCGAGCGGGATCAAGAAGGTCGTCGGGCTGTCGTCCATGGGCGCGCAGCACCGCGAGGGCACCGGCAACCTCATCATGTCCTACATGCTGGAACACGCATTCGACGGCACCGGCCTCACGCGTGTGTTCATTCGTCCGGCCTACTATTTCAGCAACTGGCTCGGCTATCTCGAATCAGCCGGGGAAAGCGGCGTACTGCCCACATTTTTTCCCGTCGACCTGAAAATCCCAATGATATGCCCGACCGACGTAGGCCATTTCGCTGCCGAAGTGCTGCTGAACAACGACCGCGACATGACGATCTATGAATTAAGCGGCCCGGCTTCATACAGTTCCGCCGATGTTGCGAAGGCATTCAGCGAGGTCCTGGATAGGGAAGTGAAAGCACAACAAATCCCGAGAGGCCAGTGGGCGGAAACGCTGCGGTCGATCGGTTTCTCGGCGGACGGCATCCGCAACTTCATGGAAATGACCGAAGCGGTGATCAGCGGGCAAGCGCAGGCCGAAGGCAACGGGACGATAAGTTCGCAGGTGGGTACTACCCTGGAAGCTTACCTGGAAGAGGTGACCAAAAGCACGTAAGGGTTCTCAGACAGGCTGAATATCGGAGAGAATGCGTATCCCGCTTCGTTTCATGAGCTCACTGGCATTGAAATCGGTACAGATGCCGGGTGTAAGATGGTAGTCAAACGAGATCTGGCCGTCGCTGATGACGCTATTGAAGCTAAAATTTGTAATGGAAAGATCGCTCGTCAGCCTGGCGAGATCGAGGTCGTGGGTGGAGATCATGCCGAACGCATTGAGCTCGCCGAGCTGGCGGATCAGCGATACGCCGCCCCGGAAGCGGTCCTGCGAGTTGGTACCCTTGAACATTTCATCCAGCATGAAAAAAATAGGCTCGCCCCCGCCCACAAGTGCCAGCAACTGCTCGATACGCTGCAACTCCGCGTAAAACGACGATACCGATTCTTCGAGGTTGTCCTGCGTGCGCATGCTCGTGAACACGCGCAGGAGCGATACCCGCGCATGCGACGCGCAGCAGGGCGCGCCCATGAATGCGAGCACGAGGTTAATGCCGACTGTCCGCAGAAATGTGCTTTTGCCAGCCATGTTAGAGCCGGTGATAAGCGTGGTCGCGCCGCGGCCATTCATGGTAAAGTCGTTGCTGATCCGTCTTTGCCGCTTTAACAACGGGTGGGCAACTGTCCGGAAATCAATCAGATACGGTTCTGTCGTAATCTCTGCAAATGTATAATCAGGATTGGCATGGGCGAATCCGGCCATACTTGCGAGCGCTTCCATTTCGCTCACCGAAGCAATCCACGGGCGGAGATGGTCATGGTTTTCCGACTTCCAGGCTTCTGTTTTCAGGATCAGGTGCACGTCGATAAGCCAGAGGTTATTGAGCATGCCATAGAAAGCATTTTTGCCAATGGTATTGCGGGTGCCCTTCTGCTGGAACATTTCCAGTATCCTCTTCAATGCGCCGATCCGGGATGCTGCCGAGCGGCCCGCATGCGTGAGAATAGCGTGCAATTCGTTCAATTTTTTGCTTTCAAACGACTGTTTTTCAATGGTTTCAAAAAGCGATTGGTAAGCTCCGAGGATGCTGATGTTCCGTTGCGTGCTCAGTATAATGTGCTCGGCCGGCTGCCGGAATTTCCGCAGATAAATGGAGTTGATGACCAATGTAACAACGAGCGGCATCAAATGAAAACCGGAAAGCTCCGGGAGACGGAAAAGGAAGTGAAATAGGAAGTAAGCCAATGCCACGGTGGATATGGCTCCGAGCAACAGGCTCGTTCTCATCAGTTTCGGGCGCGATGCCAGAAATTGCGGCGGTTCTTCCATCCATTTTAAAAGCGTGGCGTAATCGCTATTGGTTGATTCGAACTGCATTCCGGATGCCTGGAAGTCCTGCCGCCAATCGAGCTTTGCCGCCAGCTCGCGAACGGCGTCTTGCCGCCGGGCAATGGTTTCGCCGTTGGCAGGGGCCATGAGCCATTGCGCCAGGACTTCGCCGCCCGATTCGGTGGTCGTTCTGTTCAGGAGCTGGAATAATGAGTGCGGCCCGAAAACGTCGAGATCGGCCGCATAGTCGTGACCGCGATGCAGGAATGCACTGCCGGTTGGAAATGCAGCGAGATCATTCGTGATCCGCAGCACCTCAGCTTCATTGATTTGTTGCAAAAGCGCTGCCTGTTTTTTGTCGGAGGCTATCCGGTTGTATTTGCGCAGGGTCATTGCAAACAGCACGGAACCGATAATGGCGGTGGCAGCCACAGGAACGACCCATCCGCTGGCCGCGAATAGCATGATCAGGATCCCGGTGATCAGAAAGATGGCAAGCCGTGAATAGGAAAGCTCGTTGAGCTCCGGCACAAGGCTGTCCGCGAGCGTTTTGTAGCCCTGGGCCCTGTCTTGGTATATTTCTTTCATTGGAATTAAAAACAATTAGAACTGGTCAGCGCCGCCCCGAAATAATAAAGGCAATAGGTATCCCTACGGCCAATATGACGATCGCCATGCCGAGTAGTGCCGCGGCGGGGTCGGGCATAGGCATTCCTTTAAACACGATCGGCAACACGCCCAGATTCATGACGAGCCAGATGAATATGCCGTAAAGGATACCGCTGAGGAGCTTGCGCCCCCGCAGAAAGCCCAGGCTTGGGTATATAAGGTGATAGAAGACGGAAAAAATAAAGGCGATCAAAAAGTGCAGCAGCAGGCCGGCGATGACCATGGGCGTTCCGCCCGAAAAGGCTTCCTTACCGAAAATGCCACTTGCAATAGACATTAATATGCGCGCCGGACTGGTTTGTTCCAAAATCAGGGCGTACACAATAATTGCCGCGAGGATATCCAGCGTGCCGGCTACCAAAGTGGCGGATAAGATGGAATTCCGGCCCGATCTGCCGATGTTTAATGCACCCATAATGATCCCAGATAAAGTTTGAACTGCGACTTTACTTCATAAAGACAGAGCCGGCCGGAATCTGCTCGGCTTTGGAGAATGCGCGTTCATATTTTGCCTTGATGGCCGTCAATCCCTTCGTTTTTCGCTGTGCTTTAAGGCTTTGCGAAAGTCCCACGAGCGACCAGCCGTTCGATGGGTTGAAGATCAGGTCCTCACGGTAAGCCTTTTCGGCCAGTGCCGGCTTACGCGATTTCAGCAGGTAAGCGCCGAGGAACTGGCGGGCAGGAAGCGGCCAGTCTTTGGGTTCGGTGTAAATGAGCTTGTCTTCGAGTTTGATCGCTGCTTCCAATGCAGCAATGCCTTTTGCCTGCTGGTTCTTCGAAATGGCTACCACGCCTTCCAGCACCTTCTCGGCTACCGCCGCTATTTCGACCGGCGAATTAAATGGGATTCTTCTTTTGGTTAAAACAGGATCCTGGGCCTTGATTTTCAGCGCTTCGAGGCGTGCAGCCGCTGAGTCGGGGCGGCCGGTGTTGGCGAATGCGATACCCTTCGCAAAGTCCGACAAAAGGCCTGCGTAGGTCCATTTCGGGTCGGGTGTGACGGAATCGGACAGGATCGCCTGCCATTTTCCCATTCTTACCTGCGCCATTACGGGCAGCATATACAGATACTGATCGTAGGTGGTTTCCGGTTTCGGGGCCACGCTCCGGCGGCAGCGTTCGGCGTAACGCATGGCCTCGCGGTACATGCCCGCCGTGAGCGCGCAATAGGTTTGTACGGCGAAATAATGCGGCGAGTGCTTCGTAAGCGAAAGGTTTTTCGCAAGCATATCATAGTTCAGCAACGCATTGTCGGCCAGGTTGTTCACTTCAACGCCCTGTATGTAAAGGCCGTTGCGTTCGTATTCGTGACTGGCCATGTGTACCATGTGCGCCACGCCCGGCAACAGGTCGCGCAACGCTTCCGCGCTCGCGAGGGCCGCTTCGGGATGCCTCGATGCCTCGGTAAGGTGAATGTGGTAATGCAATGCGGCAGGATGTTTCGGATTCGCTTTGAGTGCTTTTTCACACAATGCTACCAGCTCGGGCGTCCACGGTTTGGAACTGCCGTCCTTTTTCCAGAAATCCCAGGCATGCATCAGCATTTGGGAATCGACATAAAGTAGTTTGAACTCGTTTTCGTCGGGATAATCTGCGACGAGCTTTTTAAGCTTTTCAGAATAGGCCTGGTTGAGGTCCGCCCGTTTGGCATCGGTAGGGTCGTCGGAGTAGCGGGCATTCATGGCGTCGATCAGCAGCTTTTCTTTCCCGGTTGCATGTGCGGTAAGGCTGTTCATCCGGGCCAGCGCCTGCGTTACCTCGGCAGGTTTGGTGTAGGTGTGCGCCGCATTATAGTACGGCCCCATCGCCAGCGCCTGTCCCCAGAACGCCATCACATTGGTAGAGTCGATCCGGCCGGCTTCGCGGAAGGAGGCCACGGCTTCTTTGAAATGATAGCCATAATACATATTCAGGCCCTGGTCGAAGTAAAATTGCGAGCTGTCGGAGCTGGTGGAAACCTTGTATGAAAAATTGCCCCAGCCGGGAAGCGCCACCACGTATTTGCCGTTGAGCAGCGGTGCTTGAAGGTTTTGATAGGATGGTCCGCACACGGCTATTTCGGCAGAAGCGGCAGGATAGGGCGCATTTTGGGCCGTTTGTCGCTCGAATGCTACAATGCCCGTCAGTAACGACAGGGCGGCGATCGGTATAATGGTCTTCATGAGAATATTTAAGGCTTCAATCCCAATATAGTAATTAAATTGCCTCGTTTCCTTGAAAATATCTTTAAATTGTATGGAGAATGAGGCTTTGAGGGCAAGAAAATGAATGTCAACGTTTATAATGTATCGTTAGGGAATTTGTGCATCGGGTCAGTCTGACCGACAAGCGATATGATCAACAATTATCTGAGCCAGGTATTTAAATTTCTGCCCGCGCCAAGCCTGGTGCTGCTATCCGACGTTCCCAAATTTACCATTGCCGACGTAAACGACGCCTACCTGGATCTTGTGCACATGAAACGTAATGAGTTGATAGGTAAGGGTTTCTATGAGGCATTTCCCAATAATCCCTACAACCGGGTGCCGCCCTGGAACAACCTGCTCGAAAAACTCGTCGCCGACGGTCTGCCGAATCAGTCGCCCGTTTCGAAATACATTTTGCCTTTGAGCGGCGAGGGCGAGCGCGCCGTCAAATACCTGCTTGCAACCAACACGCCCGTGCGGGACGATGCCGGTGAACTGGCCTGCATCCTGCGCACTGTTACCGATGTTACCGAGGTGACCATGGCCCGGCAGACGCACAAGCCGTTCACATCCGATAAATTTTTAACCGAAACACTCCGCATTGCCCGCGTTGGAAGCTGGGAGGCCGATCTGATCAACGAGGTGATCAACTGGTCGGACGTGGCGAAGGAAATTCACGAAGTACCGGAAGACTACGAACCCGGTTACCTGACGGCCATGGAATTCTACCGTCCCGGCGAGCACCGCGACGCTTTCATGCAGGCCGTGCAGTCGACGATCGTTACCGGCAAGCTTTTTGACCTGGAATTGATCATCGATACCTGGCAGGGGCATGAGAAATGGATCCGGGTTACCGGAAAGGCCGAGGTCGTTGAGGGCGTTTGCACGCGCATTTATGGTGTTATACAGGACATTCATGAACGGAAAATGGTTGAGCAGGAGCTCGTTCAGTCGCACCGGCAGTTCGAGTCGCTCGTTCAGACGGTCGACGGGATCGTGTGGGAAGCGGATGCGGAAAACTTTCAATTCAACTTCATCAGTGACCAGGTCATGAATATCCTCGGGTTCACACCCGAAGAATGGCTGGCCGACCCCGCTTTCTGGCAAAACCACATTCATCCCGATGACCGCGAACAGGCGGTCCGCTATTGCCACCGGGAAACGCGCGAACTGCGCAACCATACTTTCGATTACCGCATGCTCAAATCCGACGGAAGCCTGGTCTGGATCAAGGATGTGGTGTCGGTGATCAGGGAAGACGGGAGAGCAGTGGCCCTCCGGGGATTAATGGTCGATATTACCGAAGCGAAACGCCTGGAAAGCCTCGAACGGCTTGAAAAGGTCGTGCTGGAAATGAATTCTGTGAAAGGTACACCATTGAAAAATGTGCTGGACAGTTATGTGAGAGGAGTTGAAGCATTGTTTCCGCATTCCAAATGTACTTTGTTGGGGATCAAAAACAGGAAACTGTATAATCTGTCGTCGCCTTCGCTGCCACTTGAATATATTGAATCCCTGAACGGCCTGGAAATCGGAGAGCGCGCAGGCTCGTGCGGCACGGCGGCTTTCCTGCAACAGCAGGTGATCGTTAGCGACATCGCCACCGATCCGCGCTGGGAAAACTACCGGCACCTGGCATTGCCCCATAACCTGCTGGCCTGCTGGTCACATCCGGTCACGCTCGACGACGAGGTCGTGGCGACCTTCGCGGTGTATTACGACCGCATTGCCGTGCCGGGCGAAGACGAACTGAAAGTGATCGAGCGCGTAGCTTCGATATTGAAAATGATTTTCGAAAACAGGCAAAATTCTGAACTCGTGCAGGATGTCAACGAGCGCTATGAATACGTGAACATGGCGACCAACGACGCCATCTACGACTGGGACCTGTTGCACGACCATATCGAATGGGGCGATGGATTTTTCCGGCTTTTCGGCAGCGAGCAGGAGAAAACCCATTACCCGTTGTCGCGCTGGGCCGAACGCGTGCATCCGGCCGACCGCGAGGCGATCAGCAAAAGCCTGGAAGAACAGATCGCCGACCCGCAGCAGCACAAATGGAGCTCCGAGTACCGCTTTCTGAAGGCCGATGGCGAATATGCTTTTGTAGAAGAAATCGGTTTTATCCGGCGCAACCGGCAGGGAAGGGCCGTACGGATGATCGGTGTTTTAAGGGATGTCACCAAAGCGCGGCAGGAAGAGCATGAACTGAAACTGCTGGTATCGGTGATCACAAACACCAACGACGCGGTGCTCATAGCGGAATCCGACCCGCGCGACATTTCGGGTTTGAAAATCCTGTATGTCAATGCCGCATTCACGCGGATTACCGGCTATTTACCCGAGGATGTTGTGGGCAAAAGCCCTGCATTGCTCAAAGGTTTCAGTCCGGCGCGGAATGATTTCGATAAGTTGCAGGACGCCATCTATAACCTCGAACCTCTCAAAGGCACGACACTCCGCTACACGCGCGACGGAGAGGAATTCTTCACGAACCTGTCGCTCTTGCCGGTGACAGACGCGAGCGGGGTACACACGCACTGGATTGCGATCGGCCACGACGTGACCGACCGCCTGCGCTACATCAGCGAGATCGAGGAGCGGAACCATAAATTGCAGGAGATCGCCTGGATGCAGTCGCACGTGATACGCGCGCCGCTGGCGAGGCTTATGGGGCTCATAGACCTGATCCGCAACTACCAGCATTCGGACCTCGAAAAGAACGAGCTGCTCGATCACGTCCTTACATCGGCCTATGCCCTGGACGAGATCATCCGCGACATTTCCTCCAAAACGGAGCGCATCTAGTCGAACGCGAATTTCACACCCAGCGACAGGCTCACGATATCGTGCAGTTTCAAAAAACCCTTGTTTTGTACGTAACTGATCAGGAGCAGGTCGTAAGTACCGAGCTCGTAATAGAGTTCGAGTGATCTCCTGTGGTTGTTCATCACCACATTCCTTCCCGCTTTGCCGCCGATATAGGCGCCCGGCCGGATCGCCGTGGCCCACCAGTAGTAGCCCGACGGGTAATAGGAGGGCCATTTGCTGTCAAACTGAGGACCGAACGTGTAACCCAGGTAGGCCCCGATCGAGAATGGCCGGATGTAATAGTCGTTTTTCAACCGGATGCGCCAGGGCGAATAGGTCGTTTTGAGCGTTGTCGTCACCAGCGCATCGCCGCCGAATTTTTGCGGCAGGAACCCGAAAAGAAGGTCCGTTTCCAGCGTCTGGTTCCGCGAAACGTATCCCGGCCCGCCCGACAGGAAGCCGATATTCCCGGCGAACTGCAGTTTCAGGTGATCGGGCAGATACCATTTGTGGTGATGGGTAAGGCCTACTTCCTGAGCGAGTCCGGAAAGGCTTAACAATAACAATAGGGGCAGCAGATATTTTTTCATGGCTTTCAGAATTCGACG
>CBIHPQ010000257.1:0-10064 GCA_966211825.1 uncultured Dyadobacter sp. | reverse complement strand
TTCCCGAACCGATAATCAGAAAATCAAACTGGGGCATAATTTCAGGAATAGGGTTTAAATCGGGTGTCAGATACCTTTGCTCAGTTCCAGCATACGCGCTACGGAATCATAAGCTTTAAGGCGGATATCCCCGGGTACAAAAATCTCCGGCTGTTCATAATACAGCGCATTGTAGACCTTTTCGAGGGTATTCATTTTCATATACGGACATTCGGAGCAGGCGCAAGTGTTATTGTCCGAACCCGGGGCCGGGATCAGCTTCTTGTCGGGCACCGACTGTTTCATTTTATGCAAGATACCCGCCTCGGTAGCAACGATAAATTTCTCGTGCGGCGATTCCTTCACGAATTTCAGCAAGCCTGTCGTAGAGCTCACAAAATCCGCCTGTTTCAGGATATCCTCCTTGCATTCCGGGTGGGCGATCAGCAGCGCGTCGGGGTTTTCGGCCCGAAGCTGCGCCAGTTTTTCCCTTGAAATATCAATATGCACAATGCAGGCTCCATCCCAAAGCACCATATCACGGCCGGTTTTGTGGGCTACATATCGTCCCAGGTTCGCATCGGGCGCGAAGATGATCTTCTGGTCCTTCGGCAAACTTTCCACGATCTGCAATGCATTGGAAGATGTACAAACGATGTCCGTCAATGCCTTGATCTCCGCCGAGCAGTTAATGTAACTGATCACAATGTGATCGGGGTACTGCGCTTTGAATGCGGCGAACTTGTCGGCTGGCGCCGAGTCTGCCAGCGAACATCCCGCATTTAGGTCGGGGATGACTACCTTTTTATTCGGACTGAGGATCTTCGCGGTTTCGCCCATGAAGTGCACGCCGCAGAAGACGATCATATCGGCGTCGGTGGCGGCTGCCTGCTGCGAAAGGCCAAGGCTGTCGCCGATGTAGTCGGCAAGGTCCTGGATATCCGCGTCGACATAATAATGCGCGAGAATTACCGCGTTCTTTTCTTTTTTCAGGCGGTTGATCTCCGCAACCAGATCGATATCTTCCGCGATCGCCTCCGTCACATATCCGTAGCGGTTAACCTGCGCTTCAATTGTAGTCATTATGGTGAATAATTGGCTTTTATTTAATACTAAAATCCATGCCGAATTACGATATTAAACCAATGAAAAGCAAAGAAAGTGCGGCCACCCGAATAAAACGAAAGCCGCCGGGAACGGTCCCGGCGGCTTTTTGATACGATTAAAGACTGTTCCCTACAAGATCCAGCGGAAGAATGCATAGAGGGTCCCCGATAGCAACATGGTCACGGGCAGCGTCAAAACCCAGGCAATCACAATGTTACGAATGGTTCCTCCTTGCAGGTTTTTAACACCTTTGCTGGCAACCATCGATCCTGCGATACCTGACGAAAGTACGTGCGTCGTACTTACCGGAAGGCCCATTGCGGAAGAAACTCCGATGGTACTGGCTGCTACAAGTTCAGCGGATGCGCCTTGTGCATAAGTCAAATGCTGCTTTCCGATCTTCTCACCGATCGTTACAACGATACGCTTCCAGCCTACCATTGTTCCCAAGCCGAGGGAAAGTGAAATCATCAGGATTACCCAGTCAGGAGCGTAGTCGGTATATCTTCTGATACCTGTTTCGCTGCCCGATTGTTTTTTCAGCAATGCAAGGTCAGTTGAGTTCAGGTTCGCCTGGCCGTTATCGAGGATTGTTTTGATATTGCGGCTTACCAAAAGCAGGGAGCGGCGTGCTTCCATACGTTCTTCTTTGGGAAGACGGTGCTCGGGCAGCGGATGGTTGATCTGCGCCTGCAAATGGGTAAGTTCTGATTGTATCGTATGCAAATGCTGACGGTCGGAGATCGACAGGCGGGACGAATCGATGCGCCCCACTGCCTGCTCGATGCCTATCAGATCTGCCTTCATTTCAACAGGATCTTTGGAATTATCCAATGCAAAATGCGCGGGAACGATTCCGATCAGGATCAGCATCACAAGCCCCACCCCTTTCTGGCCGTCGTTGGAGCCGTGGAAAAAGCTTACCAGCGTACAAGTGGTGATCAGGATCGCCCGGATCCAGATCGGCGGCGCTTCGTTTTTCTTAGGTTCACTGAAAACGATTTCACGCAACGGCTTGGACAACGATCTTCTGAGAATGAACATGATGATGATCGCCAATGCAAAACCGAAGATCGGCGAGCTCAGGAGCGACATGAAAAGCTCTTCCGCTTTCGTCCAGTTGACACCCGTTCCCTGTGTGTTTTCGGGCATTAATGTAAATGCAAGACCAACGCCCAGGATAGAACCGATCAGCGTGTGCGAACTGGAACTAGGCAAACCGAAATACCAGGTACCCAGGTTCCAGATAATGGCGCTGAACAGCAAAGCGAAGACCATTGCCGCACTATGGTAGACGTTCTGATCGATCAGAAGCTCCACGGGCAGCAGGTTTACGAGACCCATTGCCACGGCAATACCTCCGAAGAATACACCGCAGAAGTTCATGAAACCCGACCATATTACAGCCACATTCGGTTTCAGGGAATTGGTATATATAACCGTTGCCACCGCATTGGCGGTATCGTGGAAACCATTGACAAATTCGAATGCACAGGCCGCTAAAATACTAAAAGCGAGGAGGAGGAAAATGTCGGTTTCAAGACCAAACATAAAAGAAGTTGATAGGTTGAATTATGGACGCAAAACTACTTATAAACGACCGACCCAATGTTAAGAAATTGTTAAGTCGGACTATCTCAGTTTGTTTCTTTGTTAGCCAGCTGCCCGCAAGCAGCGTCGATATCCTTGCCCCTGCTCCTCCTTACATGCACCGAAACCCCTCTGTCTTCCAGGAAAGCGGCAAATTTATCCAACCGGTCAGCTTCCGTATTCTTGAAATCAGCCTCTGCGATCGGGTTGTATTCAATGATGTTCACACGGGCCGGAACGCGTTTGGTAAATTCCCAAAGCTCTTTGGCATCCTGCAAAGTGTCATTGAAATTATTGAAAACAATGTATTCGAAAGTAATGCGGTTACCCGTCTTCTTATAGAAATAGTTCAATGCTTCGGCCAGGTTATCGAGCGAGTTCGACTCGTTGATCGGCATGATCTGGTTACGCTTTTCGTCGTTGGCCGCATGGAGTGACAATGCCAGCCGGAAGCGGACTTCGTCATCACCCAGCTTTTTGATCATCTTGGCAATCCCCGCCGTAGAAACGGTAATGCGTTTCGGCGACATATTGAGGCCTTCCGGAGAGGTGATATACTCAATGGATTGAAGCACATTCGCATAATTCAGTAGCGGCTCGCCCATTCCCATATATACAATGTTTGTCAATGGCGCATTGAAAGTATGCTCGGCCTGGCGGGCGATGGCCACCACCTGGTCGTAGATCTCCCCGGCTTCGAGGTTGCGCTTGCGGTCCATGTAACCCGTTGCGCAGAACTTGCACGTGAGCGAGCACCCTACCTGGCTGCTTACGCAGGCGGTCATGCGGTCGGTGGCCGGAATGAGCACACCTTCCACGAGGTTTCCGTCGAAAAGTTTGAATGCGGATTTGATGGTACCGTCGTTGCTATGCTGCTTTTTGGCGACGTCGAGTGAATGGATGAGGAAATGCTCGTTCATCAGCTGCCGGGTGGCGAGCGAGAGGTTGGTCATTTCGTCGAATGAATGGGCTGATTTTTTCCAGATCCATTCATATATCTGTTTTGCCCTGAAAGCCTTTTCCCCGTGTTCGGTCATCCAGGTTTTGATCTGGTCGACGCCAAGTTTACGGATGTCCTGCTTTTGCTGTATCGTGGTCATTTTAATCTGTCATCTGTCAAACACACAGGGCATTCAACTGTAATTTTCTGCAAAGGTACTGAAAGTCAACAACGAATGCTTAACCCGGACGGAAAATTGAAAGTTCAATCGTCGAGGTAATCGCGTTTCCATTCGCTGATAATGTCGGTGCCTTTCGGCATGAGCGACAATGCTTTGGTGATCACCGTAGGTGCCACGGGCACCACGAGCGGGTATAAATAGGTATCATCCGTGCGGTGCGAGGGGATCTTCACGCCGATGGCATTCACCAGCCAGAAAAACACACTGATGCCAAACACCCAGGTAAATACCCCTACCATAGCGCCGGCGAAACTATCGAAGGTACCCAGAATAGAGTACCGCAGCGACCGGCGGATCGTGTAGCCGAATTGGTTCAAAAGAAAAATAGTAGGAAAAAAAATCGCCGAAAAACCCACATAAGGCAGGATTTTCCGTGCGAAGCCCTCACTGAAATACGGCGTAAGGATCTCCATCCCCAGGCCCAGAAATTTGAAACCCAAAACCATGGCTACCACCATGCCCAGAATACCGATGATCTCGATCAGCAGGCCTTTGCGGTAACCATGTAATGCGCCCCATAGCAGGGGAAGAAGGATGAGAACATCCAGTAATTTCATGCGAGCAATGCCTTAACCAGCGTAGAAACGACCCTTCCCTCTGCCTGTCCGGCGAGTTCTTTGGTAGCCACGCCCATTACTTTGCCCATATCCGACGGTGCGCTGGCGCCTACGCGTGCGATGATCTCCTGCAATTTCGCTTTCACTTCGTCTTCGGTAAGCTGCTTTGGAAGAAATTGTTCGATGACGGCAAGCTCCGCTTCTTCCTTTTCGAGCAGGTCGGGCCGGCCTTGCGTTTTGTAAATATCCGCCGATTCACGGCGTTGCTTTGCTGCTTTGGTCAGAAGTTTCAGTTCATCGTCGGCCGAGAGGTCCCCGCTGGCGCCGCCTTTGGTTTCTTCCAGCAAAATAAGCGACTTAATAGCGCGCAAAGCACGTAATGTATCCTGGTCCTTGGCACGCATTGCGTCTTTGATTCCAGATTCGACTTGGGTTTTTAGTGACATGTTACTTTAATTTTGAATGATTGAATGACTGAATGAGTGAATGTCAGAATTTTGAATGAGTGAATGTTGAAATCAGTCATTGTCATTCGGTCATTTGTTGTTTGTATTATTGATTTAGGTCAAAATTTAGCTTCAAAAGTATTTTTAAGCACTCAAATGCTAAATTTGTAACAGACCGGCAAAGTTAGCAATTCACTTGAAAACTCAGTTTAATGCAACCCCATTCGGTCATTCCCCGTTCCACGGCGGCTCATTCACTCATTCAGTCATTCAGTCATTCAATCATTAAACTACCATGACCCGTCTAAGCGTCAACATCAACAAGATCGCCACCCTTCGCAATTCCCGTGGCGGTGACAATCCTAATGTATTGAAAGTAGCGCTGGACTGTGAGCGGTTTGGGGCGCAGGGCATTACCGTGCACCCACGGCCCGACGAGCGGCATATCCGCTACCAGGATGTGTACGACCTGCGCGAGCTCGTAACCACCGAATTCAATATTGAAGGAAACCCGTCAGAAAAAAAATTCGTGGAGCTGGTACTGGCCAACAAACCGGATCAGGTAACGCTCGTTCCCGACGCACTGGGCGCCATTACTTCCAATGCAGGCTGGGACACGATCACCCACCGCACGATACTGACCGACCTGGTAGGCACATTCAAATCAGCTGGCATCCGCGTTTCGGTCTTTGTCGATCCGGATGAAGAAATGGTCGAAGGGGCCAAAATCTGCGGCGCCGACCGCGTGGAGCTTTATACCGAGCCATTCGCAGCAGGCTATTTCGAAAACCGCCAGAAAGCGGTGCTGCCGTTTGTCAAAGCGGCTGAAAAAGCCCGCGAAGTAGGATTAGGCCTGAATGCAGGCCATGACCTGAGTCTGGATAACCTGCATTTCCTCAAACAAAGCATCCCGTGGCTCGACGAAGTATCGATCGGCCACGCATTGATCTCCGATGCATTATATATAGGATTGGAAAATACGATCCAGATGTATTTAAGGGAATTGGAGTTGTAATAAATGGCGCGAAGCTCCCGCTTCGTGCTGACTATTCGCAGGCCTCCGGCCGGTCTTGCATATCCGACCGGCCGGAGGCCTGCGAATAGCGTGCGCGAACGTAGACGTTCGCGCCATCCATACTATCACCACCCCGTCCGATACTCCCTCTTCACAAACTGATTAGCCACATCAAAATTAGTAATCTTCATATTAGCTCCATCCCACAGCAACCGCTGGCGGCCGGGGAATGTGAAGCCCTTACCATCCGCCTTCGCCTCCCTGTGCAGGTAAGAGCGCACGGCCAGGTTACCCATGAGCACGATCTCCGTCAGCGGCCCCGACTGGTCGAATGAGGAACTGGTATAAGCTCCAAATCCTTTCTTACAAGCCTGCACAAACTGCTGCTGATGTCCCTCCCAACCGCCTTGCACCAATGCACGCGGTTTGGCGGCAATCCTTACGTTCGCAAACTTTTTCTCGGGCCAGAGTCTGGGGTTTTCTCCAAACATTTCAGCGCTGATAATGCCTTTTGTACCTATAAATAATATCCCCCCATCGACGCTGCCGAAAACGGTTTTATAATCGCAGCCATCCGGCAGTTGCGGCCGCATTCCGCCGTCGTACCAGTTGAGATTGATTTCTTTACCGGGTGTTTTGGAAGGAAACTTTAAATGGATATTCGCGGAAGGCGGAGCTACATCGTCGAAGAATGCCTGCTCGAAGAAATTGGCATAGACCGAACCGACGCTGCATTCGACCGAGGTGGGATAGCCCAGTTTCAATGCGCGGAAGGGTACGTCCAGGAAATGGCAGCCCATATCGCCCAGTGCCCCGGTGCCGAAATCCCAGTAGCCGCGCCAGCGTAACGGCATATAAGCTTCATGATAATCTCTTTTCGGGGCCGTACCCAGCCACAGGTCCCAGTCGACGCCGGCAGGTACGGGCTGCGACTCTCCTTTATCTTTCGGCGATTTCACACCCTGCGGCCACACAGGTCTGTCAGTCCATACCTCAATCGTATGCACATCGCCGATCGCACCCGATTGTACGAGGGCTTCGGTGTTGCGGGTACCGTCGCTGCTGCTGCCCTGGTTGCCCATTTGGGTTACTACCTTGTATTTTTTAGCCGCTTCGGTAAGCATCCGGGCTTCCCAGATGTCTTTCGTCAAGGGTTTTTCGACATACACATGCTTCCCGAGCTCCATCGCGGCGATCGCGACCGGGTAATGCATGTGGTCGGGCGTGGTTACCAGCACCGCGTCGAAATTTTTGGACTCCTTTTCAAACATCTTGCGGAAGTCCTTATAATAAGGTGCATTGGGAAATTGCTTGCGGTATTTTTCGGATTGGCGGTCGTCGACATCGCAAAGGGCGACGATGTTTTCGGTTCCATTATTAAATGCCTGCCGGATATTCACATCGGCCTTTCCGCCGCAACCCACCGCGGCGATATTGAGCTTGTCGCTCGGAGGGGTAAAGCCGCGCCCCAGCACATGGCGGGGAACGATCATAAAGCTGCCGGCCGCCATTGCGCCCGTTTTCATAAAATCCCTTCTCCTGATAGTATTTCCGGATGCCTCTTCGTGGTTGTCCATGCTTGCGTGATCGTTTTTTGAAAACTGATGGTATCCAGAAAAAAAGGCACCCGGCCTTAAAGCCTACTATCGGCGTCCGAAGGTTTCTGCGATCTTCATGGCAATACCCATATCGCCGTCTATTTTCAACTTGCCGGTCATGAGCGCCATCATCGCGTTCAGGTCGCCGTCAATGAGTTTCAAGGCATTTTTCACCGAAACCTCGAAAATGGCATCGGCCTCGCCGTCGGTGTTGGAAACGCTGTTGGGTACCGATTTACCATCGACAAACAGAACTCCTTCGTCGGTTACAAATTTGGCTGTGGCATTCAGCCCGCTATCGGTGCCAAGGATATTTGCAATGCGTTCAGTCAGAATTTGAAGGCTCATAAGTACTGCTTGTTAGAAAGTTTGAGTTTTATTGAATTAAAAAACGACAAATGTAGGCCGACGGGAAGAATATTCAAATGCCTTTGGTGTTTTCACCGAAAACGGCAAATTTTACATTCTTCATCAGAAAACCTGCTGATCTGTATCTAACTGAATGAGTGCACCTGTGAATCGCCCCACGTTCCTGACTGTTTTGTGTTTCCTTACTTTTATGAGTGCCGTCTCGGGCCTTTGGACCCAATCCGAAAGGCTCTGGAACCCGGGCATTACCGCCGACAAAACCCGCGAAACGTTTGAGGCAGTCCGTGAAAACCTCGACCGCCAGGGCAGTACCGCCGAAGCCAAGACGATGGACAAGATGTTTGAGGCTGTTATTGAGCAGACTACCGCCGAGAATATCAAGACCGGCGCCATTATTATGCTTATCTTCGAATCGCTTTCGCTCTATGCCGCTTATCTGATGTGGAACCTCCAACGCCGGGGTTTTTACCTCTATCTGGGTGCCATGGCCGTCGCATTTGCAGCGCCATTACTGATGATCGGCGGCTGGATGGGCGTCATTACCGCCATGGCCGGTGTATTTTTCAGTATTTTTATGGCGATCCTCTATGCTTTCAACCTGAAACACATGTATTAAAGCCCTGAAACCGTCCTCTTGTTCACTTCGGCGCGCCGCGCAACGTCCGGATGTTACCAATAATTGTAAATAGGAATGTAAGGTCTTGCATTCCATGAAGAAAACTTTTTATTTTGCGCACTAATTTGAATCGAGAAAATGGCTTTAATTAACAAAATCAGAGAAAAATCCGGGGTAGCCGTCACGGTTATCGCTATCAGTTTAATTCTTTTTATGGTTGGAGGCGATTTGCTGGGCCCTAATTCCCTCTTGGGCGGCAACGACAACCAGACTGTGGGAGAGATTGCCGGGAAAGAAATTAATATCAAAGATTTTCAAAGCCGGGTGGACGGGTTCCGTCAGAACTACGAGGCACAGTCGGGCCGCAGCCTGAACGAAGGCGAGCTGGCTTCTTTGAGAGATCAGGCCTGGAACCAGTTCGTGGTGGACATTGCTTACAAAAAGCAGTATGACAAACTGGGGCTGGCGGTAACTGACGAAGAACTGTACGATATGGTACAGGGTAACCACATCAGCCCATCGATTCTGCAAGCATTTTCAGATCCTACCACCGGCCGTTTCGACAAGAACGCGGTGATCAACTATCTGAAAAACCTCAAAACACTTCCTTTGGAACAACAAAAATCCTGGGAAAATTTTGAATCGAGCCTTCGCGAAGAGCGTACCCGTGCGAAATACGAAAATATGCTTCGCCTATCGACGTACATTCCGAAAGCACAATCAGAAAAAGAGTACGTAGCGCAAAATACCAAAGCCAATCTCCGCTACCTGTATGTACCCTATTTCTCGGTAGTTGACACGACGATTAAAGTAACCGACGCACAGCTCGAAGAATACCTGAGCGCGCATAAAAAAGAATATAAAGGAACCGACACCCGCTCTATCGAGTACGTAACGTTCCCTGTTCAGCCTGCCAAAGACGACAGCGCCGCATTGTATAGCGAAATCAAAGAACTCGCCCGCGGACTTGCCACTGCACAAAGTGACTCTGCATTTGCGGCTATGAACAGCGATATCCCAATGCCGATCAACCAGTCGTACGCTACCATGACCGACCAGTTGAAAGAGGCTGTGAAGACATTCGTTCCGGGCGGTGTTTACGGACCTTACCGCGAAGGCAATACCTATTATATCTACAAATACGGCGGAACACGTTCCGATACTGTTTCTTCTGCCAAAGCAAGCCATATCCTGATCCGTGCTGAAAACCAGTCGGACTCGGCGAAAACGGCTGCACGTGTGAAAGCAGAAGGCATCCTGGCGCAGATCAAGGCAGGTGCTAATTTCGAAGCATTGGCAGCGACTTCCAGCGCAGATCCGGGATCGGCACAACGTGGCGGTGACCTGGGTTACTTCCAGAACAACGGTGCGATGGTGAAGCCATTTGAAGAGGCCGTTTTCTCGGCAACTGCCCCTGGCCTGATCCCACGTCTGGTAGAAAGCCAGTTTGGTTTCCACATTATTAAGGTAACCGCACCGAAATCGAATACCCTTTACCGCATTGCGACGATTGGCAAGACCATCGCCCCAAGCCAGGCTACACGTGACGAAGCTTACAGAAAAGCCGACGAATTTGCGAACACGGTAAAAAGCCGCGAGCAGTTTG
>CBIHPQ010000256.1:0-10107 GCA_966211825.1 uncultured Dyadobacter sp. | reverse complement strand
TATTTCGGGACACAGTTTTTTTACGACTTCACCCTATAGAACGGCCGTAGAAAAACGCAAGCAGCTTGCAAACGGGCTGGCAGCGGTGCCCGGCCTGGAATACTGGATGTCGGAGTATTGCATCCTGGGGGATAATGAGGGTGAAATCAAGGGAGAGGGCCGCGACCTGGGCATTAACCCGGGACTCTACATTGCAAAAGTAATCCATAACGACCTTGTGCATGCGAATGCGTCGGCCTGGCATTGGTGGATTTCCGTTTCGCCGTATGATTACAAGGATGGGTTGGTTTACATTGATAAAAATAAAACCGACGGCAGTTTCCAATCCTCGAAAATGCTTTGGGCATTGGGTAATTTCAGTCGATTTGTGCGTCCGGGCGCCGTACGTGTCGAGGCTTCGAGCAGCCTGGGAACGGACGGTTTGCTCGTTTCTTCCTATTTGAATACTAATAAGGAGCTGGTGACGGTGATCATCAACAGCGACAATGAGGACCGTGAGATCAGCCTTACGCTCGGGTCGGGGAATGTAGTTCCGGGGAAAGTATATGAAACCTCCGCAACGAGTGATCTGGCACCCGTAAATGTCCCGTCTTTCGAAAAAATTCGGGTAAAATCGCGAAGCATTATTACGGTAACTAACAAAATGTGAACGCGGCGTAGTCTTAGTTAGGGATTGATGAGTAGAAAGGGGATCATAAGTACACTTTTGGTTAATTGTTAAGCCGACGCGTACTTTCCTGATCATCACCTATTCATCTATCCCTACTTTATGAAGAAACGCTCTATTTACATCCTCTCTTTTCTACTATTGCTCACCCTTGGCGCCGCCGTCTTTGTAGATGTCGTGCCCAAATTTCAGGAAGTTTCCGGAAGGTTTCCCGGCCTGTCTATTTCGGGCGATACGCAGTTTATTTACGGTGATTTCGACGCCGACGGTGATGTGGACATTCATGCCTACAAAAAAGACGCAACGGAAAATGATTTCTGGCAAAACAATGGCAGCGGCACCTTTGCCAAAGTTACCGGCGCCGGCAACCCTTTCAATAACCTTCCCGCCAAGGCCGCATTCGACAACGCCCAATATGCCTTCGTGGCCGACTGGGATAATGACGGCGACGACGACATCCTGGTGACGGGACGGGGCCAGAACAATGTGCGAAAAAACGTTTTTTACAAAAATAACAGCGGGGTTTACCAGGAGTTAAATGATGGGGCCAGCCCGTTCGCCAATATCACTATTGCCGATCAAAACCAGCTGATTTACGGCGACTTCGATAACGATGGCGACATTGATCTGCACACTTATGTGAACGGTGCGGCGGTAAACGATTATTGGAGCAATAACGGAAACGGCACATTTACCCAGGTTAGCGGCACTGCCAACCCTTTCGACAACCTGCCCGATAAAGCCGCGTTCTTTCTGAATGCCAAGGATGCCTATGTAGCCGACTGGGACAACGACGGTGATGACGATGTATTCGTGGTAAGGCGGACTGCTTCGGGTGATAAGGCTTTTTGCCGCAACGACAACGGCAAGTTTGTGTTGGTTACCGGCGCTTCAAGCCCTTTTTCCGCGATGAGTATCGCCCAGGAGACCCAGTTTATTTACGGCGATTTCGATTCCGACGGCGACATCGATCTTCAAACATGGGATATTACGAATCCTGTGCAGACCTGGCTTAACAACGGCAGCGGCGCATTCGCAAATGTAACAAACCTGAACACGAACCCATTCGAAAACCTGGCCGGTAAGGCGGCATTCGGCAACAGTGCCACTTATGCGCACGTGGCGGACTGGGACCATGATGGGGACGACGACGTTTTTACGTCCAACCGCACCGCCGCCGAACAAAACCTGCTTTATTTCCAGGGCGGAACGCCACCGAAGTTGCAAAGTTCGAATCCGGCCAATGGCGCCACTGGTTTTGCCGTTGAAGGAAATATTGTCCTCACTTTCAATGCGAATGTGACAGCGGTTTCAGGAAAGAACATCACGATTAAACGCACGGATAACAACAGTACCTTCGCTACCATCCCCGTCACAAACGGTCAGATCACCGGAAGCGGCACGGCGAACATTACCATTAACCCATCGTCCGATCTCGACGGAACGACCGGTTTTTACATTCTCATCGACGAAGGTGCTTTTAAAGATGAACAGGGACGAACGTTCGGGGGTATCAGCGCAAACAACCTGGTAGCCTTCACGACCGGCGCCGTAGCTGTGGCGCCTACCGTTACCACTGCCGCGGTCTTCACCTTTGGAGCGACATCGGCCGAGCTGGGCGGTGCCGTCACCTCCGACGGCGGTGCGAGCGTATCCGACCGAGGCGTAGTATGGAGCACCTCGCCAACCCCGACCGTTTTGAGCAACAAAGTGCAAATAGGCTCAGGTGCAGGTATTTTTTCTCAGAATGTCACCAGTCTTCCGGCGGGGACGCGCATTTACGTGCGTGCCTACGCGATCAATGCAAAGGGTACATCCTATGGTAATGAGGTGGATTTTTATACCAAAACCAATGTAACCTCCATTACCCGTGAAGCTTCAACCCCCACCAGCGCGGCATCGGTAGCCTATGAAGTGATTTTTGCAAACAGCGTCACAGGGCTGGATGCGGCCGATTTTACGCTGATCAGCTCGGGTGTTACGGGCGCATCTATCGGCAGTATCTCAGGCTCGGGCACGACTTATGTTGTGACGGTCAATGCGGGTAGCGGCAATGGTATGATCCGCCTGGATTTCACGTCGTTAAGCGGCGTTACGCCCAATGCGGATGCGGCATTCACGACCGCAGAGCCCTATACGATTTACAGGGTAAGCCAGCCATCGGATTATTACCGTAACAAAAATTCATCCACGGCCTGGGATGTGGCATCAGGGTGGCAGTCATCGCAGGATAACTCGTTCTGGATAGACGCTACCAGTGCTCCGGGAAGCGGCGCGACTGAAACGAAAATCGCCGCGGGTGCTACCGTTACCCTGCCAGGCGGGATCACAGGCGCGAACAATGTGAATAACGCCGGGGTACTGGATACGGGTGCCGGCCTGCTTTTCACGACCGGTACATTTACAGGCAATGGTGAGTTGAAAGGAAATGGCAACATTTTTTACGCCGGCTTCACCAATACCGGGACCGTATCGCCGGGCAACTCGCCGGGTATACTGACGTTCACCGGCAACTTTTCGAATACAGGTACCATTAATATCGAATTAGGCGGCACAGCGCCGATAACGGGTTACGACCAACTGCTCGTAACGGGCGCACTAACAGCCGGCGGCACGATCAACGTATCGCTGATCAATGGTTTCGTGCCCGCATTAGGCAACGAATTCACGATCATCGATGCCAATACGCTCTCCGGCACATTCCCGACACTGAACCTGCCGTCGGTTGCCCCGAAAATATGGGAAACAACTTATGATGAGGCCAACGGGACTTTAAAAATAAAGGTGATCAACGATCCGATGCCGGTTACGCTGGTCGATTTTGCGGCAGTGAAGGAAAGTGGATCAGTCAAACTGATTTGGAGTACATCGGAAGAAACCAATAGCAGCCATTTCGAGATCGGCCGCAGCAGTGACGGCAAGAACTGGTCAACACTCGGCAGGGTAGAGGCCAACGGCGAAAGCAAGCAGGTGATCGATTACAGCTACACCGACGCCCAACCGCTGGCAGCCATGAATTATTACCGCCTCAAAATGGTCGATTTTGATGAGACCTTTACTTACAGCCGTATCCGGGAAGCCGCATTCGGGGAGGAGATGGAGATGGTTTTGTACCCGAACCCGGTTCAGAATGAATTGTATATCAAAGGGAAATCAGGATCGTCAGCCGAGGTTTGGGATGCTGCCGGAAGACTGCGCCTGCGTGCCACCTTCGATAATGGCCGCCTGGATGTACAAAATTTGCCCGCGGGTACCTACCACCTGCGCATCCCCGGAACTGATGGGCAGGAGGCTGTCAGGAGGTTTGTGATTGTCAGGTAGTGGCGTAGCTGGTGAAAAGTAATTATCAGCAATCAGGAATAGTTGACTCTTTTTGGGCGGGCCGGTTCTTGGTGACCGGCCCGCTTTCTTTAACAGGGGCATTTTGCTATGCAATAGTTAGAAGCTAATTTCGGCCCCGACCTCGGTGCCGAAGTCAGTTTCTGAAATATTTATGCCTATAAAAAATATCCTAGCCCTCGCTGCAACGCTGCTGGTGATCGCAGCAGCCCGTCTATATTTTGTCGAAACCTTCGCCATCCCGCTGCCGTTCTGGGACCAGTGGGATGCCGAGGGCGACTATCTGCTCCGGCCGTGGATCGAAGGCCGTCTGGAATGGCATAATCTGTGGCAACCGCATAATGAGCACCGCATTTTCCCCACGCGCCTGCTGTCGCTGCTGATTTTCAGTATCACCGGTGTTTGGAACAACCTGATCGAGGCGCGGGTGAACATCCTGGTCGCGGAATGCATTCCGCTCATTATCCTGCTGTTTCTGATGCGCCAAAAGGCATTGCACGGGCCGAGGTGGCTGGTGCTGATTGTGATCATCGCCCAATTTTCCCTTCCTTTTGCATTCGAAAACCTGCTCATAGGCTTTCAGAGCCAGTTTTATTTCCTCGTTATTTTCACGCTTTTGGCCCTCATACTGGCATCCCTGTATCTCGACAGCCTCCTGGCCATGGCCGGCGTGCTGGTACTATCCTGGCTGAGCGTGCTGACGATGGCTTCGGGCCTCCTTACGCCCCTCGCGGCGGCGGGTGTGTATGTATTGCATGGTTTTCTGAGGCGGGAGGTCAATTGGAAACATGCAGGATTGGTAGTAGTGCTGGCAAGCCTTTCGGCGGCGGGATATTCCATCATGCCGCAGATCGACAGCAATCACATTTTCCGCTCCCGCAACATGGCGGAGCTATTCACGGCATTGGAGTACATTTTGGCCTGGCCGATGCTACCGATCCGGAAAAGCTGGCGCACTGCCATGGTGTTGTGGATACCGGCCCTGGTGATGGTGCCCTGGTTTTTGCGTAACCGCACGCTCACCCGCGCCGACCTGTTTATGGCCGGGTGCGTCATGTGGTCACTCGCGCAGACGATCGCGATCGCATATGGGCGCGGGCAGTCGATCCAGAGCGTATCGTCGAGGTACACCGAGCTTTTTACCATCGGACTGGTCGGCAATGCCTGGTTTGCAGCACGGTTCACCGAGGTGAAGATCAGGCATTGGTATATCGCCTGGCTGGGCGCTGTCTTTTTCTATGTATTTATCAAAGGGCATGTCAACCGCCGTAACCAGGATATGCTGGATCTGCGCGAGTCGTATTCCCATTCGCTGAAACAGGAGGCGAACGTGCGTCGGTATCTGAAAACGAAGGATCCGTCGGCACTGGTCCAGCCGCGTTTTGAAATCCCTTACCCGGATTCGATCCGGCTGCGGACGTTGCTCGATAACCCTACGATCAGAGGGATTTTACCTGGTGAGCTGGACGACTGATTTACATAAAATCATTTGTTTTTCCTTTGGATAATTATAATTGCCTATTGATGTAAAAAGAGGGTAGGATTGCAGCTTTTTAACGAACTCAAAAATTTATGAAAAACTGCACACTTTTTACATTGCTCTGGCTTTGCACGATTGTACACTGCTTCGGTCAGCAAAAACTCTGGACCGCTGAGGACAAACAGTCCACCATCGACCATTTTATCCGCACACGCGACGCGGTCGCAAAGGAAACGGAAAACCTCACGCCCGAGCAATGGGCGTTCCGCGAATCGCCCGATCGTTGGTCCATTGCAGAAATTGTGGAGCATCTGGCAATCTGGGAGATCATCTGGTCGCGGGAGATCAGCATCAGTTCACGCAACAAACCGCAACCCGAACTATTGCAAACAACCCGCCCCGACAGTTATTACCATGAATTCATCATGGAACCGGCGGCTCACAAAGCTTCCGTGATCGCATTACCGACCGGTTTTATCAAAGGAAAAGACAACCTGGCCTTTTTCCTGCGCGGCAGGGAGGAGAATCTGGCATTTCTGAAAAAGACCGAGGCTGATATGCGGGCGATTTTCGAACTTACGGCCACACCCGATCCGCGGAACCTGCACCAGGTGCTGATTTACCAGTGGGGACATACCGACCGGCATTTGCGGCAGATCGCGAAAGTGAAAAGCCACCCCTCGTACCCGAAATAACAAATAGCAACGCGCCAAAGAACGCCCCGCTCACGCCCGAACCAAAGCGTGGGCGGGGCTTCGCTTTATAATACAATTTTGGTTTGATACGGCCTCAAATTGATATGCCCCATCAATTCATGGATTCGATAAAATGTCATATATTGAATCTCTCACTTTCAGGTACATATATATGCTCAAACCTTTCCTGTTCCCGCACAACAGCCTTGTTTCTTCTGTCCGATGGTCTTTTACAGTCATCACCGTCGCCGCCCTTGCTGCATTCACGATGCAGGACACCGTCACCAAGCCCGATGAGAGCCGTTTTACACCGGTTGTCCTGGCCGATAACCTCGATGAACCGATGGCTTTCGAAGTCCTGCCCGATGGAAGTTCCTACATTATCGAGCGCAAAGGCGCATTGAAAAAATATAACCCGTCGACCAAAACGACGGAGCTCATCACGACGATCCCCGTCAACACCAAATACACCAGCAAGGAAGGCGTTGCCCGGGAGGCGGAAGAAGGTTTGATGGGCATTACGCTCGATCCGAATTTTGCCAAAAACCACTGGATTTACCTCTACTTTGCCCACCCCACAGAGAAAAAGCACATTCTCGCGCGCTGGGATTTGGTGAATGACCAGCTGGTGGAAAGTTCAAAAAAGGTGGTCCTCGAAGTGACCACCCAACGCGAAGTTTGCTGCCACACCGGCGGCGGTATGACCTGGGACAAAGCCGGTAACCTCTTGCTGACGGTCGGCAACAACACAGGCAACGACCGCGCCGCACAGACCGACGAGCGCCCCGGCCGAGAAAGCTGGGACGACCAGGGGCATGCGGGCAATACCAACGACCTGCGCGGCAAGATTCTCCGCATTCATCCCGAGGCCGATGGGACTTACACCATTCCCGAAGGTAATTTGTATCCCAAAGGCACGGCGAAAACCCGTCCGGAAATATACTCCATGGGCCACCGCAACCCGTGGCGCATTTCCGTGGATAGTAAAACGGGCTTCATTTACTGGGGCGAAGTAGGACCGGATGCCAACGAGGATTCCGAGATCGGGCCGCGGGGCTATGACGAGCTGAACCAGGCGCGCAAGCCGGGCAATTTCGGCTGGCCGTGGTTTGTGGGCAACGATCAGGCATTTCCGGTGTTTGATTATGGCAATAATAAGCCGGGCGAGAAGAAGGATCCGAAAAATCTGGTCAATACTTCACCTAACAATACGGGCTTGAAAGAGTTGTACCCGACCGCGCCGAGCTTCATTTACTATCCTTATGGTGTTTCTGAGAAGTTTCCGGCAGTGGGTTCCGGCTCGCGCAGCGCTACCGGCGGCCCGGTTTACCACCGCTCCGATTTCAAAGCGCCGAAACGTCCGTGGCCGGCTTACTACGAAAACAAATGGATCGCCGCCGATTTCTCGCGCGGCTGGATCATGGCCATCAGCATGAATGCGCAGGGCGATTACGAATCGATGGAGCGCGTGCTGCCAGGCTACCACCCGGTACAGCCGATCGACATTAAATTCGGGCCGGACGGCGATTTGTACATCCTCGAATACGGCAGCAACTGGTTCCGTAAAAGCGATAATTCACGCCTAGTACGGATCGAATACAACGGCGGAAACCGCAAACCGGTAGTAGCCGCGGGTGCGGAGAAAAAGGGCGGAACGGTCCCTTTTGAAACCGTTTTGTCTTCCAAAGGCACGAAGGATTTTGATAATGATGCATTGAAATACAGCTGGAAAGTGACCAGCCCCGGCATAGCTCCGAAGGTTTTCACTAGTGAAAACCCTACGGTGAAATTCGACAAGGCGGGCGTTTATACCGCTACCTTGACGGTCACCGACGCCAAAGGAGCCGCTAACAGCCAGTCCGTGCGCATTATCGCAGGCAACGAGCCCCCGAAAGTGGCGATCAAACTCGACGGTAACAGCACGTTCTTCTTCCCTAAAAAGCCAATCGGGTACGCTGTGGGTATTTCGGATAAGGAAGATGGCAGCACTGCCGATGGCAAAATCAAACCCGGCCAGGTGGCCGTGAGCATCGATTACACGGCCGAAGGTTTTGACTATGCCGAAGTAGCCCAGAGCCAACGCAGCGTAGACGCCACGACGCAGTTTGCCGTAGCGCAGACCTTAATGGGCAAAAGCGACTGCAAAGTGTGCCATCAGCCCGATACCAAGTCGGTAGGGCCTTCATTTGCGGATGTTTCAAACAAATACAAAGCCGATCCCGGCGCACTGGACAAGCTGGTGAAGAAAGTACGCGAGG
Source organism: uncultured Dyadobacter sp. (assembly GCA_966211825.1). Classification (GTDB taxonomy): domain Bacteria; phylum Bacteroidota; class Bacteroidia; order Cytophagales; family Spirosomataceae; genus Dyadobacter. The sequence goes on along the minus strand of CBIHPQ010000256.1, from coordinate 1,668 downwards.
GCGGATCGGGCGTTTGGGGCGAAGTGGCGATGGCCGCACACCCCGCACTTCCGGTGGCCGATGCCGAGGTGATCGTAAAATACATTTTGAACAGCACCGAAAAAACGCTTTCGACGCTTCCGCTGGAAGGTCGATACACCCCGCAAATCCCGAAAACGGATAATGGAAAAGGCTCGGTAATCATCCGCGCAGCCTACACCGACCGCCCCGTGGGGACCACCAAAGCCGTTCCGGCGCAGACTACCGAGGAAATGATCGTCCTCCGCAGCCCGGAACTGAATGCCGCCGAAGCACCTATTACCAAGGGAGTTGAAACCAAAGCACTCGGCGTCGCCGGGCAGGGTTTTGCCGTCGTAGCATTTGAAAACAGCTACATCGCATTCCCGGCCATAGACCTCACGGGCATCGATTCCCTCGAACTGAATGCCGCCGCCCAGCAACGCGAAGGCAGCGTAGGCGGAACGATCGAAATCCGCCTCGGATCACCGACCGGCACCTTGGTAGGCCAGCAAAAACTGGCGGTAGCTAAGCCTGTGGACGTCGCTAAAATGATGGCTGAATTGGAAAATGGCGCTAAAAAAGAAGGCTCAGGTGCCGCTGCAAGCTCCGGCGCAACTCCGGCTACGCAGACGGTACCAGCCAAGCCAGCCCCAGCCCCAAGAACACGCGTCGCCCAGCCTCCCGTCCGCATTGGTATCCAACCCACAAGCGGCAAGCAGGACGTCTATTTAGTGTTCCGGAATGCCGATGCGAAGCCGATCGAGCCGCTGATGTCGTTTTCCAGAATCAAGTTTAAGAACAAACCTTAATGTATTGACATAATACAACAAGCACACGCCCTAAACAGGCGTGTGCTTTCGTTTTATAGCAACCTCATTTCGCGGGAGGAAACAGCTGAAATTCATTCACCCCGAAATAACCGTGGTAATCCTGAATGGCCAGCCTGAACCTCTGCGCTTTCACCGGTGCGACGATCTTATCCCAATCACCCATTTTAGTGTCCTGCGCCAGCGAAACCCATTGGTTCCCCTTCAAATACAGTATTTCAAACTTTTTAATCTCCGACTGTCCGTACTTCGATTCCCCGACCTTGATCCGGCCCACAGTCTCCGGTTTGCCTAAATCTACTTCCAGCCAGCCCGCAGGCTCGTAAAGCGCCATAATCTCCGGCGACTGGTAATGCAGGTTTTTACCATAATATTTCGAGAAATCGACGTCCTTCCGCCGTCCGATCTTCCAGGCTGTCTTGGGATTGTCGTCGAATGCCGCTGCGGCATCGTGGTAGAACTGGCCTACCGCGCTGGAAGCTGTCGCCTTGTGTGCATAGGCGAGAGAGCCGCTGGCGGGGAGGGGTACGGTGGGAGGAATCGTGCCTGCATTCTTATCGAGCGTAAGCACGGCAATGGTGGCAACAGGGTCGATTTTGTCCTCCGGGAATGTTAGGGAAATGGATTTGTTATTTTGGGTAAACTGAACCGGAGTGCCATCCTGCAACTTCGCGCTCATGATTTTGGCTGGAATGGCCGGTAAGGCAATCGTCGTTTTTGCGGCATTCAGTAATTGCACGAATACCTGTTTGCCCCGGTAGGAACTCACATAATCCGGCGCCGGGGTGAACACGCCGCCTTTGGTATTGTAAATGGCCGTCTCGTTATTAGCGATCCAGTC
>CBIHPQ010000255.1:0-10108 GCA_966211825.1 uncultured Dyadobacter sp. | reverse complement strand
GGTTTCGAGGCGGGCGGGCACCGGCCTTCATTCCTGGAATCGCCGGAAGCTTCGCTTACGGGTACATTCGTGCTGGTGCAGCAAATCCGCGAGAAGGTTAAAACGCCCGTTGTAGCAGCCGGCGGCATCGCCGACGCCCGTGGCGTAGCAGCCGCATTTACCCTTGGCGCGGAAGGCGTGCAGATCGGCACCGCATTCCTGGCTACCGAAGAATCCGGCGCAACCGAATACCATCGCAACCTGCTGCATTCCGACGCCGCCCGCTACACGACTCTCACAAAAGTATCGACAGGCCGCCTGGGCCGTGGCATCCGCAGCCGCTACACCGAAACACTGGCCGGCCATAACGACGAGCTGCTGCCATTCCCTTTGCAAAACCAGTTCATCGTCCCGCTGCGCAAAGCGGCCACCGAAAAGCAACAATGGGACCTGATCATGTTCTGGAGTGGCCAGATCGCGCCGGTATTGAAGCATACCAGCGCGAAAAAGCTGTTTGAAACGATTGTGGAGGAAGTGCCCGGCCTATTCGCTCCAAGGCGAGTGTAAAATGCAGTCGCAGAAGTTCTTGCGTTCGAAATTGGGGATCATATAGGCGCATACGTCGGCTTTGATGTTACCGAATGTCGTGTCGGTTTTGTGCGCAAAGCCTCCGAAAAATGTTGGTATGATCTTGTTTTTGAAATTGTTACGAGGGAATGCGCCTATGATCGCCTCACGATCGGGCGTGCTCAGGTGCTCGTAACCTTCGCCCATCACGTCGAGTCCCACGCCCGAATACAGCAATGCCACTTCGGGCTCCTTATATTCGGCCACGCCGATCGTCGTGTGCAATGCGATGGCGTCCCACACGAGTTGCATCGACTCTTTGGGCAGTCCATTGCTTTTCAGAAAATCACGGGCGGCGTTGGCGCCGTCCACTTCGAAGCGCTTGTCGGGGCTGCTGTAATGTGGTACCAGGCCCAGGTCGTGGAAAACGGCGCTGATATACAGCAGCTCCGAATCGTACACCCGTTTTTCGCGGTTGCCGTTCAGCGATGCGAACAGGAATACGCGCAACGAATGGTTATAGATAAACTCGGTACCATGTTCGAGGAGCAAGTCGGTGGCGTCGTTGGCCAGCTTGCTATCGGGTATGCGGATGCCCGCGATGGTTTGCAATGCGTTGACAGACATAGTTTTGTGTTTTTTGTTTTTACAAAATTACATCTGTCCCCAATGCTGCGGAATGTCAGATTCTGCGGTTCACCTGCCAAAATTGACGAAGCGCATCCGGTAATCCTGCGGCGACATCATGGCGTTTTTCTTGAAAAAATGGCTGAACTGCTCCGGCGTGCTGAAATGCAGGTGGTAGGCGATCTCCTTCACGGGTTGTGACGAAAATTGCAGCGAGCGCTTCGCCTCGGCCACGATCTGTCCGTTGATGATCTCTTTCGCGCCCTTGCCCGCACACCTTTTGCAAATATCCGAAAGCCGCCTCGCCGGGATGTTCAATGCCGCTGCATATTCGGCGACCTCGTGCATTTCCCGGTATTTGCGACTTACAAGCTCGATAAAGCCCCGGTATAGCTGTTTCTCGTGGTTATCAAAACCCGCGCCTGCCTCCGCATTGATGTTTGCGATCTTGATCATGATAATTTTCAGATAGGCCGCCAGCGCATCGAGTTTGTTCACATAATCCTGTGTTTCAAACTCATTGTTGAGTGATTGAAACAGGAATTTCAGCTCCGCAACAGATGCATTACTGACGAAAAGTCGCTGGTTTTCAGCTGCATTGTTGAACAGCACCGCCTTGCAGTTGCTGGCGCTATCCGGCGTTCTTTCCCAAAAACAATCCCCGAAACTCAGCTCATAACCCGTAAAAGTGCTCCTTTCCGGGAAGCGGAGTAGCTGCCCTTTTGAGAGCAGGAAAAGCGATTGTCCCGCAAGCTCGAACCGCACAGCGTCAATCTCGATCCCGCCGGCGCCTTCCTGCACAAAGAGGATCCGGTGGTAGGCCAGTCGCTCGGGTATTGGTGTAATAATTTCATTATCAGTAAAATGACTGATACGAAACGAGTCCTTAATATCTTTTTCAAATACAAGTTCCATACAAATGCGGGTAGCGGTAATTGGGAAAGACGAATACACGTTTCAAAGTTCCGCCGGGCGCTACTTTATTACTTCTGCATTGTTGTGGTCGCTGATATCGAGGATGTACGACAGCGGATCGAGCATCACAGTCAACGTTCGGCGCGGTACCACTATGCGGATTACCGAGCGGTTTTTTGAAAAATGTGGGCGTTGGAGGTAAACGGGCTTTGGTAATGCTTCGCCAGGCATTATCGGCTGATCGAATACAGCGATATCGATCTCATCGTCAGGCATCATCGGTACCGGTTTGCCGGAGGTCTCGTCCGTTTTCCTTACATCGACTTCCAAAGTAAGAAGTTGCTGATTACCGGGTAGTGCTTTGTTTGACAGTATTTTAATGCCGTTGTCAAATACCGTTACCTTTTTGAACAACTCATCGATCAGACGCGCCTGCGCAGCGTTCGCCCCCTGTTTCAAGACCTCCACCAGGTGGGCTGGGGTCGGTTTTTGCATTGGGTAACCGTGCTTCACGACCAGCTCGTGCAATGCGCTGCTCATATGTTTTTCTCCTAAAATTTCTTTTAGCCTAAACAATGCCAATCCGCCTTTCTGGTAATGTACAAACGATTGGCCGGTGGTTTTCCACAGCGGCATTTCCTGCTCGCCCATGGCAGTCCGATAGGCAAAATAGAGCTGCGAGTCCTTCAAATGATAGGGGCGCAGGTACATTTTGCCGAAGCGTTTTTCGGTAACCATCGCCTCGGTATATTTCGCCAGCGACTCCGTCAATAAGGCATAACCGGGGCCTGTCGGCGCGGCCATTCGTCCTGCCCACCACTGATGCGCCGTTTCATGTGCTGTGGTGGCATAGGTGAAGTTAAAGCCGGCGGAGTCGGCAAAATTGCTCCGGAAATTGGTCCGTTCCTGGCTGAAAATCACACCGGGATAGGCTGTGGCCGAACCGGGGTAATGCGGGATTTCGGCCAGCGTCAGTTGGTGGAACGGGTAGGGGGCAAAATTTGCACTGCCGTAATCTACGGCATCTTTCATGGCAAGCATCATGGCCGGGACGTTCTCGGGATGCCCGGCGTGGTGGTAAATCCGGAATGTTGTTGCCTTGTACTGCTCCGTTCGGACAGTGTACCGGGCGGAGCTCAATGCGAACATGAACGGAATTGGTTTTTGGGATTGATAATGAAAATACCTCCGGCCCGCATTCATCCAGCTTTTTATCAATGCGCCCGGCGTCACTACTTGCTGGTCAGGTTCGGTGGAGATAATGTTTTGGAAATGAATAAAATGGTATGCGCGATCGGCGGATGCTGCGGCTATGCGGGCAGGCAAGCCATTTTGCCGCCGCTGCTCACGATCTTCCATTTCGTAACCAGGCTGGTATCCTAAATGCGGCAGGTATTTTTCCAATTCGATGTAAGAGCCATTTTCGGCAACCGCATTCTCGCTGTTGAAAGTTTTAAAAGCCGAACGGTCGGCACGGACCGCGAAATGGATGGTCGTTTCCTGGCCGGGCATCAGCGGATGGTCGGGGCGGAACCAATGCTGCCCTAAGGCTTCATCAAATGCTACCTGTGAGGCATACTCAGGCCGTATTTCGGTCAGCGAGATATCCGGATCGATGCCGATCCACAGCCGCGCAATGGGCTTCTGGGATTTGTTTTTAACCTTCATAAAACCTGTTACCGTGTAGTAATGACCGGTTGGATAGAGGTCAGTATGCAGGTCGACAGCGGTAACGACTGGCTGGGGAAGTCTTTCGAACGGCTTGTATTTTCGCTCATATTGCGCCTGCCAGTCCACGTCGGCCGCCCCGCTGCGGTTATGGGCAGAATGGTCGGTTTTAAAATGAATGTACAAGCCGGTTCCGACGGCCAGAAGTCCGCAAAGCAAGGCAAATGTCGCCGTAGGCCGTCCTGAATGCAGTATGCTGTTGCGTAGGCGCGCAACCCGCGTTTCCTGCCTCATACCCGGCCATATGCGTGTACTCACGGCCGCCAGGGTGAGCGCAATGAACGTCCAATAAAGCATATACCCATTAAATGACAAACCACTGTGGCCAAAGCCATGAAAATCAGAATAACGCAGGCGCGGCGCACTGGCGAAGCGCGCGAGATAGCTTTCCAGTCCCAGTTTTTTACCAAAAATAAAAACGCCGGCTATGAGTCCGCTGACGAGCATTCCCAGGTATTTGTTACGCACGATTGTTTGCACGAAGATGATCAGCGCCGCCCAGAGCACGAGCGGAAGACCAGCATAGTAATACAGTGAAAAATAGGTCCGCCATTCAAAAGCTTCAAATCCTGAAAACCATTGAACGGCCACGCCGGTAGCGATATGGACAGTGATGAGCGCCAGGATCCAGGCGACAAGCGCGAGGCATTTGGCGATGGCAAACACGGTCACAGAAACCGGTGTTGCGCATATCAGCGGCTGAATTCCAGTCGTTTTTTCGCGGTGGATCAATTCCGAGGCGTAAAAGATGATCAGCAGCAATGCCGGCCGCACGGCGACGAGCTGCTCTGCCAGAATGCCGCTGGTAGCATAGCTCCGCACACTGTACGGCCCGCTGGAAAGGTTTTCCAAGAGCTCGACGGCATTGAAAAACACCCATAATGCAAATACCAGGGCCGTAATGACGGGCCCAAAGAGCGTCCGCGTTTCCAGGCGAAATGTCCCCGAAAAGGCCTGCCAGTGATAGTTTTGTTTTCCAATTCGGGTGTCGACCGTGCGGTAGGAACGCGCAGGGGTATGCAGCGCATTCGATATTTGGCCGGTTTTTTTATCTTTTTCTGGCAAAACCCTGAATTTGAAGCGGCTATATGCCAACCCCAGCAGCCCGGCAGAAATGGCCGTCCAGAGCAGGCGGTTGGCAATGAAAACGGGCGTCAGCGGAAAAAGCTCGCGGTTGCGCCGCCAGACCGGCCAGTTCATCGTTTCTCCAAAAAAAGCCGTAAACCCGAACGGATCTATCAGCACCGAAAACCGTCCCGGCCCGCCCGGAGCGGGTATGGAACCAGCCATCACCGGTGAATTGCCCAGAATGGACGCCGTGAAGTAGAGGATGAAGATTAAAACACCTGCCGTGTACACGAGGCGGGCATTACGCGTGAGCAAAGCCGTCGCAAATACCATGCTGCAACAAAAAACGACCGCGGGAAGGCCGAATGTGAGTAACGGAACGAGGTAATACGACAACCGAAATGGCCCCAGCCGCTCTGCCGGAGCTGCAAAAGTGCCGATGGCCATGCCAAATGCCGCAAGGCACATGACCAGAAAAACAGCCCCGAGCAGGCCCAAAAACCGGACAGCGAAATAGGGGCGACGCCCTACGCTCGTAGTGAAAATGAGCGGCTCCATGCGGTATTGCGAGTCGCGCAACACCACCGCTGCGCAGGCCAGCGTACTCACGAAAATGGTGAACAGCGAAAGCAGGCAAACGATGAAATTGATCACATGCGGGGCGTTCCGGTATATTTCATCGCCGCCGAAGTTCCCGAATGGCATCATAATGCCCATGATCAGGAAAAGCAGTGCGGCAATGCGGAAGGTAACCTGCCGGAAATGATAGCCTATTTCGAAGCGGAGTGCGGCGGTCAGCATGGCAGCACCTCCTTCCTGCCGGTAGCCGATAGCGTGGCAAAATAAACGTCTTCGAGCCCGGGATCGAACGCCTCGAAACCGTCGCCGGGGCGCCCTCCCGCGAGCACATGCACCTGAATGCGCCCGGCCACCCTGCGCGTGGAAATAACATGGACTGCGGTTTGCAGTTCCGAAAGCTCCGCCGGAGTCACCGTTTTGCGCCAGAGTTGCCCTTTGAGCGAATGGGTGAGGATTTCGGGCTTGCCTTGGAGTACAACCCTGCCGGCAGCGAGTACGGCCATTTGCGGACATAGCTCGTGCACGTCGTCCACGATATGCGTCGAGAGGATCACCACCACCTGCTCGCCGATCTCGCTCAGCAGGTCGTGAAACCGGTGCCGTTCCGACGGGTCCAGCCCGGCGGTGGGTTCATCGACGATCACCAGCTGAGGGTTGCCCAGCAATGCTTGCGCTATGCCGAAGCGCTGGCGCATTCCGCCGGAAAACGTACTTACAGCCTGCCTGCGGTACTGGTAAAGGTTTGTCCGTTGCAGAAGAGCGGCGACCTGCTCCCGTCTTTCCCCTTTATGGGTCAAGCCTTTCAGCACTGCCAGGTAATCCAGCAGATGCTCGGCAGAAACGCCCGGATATACACCGAAATCCTGCGGCAGGTAGCCCAGCCTGCTCCTCAGCCAGGTAGCGTCACGACCCGTGTCCTGCCCGTCGAAGGCGATAAGCCCGCTGTCGGGTTGCGTGAGCGTGGCGAGGATGCGCATGAATGTCGACTTGCCCGCGCCATTGGGGCCGAGTAACCCGAACATCCCGTTCGGTATTTCGAGGGAAACGCCGTCCAGGGCGCGGATGCCGTTTGGGTAGGTTTTGGAGAGTCCGTCAATTTTCAATCGTTGCATGACATGGCTTTTGAAGTTTGGCTTCAAAGATGGATGCAGCGGAATACGTATTCAATTAATTATGAGCAAGGTAATGGACATGGTGACGAATGCGTTCGTCAGCCGGTTTTCCTGCCTGTTTTACCAATATCATCAAAATCGCGACGGTCGTCATTAATTTTTGACGGGATGCGCCCGGTCGCGTTTATTTGCAGGATGTTGGCAATGAAAAAATTGGCCTGGGCACTGGGCCGCCGGAAAGATACGGGACTTTATGTGGGCTTGTTCTGCTGGATCTCGGTTGCATTTACGATCGGGCGCGACGATCCCTGGGAGGCATATTCTCAATCCCTGCTGGCATTGGCGGCGCTATGGTCGCCTGTGCTGGCGGTCACGTGGGTGCGTGAGGCGAGCGGGGAGGACCGTTTCGCGGGCCGTAATCGCCGGAACTGGCTTTGGTGTTTTCTGGGCTATTTGCCTGCACTATTGTTGCTCGCGGGCAGTCTGATCGACCCCGTGAAGCTCGTTTGGACGGTGGTGTTTACCGGCGGGCTATGTATTGTGGCGCTCGAATGCCTGCTTATGGCCGAGAGCCGGTACCGAGGGCGGTTGCAGGAGGTGAAATGGGTGCGGAAACTGAGCCTGGAAAAGGCGGTACTGATCAGTATTACCGGGCTGGCGGCGCTGCTCGGCGCGATGGCCGTTTCCAGCGTCGGTAATCCGCTGTATCATTCCGAAAGGCAGTTGCTGATCGGTTTTGAAATACACTTTTTAAAAATCCTGAGCAGGTTTCCGCTCTTTATCAGCTATTCGCTGCAATTGCTGATCATGTACCTGGCGGGTTATTTTTTCTTTTATATCAACAGCCAATGGCTCGTTCCCCGCATTTTGAAAGAACAGGGGATTTTACATTACATCCTTTATGCTGCGGCGCTTGTCGGTGTTTTTTATCCGGTATGGGGGCAGGTTCTGGCGAGTTTGCCGCTGAGTAAGGTGCTGGGAAGTGTATTTTCGGCAAATCCTTTCGTTGCGGAAAATGCATTCGGTGCGGTGCTGGTACTGGCCGTGAGCCTGCCCATACTGCTTGCGATCCAGTGGGCGAAGCAGAACAGCCTGATCACAGCCCTTCAACACGAGAAATCTGTTGCCGAACTCGATCTTTTGAAACAGCAGCTCAACCCGCATTTTTTCTTCAATACACTGAATAACCTTTACGCATTGAGCTTGCAACGCTCCGAACGGACTCCCGAGAGCATTTTACAGCTTTCTGAACTGATGCGCTATGTGATTTACAAAGCCCGGGAGCCGTTCGTGAGTATTCAGGAGGAGGTGAAGTACCTGAATGATTACCTGCAATTGCAGAAGATCAGGCTGAAAAGGAGCCTCGACCTGCGTTTCGAAGAGGAAATCGCAGACAGTACTACTATGATCGCCCCGCTGCTCCTGATCGTTTTCGTCGAAAATGCATTCAAGCATGGCATTGAAAACGCTGAGCGCCCTGCTTTCCTGTACATTAGCCTCAAAGCCGATGAGCGTTCCGTGCATTTTGTCTGTAAAAACTCTTTTGAACCGGCACACCATGTGCATACCGGTATCGGATTGACTAATTTGCGGAAACGGCTGGAACTGCTTTACCCGCAAAAACACCGCCTGTCGACCGGGGCAGTGAATGGAGAGTTTGTCGCCAGCCTGGAAATCGACCTGCTATGAAATTACGTTGCCTGATTGTCGACGACGAGCCATTAGCCCACGATGTGATCCTGAGCTATCTGCAAGATATTCCCTTTCTCGAAAAGGCCGGGCAATGCTACCTAGCTACCGAGGCATTTGCATTTCTTAATCATCACGCCGTCGACCTCATTTTCCTGGACATCCGCATGCCGAAGCTCAGCGGACTCGATTTTCTGCGGACGCTCAACCAGCGGCCGCTGGTCATCATTACTTCGGCATTCGAGGAGCATGCGCTCGAAAGTTTCGAACTCGAAGTGGTCGATTACCTGCTGAAACCTTTTCGCTTCGACCGGTTTCTCAAAGCCGCCAACAGGGCATTGGAACAACATACATTACGCAAGCAGGCTACCATTTCAGCCGCTCCCGGCCCGGCGCAGCAGGAAGCGGAGCCGCTGTATATTAAATCGGATAAGAAGCTCGTTCAGATGCAGCTCGACGAAGTGTATTATCTTGAAAGCCTGGGAAATTACGTGAAAGTCTGGGGGCGCGACCAGTTCCTGCTGACGCAGCGCACCCTGGGAAGTTTTGAAGAACAGCTGCCCGGCGAAGCGTTCATCAGGATACACAAGTCATTTATCCTGAACAAAAAATTCGTCCATTACATCGAAGGCAATATGATCCGGCTGCTCAATGGAAAGGTATTGCCGATTGGTAAAACGTTTAAGCACGTAATCAAACTGTTTCCTGGCTGATCCTTGAAATTTTACCGCTGGCTGGATATATTTGTTTGAACACGAATTTTGGAATACTACCCACGTACCAGCATGGATTCACTCGATTACTTGCGCGACGAGATCAGAACTTATTTTCCCGAGTCGAAGGAATTACAACTTTCGTCGGCATTCGACGGGCAGCGACGGTTCAATTTTTACTTTGAAATAGCCCCCGGCCAGCGGCATTTGCTTTACCTGAACTGGGACGGCGATATCGACGGGTTTACATTAAAATGCCTGGAATTTCCCGACGCGGTTTTGTTGAAAGAGCTCGCCGAAGCTTACACCGACAAGGGTTCGAAGATGTTCAACATCGGGCAGCCTGTGGCGACGCTCTCGTTTGTATATCAGGGAAAAGACAACCTGAAAGTGCGTACCTACAAAGGAAAAACGCACATCGAATCCCACGAAATATCAGCCAGGAACTTAATGTACGCGGTGAATCCGTTTGAATAGCGGTAGGGGGGGCGCTATTCCATGCAAGTCTCTGACGAACCTTTGGCGCTGTCATTACGCGATTTGACGGGGAAGTTTATTGCCGCGCCGGTTTCAGGGAAGTGGCTTTGGGAGAAGATGCCGAATCGAACCGGTAAAATCGAGCGTATTGCAGGCAATGCGTTGCGGATAGCTTGAATGCATTGCCGAATTTATTCAGCTGGTAAAGGCGCAGCGAATCCGTTGTGCAAACAACACCGACGGATGATCAGGCGGTGACTGACCGCCTCCGTCACTCACAATTTCCGAAGTGGCTGTTAACATTTGTTAAGGACCGGGCGGACGGTCTTTAACGGGTGCTTATTCCGGGAATTCCATTTCGGTTTCGGAGAAGTGGCAGAGGCCGTCGAGCAGCTCGCTGAGCTTGGAACCGGTTTCGGACAGCGTGTATTCGACGCGGCTCGGTACCTCGCGGAAATTGTCGTTGCGGATGATCAGCTTGTGTTGTTCGAGCAGTTTCAGGCGATCCGCTAAGATGTTGTCGCTAATGTGTTTAAGGTCTTCTTTCAGCGTCGAAAACCGGTTATTGCCTTCTTCAATACTAAACATCACTTCGGTCAGCCACCGTTTGCTAAGCAGGTTGATCAGTTCGTTCAATGTACACTTGTCTTCCAG
>CBIHPQ010000254.1:0-10167 GCA_966211825.1 uncultured Dyadobacter sp. | reverse complement strand
TTTTTCATACCCGAATAAAAAAAGAAAAGCCCTATTTTCATAGGGCTTTTCAAGATTTTCGACTCGTACGTCTGATTACTTCTTAGTAGTATCAGCAGCAGCAGTATCAACAACAGCAGCAGTATCAACAGCAGCAGTATCAACTGCAGGAGTTTCAACAGTTACAGCAGTAGTATCAGCTGATTCGTCAGCAGGTTTGCTAGTACAAGCAGCGAAAGCTACCATCCCGGCAACAAACGCAAATGCAAAGAATTTTTTCATTTCTTGGGTGTAATTAAGGTTCGATGCAAAGGTAATAGGATCGAATTGAATATTCCTAAATTTTGAGTTTGTATTTTTCCAAGAACTTAAAATTTCCTTAGAAAATTCTTAATTCGCTTTAATTTGTCCTATTAAATCTGCCATTACCCCTAAACACGCTCTAATTTTTCGTTGTAAGCCTTCACACAGGCAGCTATTTCCGGCAAAAGCTCCTGATTCGCTTCGATCCCGTTGCCCACCACGATCACATCGGCGCCCGCGTGCAAAGCGATGTCGGCCTTCTCATAGGAATCGATACCGCCGCCTACAATAATGGGTGTATCCACAGCTGCCCGCACCGCTGCGATCGTCTCGCCGGGCACGGGGAACAACGCGCCGCTACCGGCGTCCAGGAAAATATTTTTGAGGCCGAGGTATTCACCGGCGAGTGCTGTACATGCCGCAATGCCCGGCTTGTCGCGCGGGAGCGGCGTAGTATTACTAATGTAGGATACGGTGGTAAGCTTGCCGCTCTCGATGAGCATATAGCCCGTAGGCAATACCTCAATGCCGCTTCTTTTCAGTAACGGTGCGGCGATAACGTGCTGGCCTATGAGCAGCTCGGGATTACGGCCGGAGATCAGAGAAAGCAACAGGATCGCGTCGGCCGACGGCTCGATATGCAGGCTGCTGCCGGGAAAAAGTATCGCGGGAACATCGGTATATTCATGAATGGCTGCAATGAGCTTGTCGATGGCGTAGTTGGTAATGAGGCTGCCACCCACAAAAAAGAAGTCAACGCCGTGCCCTACCGCGTATTCGAGGAATTTCGGGAAAGTGGAAAGGTTAATTTTATCCGGGTCAAGGAGAACAGCAAACGATTTCCTTTTTTCAGCTTTACGTTCGGAAAGGAGGTCTGCGATTTGATGTTTCGCTGCTTTCATTCGGTTTTTCGTTCGTCATCAATTAAATGTTTCAGCTTCTGGCGCGCCCACCCCACAGCCAATGTCCAGGCTAAACTTTGAACGGCTTGTCCGACCGCAGACTGGGTTTTGATTTTGGTAACCTCCTTTTCAACAGGCTTCACCGGCTCGACCAAAATTTCCTTTTTCTTTTTTCCCTTCGGCAGCAAGGCATTCATCACTACGAAAGTCGTCGCTACGACCCCGCCGATCACCAGCGCCTGCTTGCCATAGGTAGTGGCCTCTTTTTTAAGCCCGCTCCATTGTGTTTCAAGCTGGTCGCGGTACAGGTCCGCATCCTGCAACAACCCTTCTTTTTCCTTGTCCGTATCGGATGAAAACGGCTTCGTGATTTTTACCGAAGAATCTATTGAAGAACTCATTTCAGATCTGTTTAAATAGTGGCCTGAGGTTTTTTCAAAAGGAATCCAAAAATAGCAATTCAGAGAAACTTATTGCCAAATAAAGCAGCCAAAAAGCATTATTCCTCTTTCACGCTTACAAAACGAACGATTATTTTCCGGATCAGTCTGATCCAGGTTTCTTTCCAGATGATGGTAACGGCTAGTTTGATAATGAAAACGCCGAGCAATATGACGAAGCCCAGGTAATCGCTGTGCAACCACTTGTTCAGGAATGTCCCGAGCAAAATGACCAGCAAAATCAGGATCGTAAGGCCAAGGCAAAGCAGTATGGCGGCGAATATCCCCATTACCACGGCCCGCTCTATCTTGTCACGGGTCTCAATTTTAAATAGATCGATCCTTGTTTCGAAATATTTAAAAAGTGTGTCCTTGATTTCTTCCAGTTGACTCAGCATAGCGGTAAATTTCAAATCATGTGAAATATTTAGGCCTGAACAACAGACTTTTTTCACATTAATCCAAAAACATACCAAGGATTGCCGATACCACCGAAACAATCAGACCGAAAAATAATGCGGAAATGAAACCTTCAACCCGAAACCCGTCTACGAGCGTGGCGGCGAGATAAATAATGAAAACGTTGACGACAAAATAGAATAACCCCAACGTCAGGATCGTAATGGGCAATGCAAGGATTTGCAGGATCGGTTTGAGGAATGTGTTAAGAATACCCAACACGATGGCCACAATGATGGCCGTGCCCGTACTCGCAACCACAACCCCGGGCACCAAATTAGCGGCGACGATAATCGCCAAAGTACTGATTACAAGACGTAGGAGTAACTTCATGCGACTGGTTTTTATTGATGACGGCTACGAAGTACGTCAATTACCTCATCTAAGTCAATGTTTTTTTGTTCGAGCAAAACGAGCAGGTGGAATAGCAAATCCGACACTTCATTCTTGAAAAGATCGTCGTCATTATCCTTCGATTCGATCACCACTTCGACGGCTTCTTCTCCTACTTTCTGCGCGATTTTATTGATTCCCTTCTTGAAAAGGCTGCTCGTGTAAGATGCGTCAGTAGGATTGAGTTTTCTTTCGCGGATCACATCTTTCTGAAGATAATTCAGGAATGCGGCCTCACCCGAGCGTGTGTCTGCGATTTCCGGCTGGCTATTTTTTTCCCCAAAACAGGTATCTGCGCCCGTGTGGCAAACGGGGCCTGCGGGTGTAGCTTTAATGAGCAATGTATCGCCGTCGCAATCGGCCGCGATGTTGTTTACAAACAGAAAATTGCCCGATGTTTCACCTTTTGTCCACAGGCGCTGCTTGCTCCTGCTGAAAAAAGTGACGGTGCCCTGCTGCCTGGTCACTTCCAGCGCTTCGGCATTCATGTACCCCAGCATCAGCACTTTACCGGTATTTACGTCCTGGATAACCGCTGGTACCAGGCCATCGGCCGATTTATTAAAATCAATGGTTGAAAACGTCTCGCTCATTTTTGGTTGTTTCAATTAAAACTTGTCACAGCGGCCTCTTCAAGGAAGCTGGCCGGCTGCCGGTTGGGTATACTGGATAAAACTCCGCGCCATTACCGGGTCATCCGGATTGGCAGGTCTTTATTTTTGAGATATTCTTTCAAATCCGGAATATCGATTTCACGGAAATGGAAAATACTGGCCGCAAGTCCGGCATCTGCTTTCCCGGTTGTGAATACGTCGTAAAAATGCTCCATAGTGCCCGCACCACCCGATGCGATCACAGGGATATTGGCATTACCCGAAATAGTCGCTGTCAGTTCCAGCGCGAAACCTGCTTTCGTACCGTCGGTATCCATCGAGGTCAGCAAAATCTCGCCGGCACCTCTTTCTTCGATCTCTTTGGCCCAGGGTATCGAGCGGATTTCCGTCGCTTTCCTGCCCCCGTGCGTGTGCACGATGTGCTCGCGACCGTTTTCCGTTTCGATATAACGCGTATCGATAGCCACTACAATGCATTGGCTGCCGAATTCGAGCGACAATTCATTGATCAGGTCCGGGTTCCGCACCGCCGCCGAGTTGATCGAAACTTTGTCCGCCCCGGCGTGCAGCAGCGCCGACACGTCCGCGATCGACGAAATGCCCCCGCCGACGGTAAAAGGTATGTTAATGGTCTGCGCTACTCTCCGCACAAGATCGATAAATGTCGAACGGCCATCGACGGTTGCCGTAATATCGAGGTAAACCAGCTCGTCGGCTCCCTGCGCGGCATACAATGCGCCCAGTTCCACGGCGTCGCCCGCGTCACGCAAATTCACAAAATTGACCCCTTTAACCGTCCGGCCGTCTTTTACATCCAGACAGGGAATGATTCGTTTTGTAAGCATATTTTAAACTGAAAAACGCTGTAATTCGCCAAGGCTAATCCGGTTTTCATAAATGGCTTTACCGATGATCACGCCGTAGATATTCATTTCCGCGAGTTTTTCCACATCCTCAATACCTGCGATGCCACCGCTGGCGATGATATTCAGCTCGGGGCATTTGTCCTGGAGATTTTTGTATAAATCAAAAGAAGGGCCTTGCAGCAGTCCGTCTTTCGCGACATCGGTACTGATTGCGTATTTTGCCCCTTTGGCCACATATTCTTCCACAAAGTCATACACCCAAATGGCAGTGCCCTCCTCCCAGCCGCTCACGGCGATCTTCTCATTTTTGGCATCAGCGCCCAGGATAATTTTGTCGCCACCATAAGTTTTGAGCCAATGCTCGAACAAATCGGGCTGTTTCACGGCGATGCTGCCGCCGGTAACCTGCTTTGCCCCGCATTCGAATACGATCTTCAGATCATCGTCCGACTGTACGCCGCCGCCGAAATCAACGTGTAATGACGTTTTGGCCGCAATTTTTTCCAGCACCTTCCAGTTGACAACCTTTTTGGCTTTGGCACCATCGAGGTCCACCAAATGCAGCCTTTTCAGCCCGGCGTCCTCAAATTGCTGCGCTACTTCCAGCGGGTTTTCATTGTAAATCTTTTTCTGACCATAATCGCCCTGGGTAAGGCGAACGCATTTGCCTTCAATCAGGTCGATAGCGGGTATAATCTGGATCATGGATTCGGGGCAGGCGGTTATTGAAGTTTAAGAAAGTTTTCGAGGATCTGCTGACCGGCATTACCGCTGATCTCGCAGTGGAACTGGGCTGCATAAAAGTTGTCCTTATGCAGCATCGCGCTGAATGGCAATGCATAATCGCAGCTCGCCACGGTATATTCGCACACGGGTGCCGCATAGCTGTGTACGAAATAGAGATAGGCATTATCAGGCACCCCTTCCGTCAGCGGCGATTGGTAGTTCGAGATATTATTCCAACCCATATGCGGCACTTTCAGCCCCGAGGACGCCGGAAAACGCTTCACATCCACATCGAAAATACCCATGCATTCGGTATTGTTCTCTTCTGAAAAGCGGCACATGAGCTGCATGCCCACGCAGGTTCCGAAAACGGGCTGTTTCAATGAAGGGATCACCCTATCGAGGCCCACATTGCGCAGGTAGCTCATCGTGGTGCTGGCCTCGCCCACGCCGGGGAATATCACCTTGTCGGCCGAGCGGATTTCGGCTTCATCGTCGGTATAAAGGTAGCTCGCGCCAATGCGGTCGAGCGCGTACATGACCGACTGCACGTTGCCTGCATTGTATTTGATAATGACGGTTTTCATACCATTCAGTGCTTGAAATCGACAACAAAAAAGCCCGATCTTATCAATCGGGCTTCTGGGATACTATGTATTCAACCTTATTACAACACTACTTGCAAAAACACATCACCCTAGACGTCCGAAAGCCAGAAGGCCATGATGCAAATGATATGTTTCAGCTGTTAACATGGCACAAATGTAAGCAAAAATTACAATAACCGGATATCAAAAACGTAAATTTTACATTAAAATTTGCTTAGAAAAATATCGTACCTTGCGGTTAACAAATGGGCCTGTACCATGATAAAACGAATCATTCTGCCACTATTTTTCCTGCTCATCATCTTGATTACCGTTGATTCCCAGGCACAAACTGAAGACCTTGCCGGCCGTCTCTTCAAAGTCCACCAAACCTATCGCGAACAGGCCCTCACCCAGCGCCGGTTCAAACAAAAAGACATTCTCCCGCTCATCTCCAGCCGGCAAAGCAATGCCATGTACCAGATCGAAAAAGTTGGTGAATCCTTTGAAGGAAGGGCTATTCAAATGATCAAAGTCGGGAACGGCAAGAAGAAGGTGCTGCTATGGACGCAAATGCACGGCGACGAGCCGACCGCCACAATGGCTAGCTTTGATATTTTCAATTTCCTCGAAGGCAAGAATGATGGTTTCGACGATCTCCGCAAGAAACTGCTCGACAATACCACCCTATATTTCGTGCCGATGCTGAACCCCGACGGTGCGGAACGGTACCAGCGCCGGACGATCCAGGGCATCGATATGAACCGGGACGCCGCCGCCCGCCAGACGCCCGAAGCGCAGATCCTGAAAGGCTTGGTGGACCGTCTCAAACCCGACTACGGTTTCAACCTCCACGACCAGAGCCCCCGCTATTCGGCAGGCCGCAGCGCGAAAGTGGCAACGATCTCGTTCCTGGCTACTTCCTATGACTACGAACTGTCGATCAATGCCGTACGCGAGCGTTCGATGCAGCTTATTGTGGGCATGAATAAGATACTGCAAAAGTATATTCCCGGCCAGGTAGCCCGCTATGCCGACGACCACGAGCCGCGCGGATTCGGGGATAATGTGCAGAAATGGGGCACCACGCTGGTCCTCATCGAATCGGGCGGCTATGTGGGCGACCCGGAAAAACAATACATCAGACAGCTCAACTTCATGGCGATCCTATCGGCACTGGACAAGATTGCGGATAATTCGCTGACGAAGGAAAATCGCGAAGAATATTACAATATCCCCGAAAACGGCCGCTGGGTGTACGACCTCGTCGTGCGCAATGCGACCGTTAGGCAGTCCGGCAAATCGTTTACTGCCGACCTGGGCATCAACCGCAGCGAAGTCAACTACGCTAATGCGACCAAATTCTTCTATTACAGCAAGATCGAAGATTTCGGCGACCTACACCCGCAATTTGGCAGCCAGGAAATCGACGCGACGGGCCTTACCATCGAAAAAGGGAAAGTCTATCCTACCGCATACAAGAATGTAAGCGAGATCAGCAAGCTGAATGCATTGAACCTGCTCAAAGAAGGTTACACCTATGTGCGCCTCGCACCCGACGCCAACACAAGGGCATTAGGCCTGTATTTCACCACCGCGCCGCTGCATATACTGAGAAGCGGACAGGCTGTACCCTCGGGAACCCCTGGCCTGGGCAACACCGCCACGTTCATTCTCAAAAAGGCCGGAAAAGTGAAATATGCCGTGATCAACGGTTTCGTGCATGATTTGGAAGACTTCGATGCCGAAAAAGGACAAGGAATAGTGGAATAAGTTGCTGATTTTTAAGGAAAAGTACAATTTATAAATAATTGACGCGTAACATAGGGTTAACATTGAGGTAACATTGGCGATCTACTTTTGTGTCGAAAATTTGACACCTGAAGATGAAAACCAAGCTTTTTACAATTCTGTTTACCCTCGCTGCCGTCATCACGGCATTTGCAGACCCGGGCTCGATACGTGGCTCGATCAAAGACGCGAAAACCAAAGAGGCGCTCATCGGAGCGTCCGTTCTCATAGAAGGCACGCAAATAGGCGCTGCCGCCGACGTCGATGGTAATTTTGTACTCTCCAATGTTCCAGTCGGCACCCACAAAATCATCATTTCGTTCGTTTCTTACCAAACCAAGGAAATCCCTAACGTCCGCGTAGAATCCGGCAACATTACCGTGATCGACACGGAGCTGGACGAAGAGGGCAAGGCATTGCAGGAAGTTGTAGTACGGGGAAGCCGTGCTACCAACACCGAAGTAGCGGTTATCAGCGAAATCAAACAGCTGAAACCCATTGCTGTCGGTATTTCTGCTGCACAGATCCAGAAATCACAGGACCGCGACGCCGCTGCGGCTATTCGCCGCGTGCCGGGTATCAGCATTGTCGACAACCGGTTCGTCATGATCCGCGGGTTGGGATCACGCTACAATGCGGTACTGATCAACGACGTGATCACCCCTTCCAGCGAGGTAGACACCCGCGCATTCTCGTTCGACCTTATCCCGAGCAAAATCATCGACCGGATGATCGTCTACAAATCCGGTTCTGCCGAATCTCCTGGCGACTTCGCCGGCGGTGTGATCAAAATCTACACCAAACGCCGTCCCGACCAAAACTTCACCGACGGTGCCCTCACAGTGGGTTACCGCACCAGTACCACGTTCCAGAATGTTCAGTCGCATTCGCGCAGCGGTGCCAACTTTTTGGGCCTTTGGGGTGCGGACCAGTCGCTTTCCAGCGCGTTCCCTAAACGTTCGGCCGACTTCAATACCCTCAGCTCTCCCGAAAGGGCCGCTTTCGGCAGGATCCTTCCTAACAGCTGGGCTATGAAAGACGTGAATGTTTCCCCGGACCTGCGCCTCGCATTCAACCTCGGTCGTCGTTTCGACATCGGTAATGTGGATGTGAGCAATATCACGAACATCAACTACTCGATGACCAACCAGGTTTCGAACATTGATTTGAAATTGTATCAGAATGGTCTGAATGCAAATGATGTTTTTGAAAAATACAAAGATTCCAACTACTCACGCCAGACGCGTATCGGCGTGCTGCATAACTGGACGTTCCGCTTCTCCCCTGTGTTCAACCTGGAATGGAAGACATTGTTCAACCAGATGGGCAACACCGAAACCGTTGCCCGCGAAGGCCAGCGCGTAGTGGACGGTTACGATATCAAAAACTATTCTCAACGATTTGAAAACCGCAGCATTGTAACAACCCAGGTTTCGGGTGACCACAAGATCGGCGACCTTACCAAACTGAACTGGATCACCGGTTTCGGTTACACAGGCCGCTGGGAGCCGGACTGGAAAAGGATCCGTTTCCAACGCACAACACCGGAAGAAGGCGCAGAAGCTCCTCCTTACCAGGCAGTAGCACCGATCGATCCTAACCCTATCGACCTCGGGCGTTTCTACTCCAAACTCAATGAGCGTGTGCTGACATTGGCTGTAAACGGCGAGCACACATTCGGGAACCCGGTTGACCGCGAGCCTAACAAGATCCGCTTCGGAGTATACGGCGAGCGTAAAGACCGCGATTATTCTGCCCGTTTTTATGGGTATACCAATGTAGGGAATGCCTCTGAAATCCTTCGCGGCGACATCGGCTCGATTTTCACTCCTCAAAACGTTACCGGCCAGGATGGCGGCCTGACCGTTAAAGACGGTACCAAAGACCTTGATTCTTACAACGGTATCAACAACTACTACGCGGCCTATCTGAGCGGCGATGTGAACTTCGGTTCCAAAGCCATTCTCACCCTCGGTTTCCGCGGCGAGTACAACAATCAGCAGTTGCATTCGACGATCGTGAATGAACGTAAGGAGCTTGTGAACAACATCGTGTTCATCCCGCTTCCATCCCTGAACTTCACTTACAAACTGAGCGAAAAGCAGAACCTGCGTCTGGCTTATTCCTCAACCCTTAACCGTGCGGAATTCCGTGAAATGGCGCCATTTACCTACTTCGACTTCAACCTTTTGGCTGATATCCGCGGTAACACAGCGCTTAAAACGGCGAAGATCCAGAATATGGATGCCAAATGGGAGTTTTACCCAACACCCAACGAGCTGATCTCGGTTACAGGTTTCTACAAGCATTTCAAAAACCCGATCGAGACATTCCTGATCCCGACAGGCAACGGATTGGCTTACACGTTCATCAACGCCGGCTCAGCACAGAGCTACGGGGTGGAAGCAGAGATCCGCAAAGGCTTTGCACAAGCTTCAAGCCGCTTTTTCCAGAACCTGACATTGGTTGCCAATGCATCGCTTATTAAAAGCAAGGTGGACCTCGGACAAGTGGTGGAAGGACCGGATTTGAGCGGCGCTATCCAGAAATATGACCTGACCGGCATTACCGACAGCAAACGGCCAATGGCTAACCAGTCGCCTTACCTCGTGAATGCGGGTATTTACTACGCCGAACCAAGCGGCTGGCAGTGGAATGTGTTGTACAACGTCTTCGGACAAAGAATCTTCGCAGTGGGTAACCTGGATAATCCTACGGTATACGAAATGCCCCGCAACGTGATCGACCTGAACATCAGCAAGAAGTTCAAAAGCAACCTGGAATTGCGCCTCGGTATCCAGGACATCCTCAACCAGCCGGTTCGTTTCTCGCAGGATTTCAACCACGACGGCAAAATCGGCAGCGACGTGACGACCAAGGGGCCTAACGCTGATCAGGATATCCGCAAGTTCAGACGCGGCAGCTATTTCACACTTACGGCTGCCTACAATTTCGGAAGAAGGACAATCATACCATAATATCAGTATCAGTTCATAAACCATCCAATTGCAAACAAACTTGAATTCACTATGATTAGCTTAAAAAACAAACTGTTTTCATTACTCCTTCTGACAGGTCTGGTGGCAGGCCTGACGGCTTGCGACAAT